>CAYVEH010000047.1:0-15942 GCA_964450585.1 uncultured Ornithinimicrobium sp.
GTGCTGGATGTCAACGGCGGGCGGTTCATGCCGCTGTAGCACCGGCCGACCCGGTCGCCCGCCCGGCGGGACGTGGTCAGCGGGCGCATTTCCGACCAACCGCCTCGGGCGCGTACGGTCAAGGGGTGCGTATCGACGTCTGGTCCGACATCCTCTGCCCCTTCTGCCACCTCGGGCGGCGCTACCTACAGCTCGCCCTGGAGCAGTTCGAGCACGCCGACGACGTGTCGGTGATCTGGCACAGCTTCCAGCTCGACCCCGAGGCCCCGGAGCGGGTCGAGGGCAGCAACGTCGAGCGCGTCGCGGAGAAGTATGGCCTCGCCCTCGAGGAGGCGAACGCCTCCCAGCAAAAGCTCGCGGCCGATGCCGCCGCAGTCGGCCTGGACTACCAGTGGGAGCAGACCGTCGGCGGCAACTCCTACGACGCCCACCGGCTCATCCACTTCGCCCGTTTCCAGGACGCCGAGGAGAAGGTCACCGACCGGATCATGCGCGCCTGGTACTCCGAGGGCGCCTCGATCGGTGACCGGCAGGTCCTGCTCGAGCTGGCCGTCGAGGCCGGCCTGGACGCCGAGGAGGTCCGCGGTGTCCTGGACAGCGACTCCTTCGGCCCCGAGGTCCGCAACGACATCGCCGTGGCTCACCAGATCGGGATCACCTCGGTGCCGACGTTCGTGCTCGACCAGAAGTTCGGGTTGCCCGGCGCCCAGCCGCCCGAGATCATGCTGAACGCGATCCGTTACGCCTGGGAGGACCAGGGCAACACCGCTGGTGGCGGCGGGTGTGGCTGCGGTGGGTGTGGCTGCGGCGGTGGCGCCGCGGCCCCGGAGAACGAGGCCGCACCGGCACCCGGGACCACCCCGGAGCCCGAGCCAGCGACCGCCGGTGGCTGTGGCTCCGGCGCCTGCGGCTGCGGCGGCTGAGCGCAGCAGCTGACGGCCCGGGCGCCGCCTGCGGCTGCGGCTGAGCGCAGCGGCCTACGGCGCCAGCGCCGCCCGAACCCGCTCTGACCAGGGCGTGGCCGGCGGCCCCTCCCCTGCATCCGGCCCCGCACCGGAGCGGCCACCGACATTGACGCAGATCATCCGGCCGCGCGCGGCCGGGCCCCGCGGGCCGGTCACCTCGAAGAGGTAGGTCAGGGAGGTGCGGCCCATCGACTCCACCCACAGGGTGGTGCTGACCTCGTCGCGGAACCACAGCCGGTCCAGGTAGTCGACCTCGTACCGCACGCGGGGCACCTCACCGACGAGTCCGGGCATCCCCACCTCCAGCAACAGCTGGGCCTCGGCGGCCTCGGCCCAGCGGATCACGCTGGAGTGGTGGTAGTGCCCGGCAGCATCGGTGTCGCACCAGTCGACGACCCGGGTGATGGTGCCCCGGGGTGCCTGGTTCACGGCTCACCCGGCGCGGCCGCAGCCGCCTCCTGCCGCAGCCGGAACCGCTGCACCTTGCCGGTCGAGGTGCGGGGCAGGGCGTCCACGAACTCGATCTCGCGGGGGTACTTGTACGGAGCGATCTGGGCCTTGACGTGGTCCTGCAACTCCGTGCGCAGACTCGCCTCGCCCTGACCGTCCTGGCTGGCCAGCCTCTCCCGCCCCTGGCTCGGCACGACATACGCCTTGACGATGTGGCCCCGCTCCTCGCTGGGAGCCGCGACCACAGCGACCTCCATCACGGCAGGGTGGGAGGCCAGCGCCTCCTCCACCTCGGTGGCCGAGATGTTGTAGCCGGAGCTGATGATCATGTCGTCGGAGCGGGCCTGGTACCAGAAGTAGCCGTCCTCGTCCCGGATGAAGGTGTCGCCGGTGAGGTTCCAGCCATCATGGACGTAGACGGTCTGCCGCTCATCCGCCAGGTAGCGGCAGCCGGTCGGGCCCTTGACGGCGAGCCGACCGGGGGTGCCGTCCGGGGCATCACGCCCGGCTTTGTCCACGATCTTGGCCTGGTAGCCGGGCACTGGCAGACCGGTGGAGCCGGGTCTGATGTCGTCGTCCGCGGCCGAGATGAAGATGTGCAGCATCTCGGTGGAGCCGATGCCGTCGATGAGCTTGAGTCCGGTCTGCTCGTGGAAGGCCTCCCAGGTCGGTCGTGGGAGGTGCTCGCCGGCGGAGACCGCGCGGCGCAGGCTCTGCAGGGCACCGGCCCGACCCCCGGCCAGCATCGCCTTGTAAGCGGTGGGGGCGGTGAAGCAGATGGTGGCCTGGTGCTCGGCGATCAGGTCAGCAAGCTGGTCCGGCGTGGCCTTCTCCACCAGCAGCGTGGCCGCTCCAACCCGCAGCGGGAAGACGACCAGGCCCCCCAGGCCGAAGGTGAAGGCGATGGGTGGTGTGCCGATGAACAGGTCGTCGGGCGCCGGTCGCAGGACATAGCGGGAGAAGGTGTCCGCGTTGGCCAGGATGTCGCGGTGGAAGTGCATCGTGGCCTTGGGCCGGCCGGTCGTGCCGGAGGTGAAGGCCAGCATCGAGACGTCGTCGGCCGCAGTGTCCACGTCCTCGAAGGTGGTCGGCCGGTCCGCGGCCATCGTGGTGATGTCCGGCAGGGTGCTCCCGCCCGGCCTCGACCCTGCCGACGTGCCACCCGTGCCGCCGTAGGTGAGGGTGCGCAGCCCGGGGATGTTCGCGGCCAACAGGTCCTCGGTGAACCGGTTGTCACACAGCGCGATGTCGAAGGCGCCGATCTCGCCGATGGTGGCCAGCTCACGGGGGCGCAGCATCGGCATCGTGGGCACCACCACCCCGCCGGCCTTCAGGACCGCGAACCAGGCCGCCACCAGCCAGGGGTTGTTCGGACCCCGCAGCAGCACCCGGTTGCCCGGCACCAGCCCGAGGTCATCGACCAGCACGTGCGCCAACTGGTTGGCCCGTTCCCGAACCTGACCGTAGGTCCAGCGGGTGCCGTCCGGGGCCAGCACGCAGAGCCGGTCGGCGCCAGCACCGTCGGCACCGATGACGTCATCGAGCAGGACGCTGGCGACGTTCAGCCGGTCCGGGTAGTGGACCTCCGGAACGTCGAACAGGAACTCTGGCCACAACTCGCGCGGTGGCAGGTTGTCTCGGCAGAAGGTGTCGACGTGCGCAGTCGCGGAGAACTCACTGTCCGGCATCACGGGACCTCTCGTCACGGCACCTCCGAGTACGGCGCCTGGGCAGTTCCCAGTATGTTAGTTATGTGACGACAGTCAAGCATGCAACATCAGGAAACTCGAAAGATCAGCGCGCAGGACGGCCCTCCGGAGGCGCTGGCGTCGACTCCGGGCTACGCGCACTGATCGTGACCATCTACGGCCTGTATGCCCGCGAGGTGGGTGGATGGCTCAGTGTCAGCGCCCTGATCCGTCTCATGGCAGCGCTGGGCGTGGAGGAGTCGGCGGTGCGCTCGGCCATCTCCCGGCTCAAGCGCCGCGGGATCCTGGAGTCCGAGCGGGTGGACGGCCGGGCCGGCTACGCGCTCTCCCCGCACGCCCGGGAGATCCTGGACGCCGGGGACCGGCGCATCTTCCGACGACGCCGCGCGACCCTGGACGAGGGGTGGATCCTGGCGGTGTTCAGCGTCCCGGAGTCCGAGCGCCGCCGCCGTCACACGCTGCGCTCCCGACTGGCCTGGCTCGGCTTCGGGTCGGTCGGGCCGGGAGTCTGGATCGCCCCCGCGCACCTGCACACCGAGGCCAGGGATGTGCTGCTGCGCGAGCAGCTGGCCGAGTACGTGGACCTGTTCGAGGCCAGTTACCTGGGGTTCTCACCGGCTGCCGAGCAGGTGGCCAGCTGGTGGGACCTGGACGGGTTGGATGCCCTGTACCAGCAATTCGTCACCGACTACGCCCCGGTGCTGGCGACCTGGCGGGCCGGGCGGAGCAAGGACGACCCGCAGGAGGCGTTCGCCGACTACGTGCGGGTGCTGACGGCCTGGCGCCGACTGCCCTACCTGGACCCCGGTCTGGCCCCCGAACTCCTCCCCCGCGACTGGTCCGGGACCCAGGCGGCGGATCTGTTCTTCGCCCTCCAGCGACGCCTGGAGAAGCCCTCGCATCGCTTCGTGGACCAGGCCCGCTGAGCCTCGCCCCGGCGCCCGGCAGCCCACCGGAGCGGGGCTCGGGACCGCGGGCTGGGTCGGCGTCGGCCCGACCGGGGCTCAGATGCCCAGGAGCTCCTCGGCCCGGGCCCGGTTGCGCCGGAACTCCGCGACCGGGACGTCCCAGTGCACCGACCCCTTCTGCATGACCACCACGCGGTCGGCCACCGAGAGCGCCAGCCGCAGGTTCTGCTCCACGATGAGCGCTGACACCCCGGCCGCGCAGACCTCGCGCACCACCTTCCCGACCTGGTGCACCACCGCCGGCGCCAGCCCGTCGGAGGGCTCGTCCAGCAGCAGCACGGTCGGGTTGGTCAACAACGCCCGGGCGATGGCAAGCATCTGCTGCTCACCACCGGAGAGCTGGTCACCGCGGTGGCCCAGTCGCTCGCCCAGCCGCGGCAGCAGCTCGATGACCCGCTGGCGGGTCCACTCCCCGGAGCGACCGAGCCGGTCGGAGATCTCCAGGTGCTCGGCGACCGTCAGCGGCGCAAAGACCCGCCGCCCCTGCGGCACCAGCCCAACCCCCAGGCGGGCAATGACATCGGGTCGGGCACCGGCCACCTCCTGGCCAGCGACGCGCACCGAGCCGGCCATCGGGCGCACCAGGCCCATGATCGTGTTGACCAGGGTCGACTTGCCCACGCCGTTGCGACCGAGCAGGGCCAGCACGCCCCCTTCGGGAACGGCGACATCGACCTGGTGCAGCACCCGCGACCCGTCATAGCCGGAGACCAGACCGGTGGTCTGCAAGATCGGCTCGGCGAGGCTGGCCGGAGTTCCCTGGTGGTCGGTCATGATCCGTCCTCCACAAACAGGTCCGAGGTGTCCTCGGCCCCCAGGTAGGCCTGCTGCACCTCGTCGCTGGCCCGCACCTGCTCCGGCTGCCCGGTCAGTAGGTGCTCACCCAGGTGCAGCACCGTCACCTGGTCCGCGACGCCGAAGACCAGGTCCAGGTCGTGCTCGACCAGCAGCACCGTGATGTCGGCCGGCAGCCCTTGGATGACCTCCTGGAAGGCCTGGGTGTCCGCCGGTGACATCCCCGCGGCGGGCTCATCCAGCAGCAGCACCGAGGGCGAGGTGGCCAGCGCCACAGCGACCTCCAGTTGCCGGCGCTCCCCGTGGGACAGCGCCCCTGCGGTGGCGCCCGCACGGTCCAGGAGCCGCAGCTGGCCCAGCACCTCGTCGGCCTCCTCCAGCAGCGCCCGGCGCCGGGAGACCGCACGCCAGGGGCGGCCCTGCACGCCGTGCCGTCGGTGCACTGCCAGCAGGACGTTCTCCCGCGCGGTGGCCGACAGGAACAGCGAGGAGTGCTGGAAGGTGCGGACCAGTCCGCGATGAGCCCGGGTGTGCTCCGGCAGGGAGGTGACCTCGGCGCCGTGCAGGACGACCCGGCCGGCCGTCACCGGCAGCGCGCCGGCGATGAGCGCGAAGAGCGTCGACTTGCCGGCGCCGTTGGGCCCGATCACCGCGTGCCGGCTCCCGGCCCGCACCTCAAAGCTCACCTGCTGCACGGCACGCAGGCTGCCGAAGTGCCGGGTCAGCCCATCGACCGCCAGAGCCGGTGTGGACGTGCTGCTCATGGACCTGCCTCCCCGGTGCCGCTGCGTGAGCCGAGGCTCGGGAAGAGCGAGCGCCACTGGGCCCGTCCCCCGGCGATCCCCTTGGGCAGCAGGTAGACCGCCAGCACGAACAGGCCACCCAGCAGCAGGGGGGCGTGCCCGGCGACCATCTGCCCGAAGTAGTCCTGGGTGAAGATCACCAGCGCCGCCCCCAGGCAGGCTCCCCACATCGACCCCACGCCGCCGACGATCACCGCCAACAGTGCCAGGGCGGCCACCTCGAAGCCCATGTCCCCCGGGGCCACGAAGCGCTGCGAGGAGACCCACAGGGACCCGGCCAACCCGGCCAGCCCTCCGGCATACACATAGACCCACAGGGCGTAGGCGTCGGTGCGGTACCCCACGGCCCGCAACCGCTCCTCGTTGTCCCGCAGGCCGCGCAAGGTCAACCCGAACGGGGAGCGCAGTAGGGCGGCCACCCCCAGGTAGACCAGCACCGCCACGGCCAGGACGTAGTAGTAGATGAGGCCCTCGTTCACCAGCCCCTCCATGCCGGGCAGCACCACCACCGGCGGTATGCCGCTGAGCCCGTCACTGCCCCCGGTCACCGCATCGAGTCGGCCCGCGGCGCTGTACCCGATCTCCCCGATGGCCAGGGTGATCATCAGGAACGCCACCCCGCGGCCCCGGATCGCCAGCGGACCGGTCAGCAGGGCCGCCACCACCCCGGCCAGGGTGGCCACCACCAGCTGGACCACGCCGAGCTCGGACCAGTGGATGGAGACCAGGGCACCGGTGTAGGCGCCGACGCCGAAGTATGCGGCCTGCCCGAGGGTCGGCAGGCCGGCCACTCCGGTGAGCAGGTTGACCGCCATCGCCAGGACAGCAAAGACGATCGCGCGGGTGAAGGTGCTGACCGTGAAGGCACCGAAGGTCCACGGCACGGCCAGCAGCGCGACCGCGATGAGGGCGATGAGCAGCACGCGGCGCACCGGCGGACCGGTCCGCTGCGGGGTGGTGGTCCCTCGGGTCGCGCTGGCGCGGGGGCGCTGGGTCGCGGCACTCATGCGCGCCTCGCAGCGAACAGGCCCTGGGGCCGTAGAGCGAGGACGAGCAGCATGGCACCGAACAGCAGGAAGGGGGCATAGGCGGGCACCAGGGAGACGCCCAGCGTCTGCACCTGGCCGATCAGCAGCGCCCCGAGCAGGGCCCCGCGGATCGACCCCAGCCCGCCGATGACCACCACGACCAGCGAGAGCACCAGGACCCGCTCATCGATGCCCGGGCCGGGGGCGATGATCGGGGCGCCGAGCACACCACCCACGGCGGCCAGCGCCGCACCGAACCCGAAGACCCCGAAGAGCACCTTGCGGGTGTCCACCCCCATCGCCCGCACCATGTCCCGATCGGCGACGGTGGCGCGCACCAGGGCGCCGACCGAGGAACGCTCGAACGCGAGGTAGACCAGGGCGGCTAGCAGTGCCGCGACCGCGATGAACGCCAACCGGTAGACCGGGTAGGTGTGCCCCAGGATCGACACCGACCCGGCCAGCGCCGTCGGCGGTGCGGCCGGCAGCACCTCGGCGCCGAACAGCATCACCATGAGCTCCGCGGCGATCAGCGAGATCCCCAGGGTCAGCGCGGCCTGGTCCAGATGGCCGCGCCCCTGCAGCGGGGCCACCGCCGCGGCGAGCAACCCGCCGCCGAGCACCCCGACCACGAGGCCGACCACCAGGGCCAGCAGCAGCCCCAGCCAGCTGCCGTCGGACAGCGCGTAGGCCGCGTAGGCACCGGCCAGGTAGAGGGTTCCGTGCGCCAGGTTCAGCACATCCATCATGCCGAACACCAGCGACAGCCCGACTGCCAGGGTGAACAGCAGGAGACCGTAGGCCACCCCGTCGACGATGCTGACGAAGTGGGCGTTGAACCACCCAGTCACAGCGCTCCGTCGGTCACAGCTCGCCGAGTTCCTGGATCACGACGTTGGTCAGCTCGCCGTCCACCTCCTGCACCTGGCGCAGGTACCAGGTCTGCACCGGGGTGCCGATGTCGGACCAGGTCCAGGTGCCGCGCGGGGACTCCACCTGCTCGATCTGGCCAATCGCGGTATTGATCGCCTCGCTGTCGGCCTCCTCGCCGCCGGCGGCCTCGATCGCCACGTCAAGCACGTGGGCGGCGTCGTAGGAGGCCATGGCGTAGGTGGTCGGTTTGCGGTCGGTCTTGGCCTCGTAGGCCTCCACGAACGCGGCGTTGAGCTCGTTGTCCAGGTCGTGGTTGTAGTTCATCGCGGTGTAGGTGCCCTCGGCCGCGGCGCCCTGGCCGTCCAGCACCCCACCCTCGGTGAGGAACCCTGCCGAGTAGTGATCGATCTCGCCCTTGAGACCGAACTGCTCGTACTGCTTCACGAACTCCACCGCAGCGCCCCCGGCATAGAAGCTGAACAGCGCCTCGGCGCCCGAGGACTTGGCATTGGCCAGGAACGGCTGGAAGTTGGAGGTGCCCGGGAACGGGGTGTAGACCTCATCGGCGATCTCACCGCCGGCGGGTTCGAAACTGCGCTTGAAGCCGGTCACCTCGTCCAGGCCCGCCTGGTAGTCGGCCGCCAGGAAGTAGACACTGCCATCGACCTCCTCGGCGACGTAGGCGCCGAGCGCCTCCCCGGGCTGGTCGTTGACGTAGGAGGTGCGCCAGATGTACTCGGCATCGGTCAGGGTGGTGGGTGAGGCGTTGGAGCCGACCAGCGGGATCTTGCTGGTCTCGAACAGGTCCACGACACCGTTCATCACCGCAGAGCTGACCACGCCGGTGACGACGTCGACCTCGTCCTGCTTGACCAGTTTGTCGGCGGCTGCCTTGCCGGAGTCGGCCGTCTCGCCCTCGTCGGCGAGGACGACCTCGACCTCCACCCCACCCAGGGTGTTGTCGTGTTCCTCGAGGTAGACCTCGAAACCGGCCTTCATGTCATCGCCCAAGCTCTTGTAGACGCCGGACTGTGGCACCAGCAGGCCGATCTTGAGCGGACCCTCGGCCGCGGCGTCGTCGTCTCCTCCTCCGAGGGTGCCACCGCCGCAGGCACTCAGCGCCAGGGCGCCGGCAGCAGTCAGGGCGATCAACAGTGGGCTACGGCGAACGGTCATCGTGGAACCTTCCTCAGGCGCGCGACGCATCCTTGCGCCGCGTTAACTAGCGGTGATCTTATGCCGGTTTTGTGTCGCTCGTCTACAAGTCAACACAATCTGCGCGTGTCGGTCAGGCGGAACGGTCCGCGGAGCCCTGGCTGGGCAGGATCGCCATTCCCTGCACCTCGATGAGCGCCTCGATGTCCCACAGCCTGGGGGTACCCACCGCCGCCATGGCGGGGTAGTGACTGCCGATGAGCCGCTTCCAGACGCCGCCGATCTCCCGGGCCCGGGACTTGTAGTCGTCCATGTCCACGATGTAGACGGTGAGCGAGGCGATGTCGGCCGGTGTGCCCCCAGCATCCCGCAGCGCCGCCAGCATGTTGCCCAGCGCCTGCTCGAACTGCTCCACCACGGTGTCACCGACGATGCGCCCCTCGGGGTTCAGCGCCGTCTGTCCAGCCAGGGCCACCACCCGGCCCTCGCCGACTACCGCATGGCTGAAGCCTCGGGGGGTGCCCAGCTCGGGCGGGTTCACACGCTGGATCATGACTGGAGTCCTCCTCCATCGACGTTGATGCCCTGACCGGTGATGGCGCCGTTGTGCACGCAGGTCAGGACAGCCTGGACCACCTCATCCACGGTGATCAGGCGGTTGATCGGTTGCTTGGCTTCCAGGGCCGCCCGCGCCTGCTCGGGCGTGCGGCCGGTCTTGTCCACGATGCCCTGCACCGTGGTCGCGGTCATCGGGGTGTCCACATAGCCCGGGCACACCGCGTTCACGGTGACTCCGGAGCGCGCGGCCTCGGCCGCGGCCGAGCGCACCAGCCCCAGCACACCGTGCTTGCTGGCGGTGTAGGCGCTGATGTACGGCTCGCCCACCTTGGCGGCCACGGAGGCGACCACGACAATGCGGCCGTGACCGGCCGCCTTCATCGCCGGCAGGGTCCGGCGCAGCAGGCGGAAGGGCGCGGTGAGGTTCAGGTCCAGCATCTGCTGCCACTGCTCATCGGTGGTCTTCTCCAGCGATGCCGACACCCCCGCACCGGCATTGGCCACCACCACCTGCGGCGGAGCCCACTCCTGCTCCACCTGGGTGAGCAGGGCGTCCATGGCTCCGGGCTGCAGCTGGTCGGCCGGCAGCACCAGGGTGGGGCCGGGACACTGTGCGGCGGTCTGCTGCAACTGGTCGGCGCTGCGTGCGGTGAGGGCGACGGCATACCCCTGCTGGCTC
The DNA here is from genome assembly GCA_964450585.1 of uncultured Ornithinimicrobium sp. Taxonomy (GTDB): domain Bacteria; phylum Actinomycetota; class Actinomycetes; order Actinomycetales; family Dermatophilaceae; genus Ornithinicoccus. Next base: position 9,984 of record CAYVEH010000047.1, read on the forward strand.
AGTGCGACGGCAACACCGGCGCCGATCCCCCGGCCCGCTCCGGTGACCAGCGCAACCGGCTCATCTCCACGTCTCGACACGCAGTGACCTTGCCACGTTCTGTGACGACCGTCAAGATGGCAACATATTCATACCGATGCCGAGGAGAGTTCTGTGATCAAGCCCGAGGATTTCACCGACATCACCTATCAGGTCGAGCAGACCTGGGCCGTGGTGACGATCAACCGACCCGAGCGGTTCAACTCGTTCCGGGGCCGCACCATCGACGAGCTGCTGGCGGCCTTCAAGCACGCCTGGGCGGACTCACAGGTGGCGTGCATCATCCTCACCGGCGCCGGGGAGAAGGCCTTCTGCGCCGGCGGCGACGTCAAGGAACGCGCGGAGACGGGCAGCTACGGGGAGACCGAGTGGGGGCTGTTCCAGGTCCAGCAGCTGCACCAGACGATGCGCGACATTCCCAAGCCGGTCATCGCGGCCGTCAACGGTGTCGCGGTCGGCGGCGGGCACGTGCTGCACGTGCTGTGTGATCTGACGGTGGCCAGCGAGTCGGCCCGGTTCGGCCAGAGCGGCCCGCGGGTCGGCTCCTTCGACGCCGGCTACGGCTCGGCCTACCTGGCCCGGGTGGTCGGCGAGAAGCGGGCCCGGCAGATCTGGTTCCTGCTGGACCTGTTCGACGCCCAGACCGCCGAGCGCTGGGGACTGGTCAACGAGGTGGTCCCCGGTGACCAGCTGATGGACAAGGCACGGGAGTACGCCGGCAAGATCTCCTCCTACTCCCCCACCGCGCTGCGTTTCCTCAAGCACAGCTTCAACGCCGACAGCGACCACATGCAGGGGCTGGGCAACATCGCCTTCGCCGGGTTGGACCTGTTCGTGGAGACCGACGAGGCCAAGGAGGGCGCTGCCGCGTTCGCGGAGAAACGCACCCCGGACTTCGGCCCCTGGCGGTGAGCCGGGCAGCCACCCCGAGTCGGCAGACCGCCTCCGGGGTGGCTGGCACGACTGGTCCTCAGGTCGGGCTCAGGACCAGTTGCGTGTGTCCAGGATCGGGCCCTCGCCGTCGGTGAGGGCGGGCACCGCCACCACCTCGGCACGGAACCGCAGGCCGTCGCGCACCCGGGGCCCGAGCCGGGCCACCAACGCCTCGGCATCGGCCCCCGGTGCGGGCACCACCTCGCAGCGCAACGTGTCCACGTGATCGACCCGACCCACCACGAAGCGGTAGTCGGCCAGGTCGACCTCACCGTCGAGCACGGCAGAGATCTGCGCCGGGTGCAGGAACATGCCCTTCACCTTGACGGCGGCCCCGGTGCGCCCGAGGACCCCCCGCAACCGCAGTGACCCGTCCGGGCCGACCATCCACCCCGACAGGTCCCCGGTGCCGAAACGCACCAACGGGTAGTCCGGCCGCAGCACCGTGACCACCACCTCCCCCTCGGTCTGGTCCGTGATCGGCACCCCGGTGCCGATCTGGCAGACCTGCACCAGCACACCGTCGGCCAGCACCAGGCCAGCACCGTCGCCGTTCTCGTAGGCCAACAGCCCGGTCTCCCCCGTGCCGTAGGCCATCCGCACGGTGGGCACCCGGGCGGTCAGCAGCTCGCGCAATGAGTCCGGTAACGGCTCGGCGGTCACCAGTGCACGCTGCAGCCGCCACCGCTCCGGGGGCAGTCCGGCGCTGTCGTAACGCTCCAGCAGCGCCTTGAGATAACTGGGCAGCCCGGCGTATGCCGTGACCGCCAGGTCGGCGATCGCCTGCACCTGCAGGTCCTGGCTGCCGATGCCTCCGGGCACGACCCGCGCACCGGTGGCCAGGGCGCCGGACTCCATCATGGCCCCGGCCGGGGACAGGTGGTAGCCGAAGCAGTTCAGCACCGTGTCCGCCTCACCGAGGCCCAGGTCGGCGAAGACCTGGCCCCACCGCCAGCTGTCCGCCCCGCTCAGTTGCGGCTCGTACAGCGGGCCGGGCGACTGGAAGACGCGCACCACCTCGGCGTCGGCGGCCAGCATCCCGCCGAAGGGTGGGTCCTGCCCCTGCACCGCGATCACCTGGTCCTTGGGCAGCACCGGCAGGTCGCTCAACGCGGCGACCGAAGTCACCTCGGTTGGGTCGACCCCCGCTGCGGCGCAGCGGCGCGCCAGCCCGGGCACCGCGGCCGCGCGGGCCATCAGGTCGGCGACCGCCTGATCCAGCCCTCGGTCCTGCAGGTAGGCCTGCACGGCCGCTTCCACGGGAGCAGCTTCAACAGACATCCGGTCTCCTGTCACAGCCAGCGCTTGCGCCGCTTGTAGTGCTTGACGTCGCGGTAGCTCTTGCGGTCGCCCTCTTCACCCAGACCGAGGTAGAACTCCTTGACGTCGGGGTTCTCCCGCAGCTCCCGGGCGCTTCCCTCCAGCACGATGCGTCCCTGCTCCATGATGTAGCCGTGGTCGGCGACCTCCAGGGCGCGGCGGGCGTTCTGCTCGATGACCAGCACGGTCAGCCCACGCTCCTGATTGAGCCGCTTGATGTAGCCGAAGATCTCCTGGACCAGCAACGGGGCCAGGCCTAGGGACGGCTCGTCGAGCATCAGCATCGTGGGCCGGGCCATCAGCGCCCGGCCGATGGCCAGCATCTGTTGCTCCCCACCGGAGAGGTACCCGGCCACCCGGTTGCGCATGTCCGCCAGCTTGGGGAAGTAGGAGTAGACCAGGTCCAGCTCCTCGGCCGACCCCCTCTGGGTGTAGGCCCCGGCAGTGAGATTCTCCGCGATGGTCAGGTGCTCGAAGACGTGGCGGCCCTCCATGCACAGGCTCATCCCCAGCCGCACCCGGTCGGGGGCGTCCATCGTGGTGATGTCCTGGCCCTGGAAGGTGATGCTGCCGTCGGTGACCTCACCGTGCTCGCTGGGCAGCAGCCCGGAGACGGCCTTCAGGGTGGTCGACTTGCCGGCCCCGTTGGAGCCCAGCAGCGCCACGATCTTGCCCTCCGGCACCGCCAGTGAGAGACCGCGCAGCACCAGGATCACGTCGTCGTAGATGACCTCGACGTTGTTCAGGGCGAGCATGGACCCTGCCCCGGGAGCGGCGCCGGCCGCCCCCGGGGTGGTGGTGTCGGTGTGTGCGGTCACGGCGTCGCGCCGGCCTGCAGCTCGACCATCGCGCCGTCCTGGGCCTGGTAGATGCCCGTGGCGGTGGAGCCACGGTGGCTCTCGGCGGAGAACTCCAACGGGCCGCCACCGATCACCTCACCGGTGTCGATCGGGCCCATCGTCTCCAGCGACTCCCGGATGTTGGCGCCGGTCAGGTCGTTGCCCTCGGCCAGGGTGTACTCGATGCCCTCAGCCATCGCGTGCATCGCATACCAGCCCTGGATCCAGGAGGTGCCGATCTTCTCCGGGTCGATCCCCTTCTCCTCGGCGTAGGTGGTGATCGGCTCGTGGCCCGGTTTGTCCGCCGTCAGCGGCGCGAACGGCTGGATCAGGATGTGACCCTCGGCGGCCTCCGCGCCCGCGGACTCGATGAACAACTCGTTGGCGCACCAGTTGAGGCAGACGATCTTCATGTCCAGGCCCTGCGCGGCGATGTCCTTGGCGACCAGCGCGGCCGGTGAGGCCACGTTCTGGATGACGATGTAGCTGGCTCCCTGCTGCTGGGCCTGGGAGAGCAGGCCGACGAAGTTCGCCGACCCTCCGGGCATGGCATAGGCGGCATACCCCAGGTCGTATCCCTGCTCGCTGATCCAGTCCTCGCCGTCCTGCACCGGTGCCTCACCGAACGGGCTGTCGTTGTGGAAGACGGCGACCTCGGCGCCGCCGCCGGAGTCCTCGTTGATCCAGTTCAGCGCGACCCGCATCTGGTCCGAGTAGGTGGGGGCGACCACGAAGTTGTAGGGCGCTTCCTCGGGGTTGGTCAGCGGCTCGGCGAAGGAGCCGGACATGAACGGCAGCTCGTCGTTGGCCACCGAGACCATCAGGGCCTCGGTGTCGCCGGTGCCCCAGCCCTGGATCGCCACGACACCGTCGTTGACGTACTGCTTGTACAACGACTCGGCCTGCGGCACCTCGTAGGCGTAGTCGTTGGAGTCGGCCTCGATCTGGCGGCCCTCGATGCCGCCCTCGGCGTTGCGCCAGTCGATGTAGGCCAGCATGCCCTCGTTGTAGGGCGCACCGACGTCACCGGTGGCGCCGGTCAGGTCGGCGATGATCCCGATCGGGATCGGCTCGTCGGAGTCGGCGCCTCCGCCGCCACCGTCATCGCCGCCGCAGGCCGACAGCACGAGCGCGGAGGTGGCGGCCAGGGCCACCGCGGCTGCGCGGGTCTTTCCGAACATTTCTGTCTCCTTCATGGATGGGCACTGCTGGTGTCGGTATGCCGGGGGGCCGGGTGGCCCTGCCGGGTCGGGTTCACGGGATGGGGTCGGTCGGTCATGGTTCATGGAGGTGTCGGTCGGGATCGTCAATATCGGAACGGCCAGAACCGCACGTAGTCCTTCAGCCGTTGCCAGATGCGGTCCAGCCCTCGAGGTTCGAAGATCAGGAAGGCGATGATCACCACGCCGAAGGCAGCGTTCTGCACCGCCGGCAGCTGGTTCGCCAGGAACGGCAGCGAGGACTCCATGCCGTTGGCCAGACGCCGGATCAGCTCCGGCAGCAACGTCATGAAGATCGCGCCGTAGACGGCACCGGCCACGCTGCCCAGCCCCCCGACGATGATCATCGCCAGATAGAGGATGGAGACGTCCAGGGTGAACTTCTCCCAGGACACCACCTCGCTGTAGTGGGCAGTCAGCGCTCCGGCCAGGCCCACGAAGGCCGAGGACACGGCGAAGGCGGTGAGCTTGGCCCGGGTCAGGTTGACCCCGATCGCCTCGGCCGCGATGTCCTGGTCCCGCACGGCCATGAACGAGCGGCCCAGCCCGGTGCGGAAGATGTTGCGGGCGGTGACCACGGTCAGCACCGCCAGGATCATCAGGATCCAGTACCACTGTTGCTCGAAGACCTGCCGGTTGCCGATCTGGAAGCCGGCGAACTCCAGCCGTTCCACGTTGATGTAGCCCAACCCCTGCGTCAACCAGTCCCAGCGCCGGATGACGAACTCGATGATCATCTGGCTGGCCAGCGTCGCGATCGCCAGGTAGAGGCCCTTGAGCCGCAGCCCCGGCAGGCCGAAGAAGACGCCGACCGCGGCGGTGAGCAGCACCGCGAACAGGATCGCCAGCGGCGTCGGCAGCCCGATGCGGTCGGACAGGATGGCCGAGCTGTACGCACCCACGGCCATGAAGCCGCCCTGGCCCAGGGAGATCTGACCGGTGTAGCCGACCAGGATGTTGAGGCCGACCGCGCCGATGACGGCGATCATGATGAGGTTGATCTGGGACAGCCAGAAGTTGTCCAGGACGAACGGCAGCACCAGCAGCAGCACGGTCATCAGACCGAGTCGGAAGTACTCCGCCCTGGTTGCCCGCAGCCGCAGCTCGGAGGTGTAACTGCGGTGGTAGATACCGGTGGACGTGGCAGCCATCGTCAGCTCACACCCTCTCGATCCGGGTCTCGCCGAAGATGCCGTACGGGCGCACCAACAGGATCAGGACGAGAGCGACGTACGGGATGACGGTGGCCAGGCCGGGGTCCAGGTAGCCGGAGGTGAACTGTTTCAACAGGCCGATGGTCAACCCACCCACGATGGTGCCGGGCACCGAGTCCAACCCGCCGAGGATCACCACCGGGAAGACCAGCAGACCGAAGGAGGCGATGTTCTGGTCCACCGCCGAGATGTCGCCCAGCAGCACACCCGCGATCAGTGCGCTGATCGCCGCCAGCGCCCAGGCCATCGCGAAGATCCTGCGCACCGAGATCCCCATGGTCATCGCCGCCTGCTGGTCGTCGGCCACCGCCCGCATCGCGATCCCGTGTCGGGACTTGCGGAAGAAGATGGTGAACGCGGTGAGCACCACCGCGGCGATGACGATCGACAGGAG
>CAYVEH010000048.1:0-15799 GCA_964450585.1 uncultured Ornithinimicrobium sp.
CTACCCGGGGAGCTGCTGAGTGTCCGCCAGCCGCGACACCATCGTCACGGTGGCGCGGCGGGCGGTTTTGGCAGCAGGTGTCGGCTGCGGACTCAGCCGTTGCGCTCCAACTTGACGCGGACCGTGTGGTTCGCGTCAAGGCTGATCGCCAACGACTCGACCGGCCCGGTGGACGGCTCGGTCGGGACGCGTTCGGTCCCGGCCACCATGGCCGAGCAGAGGTAGGAGGTGGGCTCGGTCTGGCCGACCTCTCGGCAGGAGTCGACCTCGATCGCCCCGAACGGTTCCCCGCTGGTCGGCTCGGTCCACTGCGAGCCGTTCACCCACGCCTCCAGGGCCTTGCGGTCGAAGGACTCGGGCACGCTGTAGTACTGCGAAAACGTCTCCCCGCTGCTCGTCTCCGCGCCCTTGGCGTCGATCCGCAACCAGTCCTGCGGGACCGGGATCTGCTCAGCACGGTCCACCGTCTCCTGCGACACGTCGTACTCGGGTGGCACGTACTGCTGGTAGTTCAGCCGGACCTTCAGCGTCGGCTCACCGTGCCGGGAGGCGGGTTCGTAGAAGGTCGCGCGCACGAAGTACTCGGGGTGCTCGCCGGTGGGGGGCACCAGATGGGCCCGGCAGCTGGGGTGGGTGCTGTCCGGGCTGCATTCCTCGATCCGAATGGCCCCGAACGCCGCACCGTCAGCCGGCTCGGCCCACTCCGGCGACTCCAGCCACGCCTTCAGGTCCTGGAAGTCGAACGAGTCCGGCACGGTGAAGCGCTGCTCTACGAAGCCTTCCGGCTCAGGGCCCTCCATGGTGGAGTCCATCCACGCCACGAGCCCGGTCTCTGAGGCCTCCAGGTCGGTGCGCTCCCACTCCTGCATCACCGGGATGGTCGCCGCACGGTCCGGCAGGGCATCCAGTTCCTCGGTGCCGGTCAGGTGCCACCAACGGACGTTCACCCAGAGCATCCCGACCGGAATCAGCATCAGGCCGACCATGACGATCTGCATGAACCAGCGCAGCCACCCCAGGGCGAAACCGACCCCGGGAGAGAACGTCTGCGTATAGGACTCCCCATGGCCCCGCCCGTAGGTCCGCACGGTGCCCCAGAACCCGAACGCCAGGAACATCCACAGCGCACACAGCACCGAGAAGGTCACCCCGATCGAGACCGGGATCCAGCGCAGGTCATCGAAGATCGGCAACAGCCCGAGGAACCACAACCCCAGGACCACCGGGCCGGGGATGAGGTGTGCCACCACGAGAATGCCCGCAGCGCGCCATCCGTTGCCGCCGCTGAGTTTTGCCAGGTCGATGCTGAGCCACTTCACAGGTAAACCACCTTAATGCAGACGTCGAGAGGTGTGACGGACCCCTGGCCGGAACGGTTCCAGGGTGGGAAACTGCCCCTATGAGTGAGCACACCGACCCGACCGCCGCTTACCGCGCCGCCCGCGACCAGCTCCTCGAGCTCCAGGGGGACCCCGAGGCAGCACGGGCCCAGTTCCGCTACCCTCAGCTGGGCCCTCGCTGGAACTGGGCCGTGGACTGGTTCGACGTGATCGCCCGCGGCAACGACACCCCTGGGTTGATCGTGGTCGAGGAGGACGGCACCGACCAGGTCCTCACCTTTGACGAGATCGCCACCCGGTCGGACCAGGTTGCGGCCTTCCTCGCCGACCAGGGTGTGGCCAAGGGGGACAGCGTCATCGTCATGCTCGGCAACCAGGTCGAGTTGTGGGACACCATGCTGGGCATCATCAAGCTGGGTGCGGTGATCATGCCGACCACGACCGCGGCCGGACCCGCCGACCTGGCTGACCGCGTGGCTCGTGGAGCGGCCCGGGCGGTGATCGTCAACCCCGCCGATGCGGCCAAGTTCGAGCAGGTGCCGGGCGAGTTTGTGCGCCTCAGCGTCGGTGAGACCCCCGGGTGGACCGACCTGCGGGCCGCTTACCGCACCGACCCGCCCACCGACCTGCCGCACCCGGGCACCGCCCCGGAGGACCGGTTGCTGCTCTACTTCACCTCCGGCACCACCAGCCGCCCCAAACTGGTGGAGCACACCCAGGCCTCCTACCCGGTCGGGCACCTGTCCACGATGGCCTGGCTGGGGGTGCGCCCCGGTGACGTGCACCTGAACATCTCCAGTCCCGGGTGGGCCAAGCACGCCTGGTCGTGTTTCTTCGCGCCCTGGATCGCCGAGGCCACGATCCTGGTCTACAACTACACCCGGTTCGATGCGACGGCCCTGCTGAAGGTGTTGCGTGCCTACCGGGTGACGACGTTCTGCGCGCCGCCGACGGTGTGGCGGATGCTGATCAACGCCGACCTGTCCGGCGGGCCGGGGGCGTTGCGGGAGGTGATCGGGGCCGGTGAGCCGCTCAACCCCGAGGTCATCGCCCAGGTGAGCCGGCAGTGGCAGCTGACGCTGCGGGACGGCTACGGGCAGACCGAGACCACCGCACAGGTGGGCAACATGCCCGGTGACGTGGTCAAACCTGGCTCGATGGGTCGCCCGCTGCCCGGTATGCCGGTCGTCCTGGTCGACGTGGACACCGGCGCCGTCGTCGAGGGACCGGGGGAGGGGGAGTTGTGCCTGGACCTCTCGGCGAGCCCGGTCGCGCTGATGACCGGCTACCAGGGCGATGATGCCCGCAACGCCGAGGCGATGGCCGGCGGCTTCTACCACACCGGGGACGTCGCCGAGCGGGACAGCAACGGCATGATCACCTACGTCGGCCGCACCGACGACGTGTTCAAGGCCAGCGACTACAAGATCAGCCCGTTCGAGCTGGAGTCCGTGCTCATCGAGCACCCGGCAGTGGCCGAGGCCGCCGTCGTGCCCGCGCCGGATGAGGTGCGCCTGGCCATCCCGAAGGCCTACATCGCGCTGGCCCCCGGCCATGAGCCCACCCGGGAGACCGCCCGGGCGATCCTGGCGCACGCCCGGGAGCACCTGGCTCCGTGGCAGCGAGTGCGTCGGGTCGAGTTCTACGAGCTGCCCAAGACGATCTCCGGCAAGATCCGCCGGGTCGAGCTGCGCAGCCGGGAGGCCGAGCTGGCCGCGACTCCCCGGGAGGAGGCACCGCCTCGGGAGGGGGCCGAGCCCCGTGCCGAGTGGCGGGACAGCGACTTCCCCGAGCTGCGCGGCCAGTAGCGGCTCAGCTGGCCAGGGTCTCCTCGGTCACCTCGGGCATCTGCTCGCCGCGGATCGCGGCGAGCACGACCTCCTCGGCCTGCTCCTGGCTGACCCCGAGGGCCTCCACGAGCTCACCGAGCAGCGGCAGCCGGGCCCGCTTGAGCAGGTCCTTCTCGGCCGGGGCCAGGCCCGGGTCCAGGTCGCGACGCACCAGGTCGCGCACCACCGCTGCGGTCACCTGCGGGTCGCCGCGCAGCAGCAGCTCCTGCTGGGCCTTCATCCGGCGGGACCACTGCTTCTCGAACGGGTCGCTGGGGGCGCGCAGTACCGCCAGCAGCTCCTGCACCTGCTCGGTGGTCAGCACCGGGCGGATCCCGACCTCCTCGGCGGTATCGGCCGGCAGCGAGACGGTGAGGTCGCTGCCGCGCACCCGCAGGTTCACGTAGGTGCGCTCCACCCCACCGACGGTGCGGCTGATGACCTCCTCCACCACGGCTGGGCCGTGGTGCGGGTGGATGACGAGCTGACCGCTGGTGAACTGCATGGACGCATGACCTTCCTGACGTGACTGACCGTCGCCGCAACGCCCATCACGGAGGCGGGGGCGTGGTTCCGTCGCGGACCGACCCCACCATTATCGCAGATCCACCACGCGGCGCCGCCCGTTGATCTGCCAGACTCCGGCAGATGGTCCACGCTTCCTATGCCGTGATCGGAGCCGGCCCCTCCGGGCTTGCGGCCGGGCGGGCGCTGCAGCGTGCCGGCCTGCCCTGGCAGGGCTATGAGTGCCACACCGACGTCGGCGGACTGTGGGACATCGACGCCCCCCGCAGCACGGTGTACGAGTCGGCACACCTGATCTCCTCCAAGACCACCACCGAGTTCACCGAGCACACCATGCCCCCGGAGGTCGCGGACTACCCCTCCCACCGGGAGCTGCTGGCCTACTTCCACTCGTATGCCGACCGGTTCGGTCTGCGGGAGCACTACCGGTTCGGTGTCGAGGTGGTGCGGGTGGACCCCGAGGGGCCGGACGGCCCGGGCTGGCGGCTCACCTACCGGGACGGGCAGCAGGAGGTGAGCACCCGGCATACCGGCATCATCGTCGCCAACGGGACGCTCAGCGAGCCGGCGGTGCCGAGGCTGCCCGGACACTTCGATGGGCAGATCCTGCACTCCAGTGCCTACAAGAGCCCACAGCTGTTCGCCGGTCAACGGGTACTGGTGGTGGGTGCCGGCAATTCCGGCTGCGACATCGTGGTGGATGCGGTGCACCACGCCGCCTCCGTCGACATCAGCGTCCGCCGCGGGTACCACTTCGTGCCCAAGTACCTGCTCGGCAGGCCCGCCGACACCCTGAACCGGGGGCGTCCGCTGCCGCCGCGCCTCAAACAGGCCTTGGACACCCGGCTGCTGCGACTGGTCACCGGCGACCCGACCCGGTTCGGGCTGCCCGCTCCCGACCACAAGCTGTATGAGTCCCACCCGGTGGTGAACAGCCTGATCCTGCACCACCTGGGCCACGGGGACGTCGGCGTCCGCGCCGATGTGGCACGCCTGGACGGCGACGCGGTGGTTTTCCGGGACGGGGCGCGCCACTCCTACGACCTGATCGTGCTAGCCACCGGCTACCGACTGCACTACCCGTTCCTGGACCCGCGGCACCTCAACTGGACCGGGTGGGCACCAGACCTGTACCTCAACATCGTCAGCCGCAGCGCCCCCAACTTGTTCGTCGTCGGCATGGTGGAGGCCGCCGGCATCGGCTGGCAGGGGCGCTACGAACAGGCCGAGCTGGTCGCCGCCTACCTGCAGGCGCAGCGGAAGGCGCCGGAGCGGGCCGCCGCCTTCGCCGACCGGGTGAGGACCGACCGCCCGGACCTGACCGGCGGATACCGCTACCTGGGGGTGGAGCGGATGGCCTACTACGTCAACAAGGACGCCTACCGGCAGGCGGTACGGGCCCAGATCAGCGCCCTGCGGGGCTGCTCGTGAGTGACGTCGACAGCATCTCCATCGCCTTCGACGAGGGCTCCCTGACCACCCTGCGCATCGTGATCGGCGCGATCCTGTTCGGGGTCGCGCTGGACACCCGGTGGGCGGACTTCGCTCGTGCGCTGCGCCGCCCCGGAGCGATCGCGCTGGGCATCGCGGCCCAGTTCCTGCTGCTGCCCCCCATCACCTTCCTGCTCACCCTGGCCCTGGACCTGCGGGCCTCGCTGGCCCTGGGGCTGATCCTGGTGGCCTGCTGCCCGCCCGGCAACGTCTCCAACATCCTCACCCACCGCGCCGGGGGCGACGTGGCGTTGTCGGTCTCGATGACGGCCGTCGGCAACGTCCTGTCGATCGTGCTGATGCCGATCAACGTCGCGATCTGGGGCAGTCTGCACCCCACCGGCCGGCAGGTGCTGCAGGAGATCGCGCTGGAGCCGGTCGACATGCTGCTCGAGGTCGGCCTGGTGATCGGAGTGCCTTTCATCCTCGGGCTGGCGATCGTGCACTGGTGGCCGCGGGTCGCGGCCGTCGGCACCCGGGTGGTCAGCCCGCTGGCCTTCCTCGGACTGGCCGGCATCATCCTCGTCGGGGTCGCCAACAACTGGGACATCTTCCTGGGCTACATCGGCCTGGTGGTGCTCGCGGTCTTCCTGCACGACGCGCTGGCGCTGGCGCTGGGGTACGGCATGGGGCGGCTGACCCGGTTGCCGACGGACAGCACCAAGGCGATGACCTTCGAGGTCGGTATCCGCAACGCCGGCCTGGGGCTGCTGTTGGTCTTCACCTACTTCGACGGGCTCGGCGGCATGGCATTGGTCGCGGCCTGGTGGGGCATCTGGGACATCATCGCCGGTCTGGTGGTCGCCACCGCCTGGCGGAGCCGGTCCCGGGCGCCGGAACGCGACGGGGTGCCGGCGTGAGCGCGGCCGCGACCACGGTGCTGGTCACCGGCGGCTCGGGCTTCCTCGGCTCCTCGGTCGTGCCGGGCCTGGTGGCCGGCGGCCACCAGGTGATCAGCACCGACCTGCGCAGGCCGACCCGCCCGGTGGCCGGGGCCCGGCACCTGGTGCTGGATGTCACCGACGCCGCGGCCGTGGACCAGATCATCGCCCAGCACCGACCAGAGGTGGTCGTGCACCTGGCCGCCATCGTCGACCCGGGGCCGGAGACCACCCGCGCGCAGCAGTACGCCGTCGACGTGGACGGCGCCCGCCACGTCCTGGCGGCCTGCGTGCGGCACCGGGTGCGCCGGGTGGTGGTCTCCAGCAGCGGGGCGGCCTACGGCTACCACCCCGACCAGCCCGCCTGGCTCACCGAGACCGACCCGCTGCGCGGCAACCCCGAGTTCGCCTACAGCGACCACAAGCGGCAGGTGGAGGAGCTGCTCGCCGAGTTGCGGACCACCGCCCCGCAGCTGGAGCAGGTGATCCTGCGGATCGGGACGATCCTGGGTGAGCACGTCGACAATCAGATCACCGCCCTGTGGCGCTGGCCCCGGTTGTTGCAGATCCGCGGGGCGCAGTCCCCGTTCGTGCTGGTCTGGGACAGCGACGTGGTGGCGATCATCGTGCGGGCGGTGACCTCTGCGGTGACTGGCCCGGTCAACGTCGCCGGCCAGGGCGTGCTCACCGTCGCGCAGATCGCCGCCGCGCTGGGCAAGCCCACGGTGACGGTCCCCGAGCCGCTGCTGCGCGGCCTGCTGACGCTGGCCAAGCCGCTGCGGCTGACCCGGTACGGGCCGGAGCAGACGGCCTTCCTGGCCTACCGACCGGTGCTGGACACCACCCGGCTGCGGACCGAGTTCGGCTACACCCCACGCTTCACCAGCCAGCAGGCTTTCGCCGCCTGGTGTGCCGCCCGGGGGCTCGGGGCCGGGCCCGCGGAGGCGGGGAGTGGGCAGTCCCCCACCCGGGGCGGGTAGCATCCACCCTGAGTGACCCCGAGGGCCGCCGTCAGTGTCCTGTCCCCGAGATCTTGGGAGCGACTTCGCGTGAGCGAGAACCGCCCTGCCGCAGTCATCGTCCTCGCCGCTGGCGAAGGCACCCGGATGAAGTCGAAGACCCCCAAGGTGCTGCACCCCATCGGCGGGCGCAGCCTGGTCGGTCACGCGATCCACGCCGCCCGCGGCACCCAGCCGCGGCACCTGGCCGTGGTAGTGCGCCACCAGCGTGACGTGGTCGCCCCGCACGTGACCGAGGTCGACCCGGCGGTGCTGATCGCCGACCAGGACGAGATCAAGGGCACCGGACGCGCCGTGGAGTGCGGGCTGCAGGTGCTGCCCGCGGACCTGAGCGGCACAGTCCTGGTCACCTACGGAGACGTTCCGCTGCTGACCACGCAGACCCTGCAGGACCTGACAGCAGCCCATGAGGCTGCCGGCAATGCGGTCACCGTGATCACCTCGGTGCTGGACAACCCCCGCGGCTACGGGCGGGTGGTCCGCGACACCGACGGCCAGGTGCTGCGCATCGTCGAGGAAAAGGACGCCATCGCCGCGCGACAGGCCGGTGGCCGGGACGCCGACGCCCTGGATATCAAGGAGATCAACTCCGGCATCTACGCCTTCGATGCCCAGGTGCTGCGCGAGGCCCTCACCCAGGTCACCGTGGAGAACGAGCAGGGCGAGAAGTACCTGACCGATGTGCTCGAGCTGGCCCGCCAGGCTGGCCGTGCGGTGCGCGCCCACATGGTGACGGACCGCTGGCAGTCCGAGGGGGTCAACGACCGGGTCCAGCTGGCCACCCTGGGCCGCATCCTCAACGAGCGCACCGTGCAGCACTGGATGCGTCAGGGGGTCACCGTCGTCGACCCGGCGACCACCTGGATCGACGCCGACGTCACCATCGGTCAGGACACCGTCATCCGACCGCACACCCAACTGCTCGGGGCGACCACCATCGGGCCCGACGCGGTCATCGGCCCGGAGACCACGTTGACCAGCGTGGAGGTGGCGGCCCGGGCCAGCGTGGTCCGCACCCAGGCCGAGCTGGCCGTCATCGGCGCCGGAGCCACGGTGGGGCCGTTCAGCTACCTGCGGCCGGGCACCGAGCTGGGGGACAGCGGCAAGATCGGTGGTTTCGTGGAGACCAAGAACGCGGTGATCGGCGAGGGCGCCAAGGTCCCGCACCTGACGTATGCCGGCGATGTCACCATCAAGGAGGGGGCCAACATCGGGGCCGGCACCATCTTCGCCAACTACGACGGGGTGGCCAAGCACCACACCACCATCGGTGCCCACTCCTTCGTGGGGTCCAACTCCGTACTGGTCTCCCCGGTGGAGGTGGCCGACGGGGCCTACGTGGCGGCCGGGTCGGCACTGACCGCCGACGTCGAGCCCGGGCAGATCGCCGTCTCCCGGGCCCGGCAGCGCAACATCGACGGGTGGGTAGCCCGCAAGCGGGCGGGCACCGCCACCGCGGCCGCAGCTGCCGCGGCCAGCGACCAGCACGACCCGGACGGGTCGGAAGAGGCTCCAGCACGGCATACGCCCTCCTCCAGCGAAGGGAGCCAGGCATGACCGGCATCCAGAAGACCACCCAGAAAAATCTCATGGTCTTCAGTGGTCGGGCCCACCCGAGCCTGGCCGAGGAGGTGACCACCACGTTGGGCACCGACCTGGTGCCCACCGACGCCTACACTTTCGCCAACAGCGAGATCTACGTCCGCTTCGATGAGTCGGTCCGTGGGTGCGACGCCTTCGTCATCCAGAGCCACACCGCGCCGGTGAATGAGTGGATCATGGAGCACCTGATCATGGTCGACGCGCTCAAGCGGGCCTCGGCCAAGCGGATCACCGTGGTGCTGCCCTTCTACGGCTACGCCCGCCAGGACAAGAAGCACCGCGGCCGGGAGCCGATCTCAGCACGGCTGATGGCCGACCTGTTCAAGACCGCCGGCGCCGACCGGTTGATGGCCGTGGACCTGCACACCTCGCAGATTCAGGGGTTCTTCGACGGACCCGTGGACCACCTGATGGCGCTGCCGATCCTGTCCTCCTACGTGCGCAAGAACTACGGCAAGGAAGAACTGGCCGTGGTCTCCCCGGATGCCGGCCGGATCAAGGTCGCCGAGCAGTGGAGCCACCGGCTGGGTGGGGCTCCGCTGGCCTTCATCCACAAGACGCGGGACATCACTCGCCCTAACCAGAGCGTGGCCAACCGGGTCGTCGGTGAGGTCGCCGGTCGCACCTGCATCCTGGTCGACGACATGATCGACTCCGGCGGCACCATCTGCCAGGCCGCAGACGCGTTGATGAACGAAGGGGCCGGCAGCGTCGTCATCGCCGCCACCCACGCCATCTTCAGCGGGCCGGCGGTGGAGCGGCTGTCCGCCTCGGTGGCCCGCGAGGTGGTGGTGACCAACACGCTGCCGCTGTCAGCCGAGGCCCGAGCGCTGGACAAGATCACCGAGCTGTCGATCGCCCCGCTGATCAGCCAGGCGATCCGGGCGGTCTTCGAGGACGGGTCGGTCACCAGCATGTTCGACGGCAACGCCTGAGCGGCCGAAAGCCCACCTCGCACCGATGCCCCAGTACGTCGCCTTCCTGCGCGCCATCAACCTGGGCGCGAAGCGCACCTTCCCCAAGGACGCGATCATCGCCTGCGCCGAGGCCGCCGGGTTCACCGACGTGCAGACCTACCTCAACACCGGCAACGTCCGGGTCACCTCCCGGATGCGCTCCCTACCGCGGGTGGCGACCGCGCTGGGGACGGCGTTCGCCCAGGACCGCGGGTTCGAGGTGCCGACCATCGTCTTCGGGCTCGCTGAGCTGACCGAGATCTCCGCGCAGGCCACCCGGCTGGGGGAGGCGCACGGCCCGCTGCAGCGCCACCATGTCGCGCTGCTGAGCACCCCGCTCGCGCCGGAGGACGTGGCGCGGGTGGAGGCGGCCGCCGACCAGAACGTGGCGGTGCGGGTGCACGACCGTGCGGTCCACCTCATGTGGCCGCAGGCCACCCCCGGTCACGTCGACCCGCTGGGAGCGGCCACCTCCCGGTTGCTCGGGGTGACCACCGCGCGCACCGCGGGCGTGCTGGCCGAGCTGGTCCGCCGGTGGGGCTGAGTCGAGCGACCGGACCCGAGTTGGTCGGGCGCCTCCGGCTGACTTAGACTGACCCACTGTTGCCTCGGCGAGGGATGCTGCACGAAGAAGTGGCCGCATCCGTGAATCGACGCGGCTGAGCCGATCCTTGGCCCTGCTGACGCGTCGTGCCGCGCCCCGCGTCGAGGCCCACCCGACGAACACCAACCACGGAGGCCCCGACATGGCTGACCATCTGTCCATCAACGCCGAGCGACGCACCGAGTTCGGCAAGGGCGCCGCCCGCCGCGTGCGCCGCGCCGACAAGGTGCCCGCCGTCCTGTACGGGCACGGCACGGCCCCGCTGCACCTGAGCCTGCCGGGCCACGACACGATGATGGCGTTGAAGCACACCAACGCCGTGCTCTCCCTGGACGTGGAGGGCACCGAGCACCTGGCCCTGGCCAAGGACGTGCAGCGCGACCCGATCAAGCGCACCATTGAGCACGTCGACCTGGTCATCGTCCGCAAGGGTGAGAAGGTCATCGTCGACGTGGCGGTCCACGTCGAGGGCGAGGCCGCCCCGGACACCCTGGTCACCACGGACTACGTGGAACTGACCGTGGAGACCGACTTCACCAAGATCCCGGAGGCCTTCGTGGTCTCGGTCGAGGGTCTGGAGGCCGGCAGCCAGATCCTGGCCGGGGACGTCGAGCTGCCCGAGGACGTCACCCTGGTCACCGACCCCGAGGCGCTCCTGGTCAACGTCACCCAGGCCATCTCCGAGGAGGCCCTGGAGGCCGAGCTTGCCGAGGCCGAGGAGGATGCCGGCATCGAGCACGAGGAGGCCGAGGAGACGGCTGAGGAGGGCAAGGCCGAGGGCGAGGGCGAGGACGCGTCGGAGGAGGCCTGACCCATCCCGTAGACCAGATGGTGGGGTTGTCCCGGGCATCGCGTCCGGGGCAACCCCATTTTTGGGGAGGTTTGGCACGCTGTTCCCCAATTTTTGGGGAGGTTTGGCACGCCTCCCGCGCTTTCTTGGGGAAGTTTGGCACGATGACCCTGCCCTCCTGGCGGGCTCAGGCAACCGCAACGGCCCAGGGTTCCGTGCGGTGCAGTGGTGGAGGATGAGCGATGGACCCCTGGCTGGTGGTCGGATTGGGCAACCCCGGGCCGAAGTACGCCGGGAACCGACACAACATCGGGGCCATGGTGATCGCCGACCTGGCGCACCAGGCCGATGCCACCGCCAAGCAGCACAAGGCCCGAGCCTGGGTCAGTGAGATCCGCCTGGGCACGCTGCCTGGTGGCGCACCGGGGCCGCGTGCTGTGCTGGCCCAACCGATGACCTACATGAATCTCTCGGGCGGTCCGGTGGCAGCCCTGATCAAGTTCTACAAGGTGCCGGTGGCCCAGCTCATCGTCGTCCACGACGAGCTCGACATCGACTTCGGAGCGATCAAACTCAAGCGGGGCGGCGGCGAGGGGGGCCACAACGGGCTGCGCTCCATCAGCCAAGCCCTGGGAACCAGGGACTACCTGCGGGTGCGGCTCGGCGTTGGCCGGCCACCGGGCCGGACGGATGCCGCCGCCTACGTCCTCTCTGACTTCCCGACCCGAGACCGGGTCGACGTTGAGCTCCTCATCTCCGACGGCGTGGACGCGGTGACCGACCTGGTGCACCACGGGCTGGAGGCGACGCAGGGCCGGTTCCACTCCCGCTGAGCCCCCGCCCGGGACACGAGGACGGGCCCGCCGGAACGATCCGGCGGGCCCGTCAGGCCCCGGTGCGATGCGGTGGAGGAGCTAGCGCGTGGTGTCTGCTCACTCGTCCTTGGTGAGGGCGGCCAGCCGGGCCTCGATCTCCGCGTCGTGGGCGTGGTCCTCCAGCTCCTCGAACTGATCGGCCAGGGAGGTGGCGTGCGCCTCCGCGCGACCGGCCACCAGGGCCTCCTCCCGGCGGATCTGCTCCTCGAACCGGCCCAGCTCACTGGTCGGGTCCATCACGTCGATGGCGCTCATCGCCTCGTTGACCTTGCTCTGGGCCTCGACGGTGCGGGCCCGGGCCACCAGCGTCCCGCGCTTGGACTTCAGGTCCTCCAGCTTGCGCTTCATGTCCACCAGGCCCTGCTTGAGCTGGTCGACGGTCGCGTTCTGCTGCTCGATCGCCGGGCGGGCGGCCTTGACATCGTTCTCGTGCTGGATCTGGCGACCCAGCGCGACCTTGGCCAGGTTGGTGAACTTGTCGGCGCCGGCGGCATCCCCGGAAGACCGCAACTCCTCGGCCTTGCGGGCGGCGGCAGCGGCCTTGCGCCCCCACTCCTGCGCGGCCTCCTCGTCGCTGCGCAGGTCGGCCTCGGCCATCCGGACGTTGGCGATCGTCTGCGCGACGGCCTCCTCAGCCTCGGCGATCGAGTTGGTGTAGTCCCGGACCAACTGGTCCAACATCTTCTCCGGATCCTCGGCACGGTCCAGCAGCGAGTTGATGTTGGCCTTGGCCAGCTGGCTGATGCGGCCCAGGATGGTCTGCTTCTGAGTCATGGTCCAAATGTCCTTTCGTTGGGACCGGTGCTGCGAGGTGGTCGAGTCCGTCCCCTGAGAGGGACGATGTCACCCGCCGTCTGGTTCCACAGTCTGCGGCGGACGTCGGGATCATCCTCGAGAGCGTGGGCCCGGTGGCGGTGCCTGGTTGTGCTCAGCGTGTCACGGATCAGAAGCGACCTCCCACCGACGTGGAACCGCCACCACCGAAGCCGCCCCCGACGCTGCCGCCGCCACCGAAGCCCCCACCACCGAAGCCTCCGCCCCAGCCACCACGGTGCCGGTGGCCGCCGCCCCCGGCCAGAATGCCACCCAGGATCATCGACAGGGGATCGAGGCCACCGCGCCGGTGGCCCCCGCCCATCGGCCCGTCCCACCGGTCCAGGTCACGCTGGGCCTCGCTGAGGGCACGCTCCCCGAGCTGTTCCGCCTCACTCAGTAGGCCGGTGGCACGCTGTGGGTCCTCCTGGGCGACCTGCTGCGCCTCCTCAAAGAGGCGAAGCGCCTCGGAGATGCGGGTGCGCGCGCCGCTGTTGACGGCGCCCCGCCGGGTGGAGATGGTTTCATCGATGCTGCGGAGCCGGGCACCGACCCGACGGATCCGGGCGCTGAGGTCCTCCCGAACCTTGGCGCGCTTGCTCTCCGCGTCGCGCAGCGGGTCCAACAGTGTGTCCAGGTCGTGCTCGGTGGCGTCCAACTCGGCCAGTGCCGCCAACGGGTCGCCGGAGGTATCGGCACTCTGGCCCCGGGCGATCGCCTCCCGGGCACGCTGCACCACCGGTTGGATGACCGGGTCCTTGGGCGCCAGCCGCTGGGCATCGCGCACATCGGAGTTGAGTGAGGCGACGGCCTGAGCCAGCACCTCCCGCGCATTGGCCAGGTCGGAGTCGGCCGAGGCGATCGCCTCCAGCAGCCGCACCGCCTGCCCCAACGCCTCCTCGGCGGCGCGGGCGGCCGCCACGGCCGAGGGGCGGTCGTCACCGGTCACCGACTGTCGACCGGCGTCCACGAAACCGTCCGCGCTGTCCAGGAGCCGCTCGGCCTGCATCCGGTGCTCCCGGACGGTGCGCAACGCCTGCTGTGGGTAGCGCGCGGCCAGGCCGTCGATCTGCTGGTCGGCGACCGGCAGGCGCCCGCGGACCTCCCTGGACCGCCCGGCCAGCTCGTCCAGGAAGCTGGGCACGGTGTCCTGTAGGGCCCGCATCTCGGCAAACTCGGCCGCGTGGGCATCCAGGCTGGCCCTGGCGCTCGAGCACAACTCGATGATCCGGCTCAGCATCGAGCGCTGCACCGGCTCGGCCTCCGGATCGGAGTCGTCCAACGTGTGCCGGATCCGGAACGCCTCCTGGGACTTGCGACGCGCCTCGGTCAACACGGTGCGGAACTGTTCGGTGCGTTGCTGGCCGAACTGCGCCTCGGCGAAGGTCAGCTCGTCCTGCGCGCCACGCAGAGAGTTGTCCAGGTCGACCAAGGCCGCGGCCGACAGGCGCTCCAGCTCCTGGGTGGGCACCTGGGTCGTGGTGCTCGGTTCGGTGGGCAGTTGACCGGCCCGCTCCCGGCTCGCTCGGGCGGACTTGTTGCCCGCGGCCGAGATCAGCTTGGAACCGATGATGGCCACCACGGGGACGGCGAAGAACCACGGCACCGAGCCCAGGAACCCACCGGAGCTGCTGCCCTGGGTGGTGGGAACCTCGGTGTTCACACCGTCGGGGAGCACCTCGGCCAGGCCCTCGGTGGCCGCGATCGTGGCTCCGGCCCAGTCGTCGTTGCTCAGCGCCGGCTCGATGTAGTTGTTCGCGACGTTGCTCAGTGCACCGGGAGGCAGCTGGTCGCTGCCGGTGAACCCGTAGGCGCGCTGCTCAACCGCGACGGAGAGCAGCACGTCATCCCCGCCGAACCCGTTCAGGGAGTACGTCTGGTCCGACCAGGCAGGCCCGTCAGCCTGGTCGAACTCGTCGACGTAGACCACGAAGAGTTGCAGCCCGGTGTCCTCCCGCAGCGTCTGGATGGCCTCCTCCAGCTCACCCTCGCTGCCGCTGAGCACCCCAGCCGGGTCCGTGATCTGGTCCGTCAGCTCCAGCGGCTCCTGCTCGGCCAGCGCCATCTCGGCCGTCAACGTCAGCGGCAGCGCCAGGGCGGCGCCGAGGAGCAGCGTGGCCCCCCACGACCTGGTGGTGGAGCGACTGGGCTGGGCACTCTGGGTCACGGTGTGATCTTCCTGTCCATGACCCGATGGTGCAACAGCAACCCCGGGCCGATCTCGCTGGGCTGTGGGTTCTGCCCCTTAGACTGGCAGAGAACCCGATCAGTTCCCGGATCGGGCCTTTTGTGCTGCCCGAGTATGCCGAGAGAAGGGCCCGCGTGAGTCTCACCCCAGTGCTGTCCGGCCTGACCACCGATCCCGCTGTCGCGGCCGCCCTGACGGCGGCCCAGGAGCAGGAGCCGCTGGTCGATATCGCGATCGCTGCCGGCGCCCGCCCCACGCTGGTGGCGGCCCTGGCACGCTCCTCACCGGTGCTGGCCGTGACCGCGACCGGGCGGGAGGCCGATGATCTGGCGCAGGCGCTGCGGGAGTACCTTCCCGGCTCCCAGGTGGCCACCTTCCCCAGTTGGGAGACGCTGCCGCACGAGCGGCTCAGCCCCCGCTCGGACACCGTCGGGCAACGGCTCGCGGTGCTGCGGCGCCTGGCCCACCCAGAGGAGGCGACTGAGGCGACCCCCGCGGACGGTGTCAGCCAGGGGCCCGGTGCCGGCGGCCGGGCCGCCGCGACATCAGGAACCGACCCCGGAGGTGACCAGGACCTGGCCGCCAGCTGGCCGGCATACGGACCGATCCGGGTGCTGGTGGCCTCGGCCCGCGCCCTGCTGCAGCCCTTCGTCGCTGGTCTGGGGGACCTGGTCCCGGTGCGGCTGAGGGCTGGTGAGACCCACGACTTCGAGGAAGTCGTCGAGGCGCTGAGCGCCGCGGCCTACACCCGCACCGACCTGGTGGAGCGGCGCGGTGAGTTCTCGGTGCGCGGCGGCATCCTCGATGTCTTCCCACCCACCGAGGAGCACCCGCTGCGGGTGGAGTTCTGGGGCGACACCGTGGAGGAGATCCGCTGGTTCAAGGT
>CAYVEH010000049.1:0-15704 GCA_964450585.1 uncultured Ornithinimicrobium sp.
TCCGAGAAGCAGCAGGCGGGCGAGGCTCCGCAGGGCTGAGCCGCTGCCACTCCAGTGGCCAACTGCCACGGATCTGGGTATGTCCCAGAGGTCGGTGACCATGGCTGGATCGACAGACAGATGGGTCGAGCGACAGACGTGCATGTCCGCACGCTGATCTGGAGTTGCCGACCGAGGAGAGCGGGGCATGTGGACGGCCGCGCAGAACCTGCTCAGTTTTCGAGCGCCACCGACAGGGCACGCCCTGCATCCCTCAACTGCGAGTCTAGGGGCAACATCGTGTGATGTGCCTATCGCGACGTGGTGGAAGTGGCAGGAAACGCACTCCCAACGCGCCGCCGGCCCTCTGCGCCACCCCCGCCGGCGAAGGAGGGACTACTCAGCTCAACGCGGCGGTTGCGGACGCCCTGACCGCCCCGTTAGGTGTGGTGTTCGGGGAGCTGAACTTGACCATTGATGCCCAAGTAGCGAGTGCAGCGAGCAGGTTGTCCTTGCGGCGTCGGCGGCTCGCCTGGAACTTTCCATCGTGGCAGCTCCCGGGTGCGGGGTCGGAACGACACTCATGGGCTAGCAGCGCAGAGGGTTCCGGCGGCTCGACGACAAAAGCGTGGACAGCGTAGAAGCCGACTCGCCGCCGGTGAAGATAGGCGAGAAGGGCCAATGGCGCTGAGTCCCACTCTACTCCCAGCCGGCCCCGGGACCGCTGAGACGCCCCCAACGACCATCATTGAGTGCGGCCACACACTGTAGAAGCGAGCGCACACGGGCGCGGTCTGCTGTCTCGGCGTCGATCGAACACCGCCCGACTCCGCTACGGCTGATAACGGCAAGCGCAGGCCCGTGAGCGATCTTAGCAGTTCCGATCTGCACCACGCGCGTGACCCAACCGACGGCACCTGAGAGTTCCTTGATAAGTTCCCCTTTCGTCGGCTGTCGCTCTGACGCCGGCATGACAAGCGCAAAGCCCTCCGTCCCGTAGCAGTTCCACGTCCGGAGACGGGCCTGGCGTCATCGAGCGAGGTGTGCCTAGCACGCGAGGCGCTGTCATGCCAGATCCGCTGTATCGCGAGCGCCGAGCACCTCGAGGATTCGTGTGACCTCGACCGCCATCGCCTCTCGAGCCGGGTCAATGTACTTCCGCGCATCGAGAAGTGTTTGATCAACGTGAAAGGTATCCCGGATGCTTTGTGTGAACACCCTGTTCAGATGGGTGGCGATATTGACCTTTGTCAGACCGCTCCGGACGATGAGGGAGAGCGTCTCATCGGGGACACCGGAGGAGCCGTGGAGCACGAGCGGGACGTCCACCGTCGAGGCGAGCGTCGCAACGAGGTCGATGTCGATGACGGCGTCGCGCGAGGACATAGCATGCGAACTACCCACAGCCACTGCCAGCGAGTCGACTCCGGTATCGGCGACGAACTGGCGTGCATCACCCGGATCGGTGCGCGCTTGCGGTGCGTGCACTCCATCCTTGCCGCCGATCACGCCTAGTTCTGCCTCGACGGCGACATCTTGGGCATGGCAGTGAGCCACGACCCGGCTCGTCCACTCTCTGTTCTGGTCGTCGGGGAGTGTTGAGCCGTCGTACATCACCGACGTGAGGCCGAGGTCGACGGCCTCGCGAATGAGCGCTATATCGGCGGCGTGGTCGAGGTGCACAGCTACGGGCACCGCGGCGCTCCGGGCGATATCAAGGGAAGCTAGAGCGATGGGGCGAAGCGCATTGTGGTATCGCACGGCGTTCTCACTGATCTGCATGATCAGTGGGGCGCCGGCGGCCTCGGCACCAGCAACAATCGCTTCGGCGTGCTCAAGCAGTGTGACGTTGAAGGCACCGACGCCATATCCGTTTCTGCGGGCTGTGGCGAGAAGCGGTCTGGGGTCAACGAGTGTCATGGCGTGCTCCATTCGGGACAGATAGTTCGGCGAGCGAGCGAGCGGCACTCTGACTAGCAGCGAACCGTGCTCGCGCCAGGTCGTAGGCCATGCGGCGGGAAGGATCTGGCGTGACCCGAAGGGCGATGGTGCGGCCCGCGTGGAGGGGGCTGGTGTCAGTCCACGATCCAACTCCCAGGTGAGCGAGGGTGGCGGCGCCCAACGCGGCGCCGTGCTGCTCTGCCGCCGGTCGCACGACAGGTCGATCGAGCAGGTCGGCGAGGATCTGAAGCATCTCACGACTTCGTGCCCCACCTCCGATGGCGGTAATCGGCTCACCGGCCGGTACGCGCGCGAGCATCGTGGCAGCCGCCGTCTCGAGGCTGAACCCAACCCCCTCTAGGACTGCCCGGGCGAGATCTGCGTGATTGTGGCGCAGGTCGAGGCCGGTAAAGGCGCCACGGACTTCTGGTCCGCCTTCGGCGACTGTCCCGCCGGCCAGCGTCGGGACGCAAACGACACCGTTGGCCCCTACTGGAACCCTACTTACCTCCTCAACAAGCGCATCGATATCCCCGTCGCGCCCGATCATGTGCACGAGCCATTCGAGGCTGCTCCCACCCCCGAAGGTGGACAACGCCGAGACGTATAGACCGGGGATGACGTGGTCGAAGACGAAGGGACGCACGGTGTCGTCGAGGATCGCTGACTGACTCGCCACCGAGATCCAGTTCGATGAACCGAGCGACATGTAAGCTTGCGCGTCTCTGTCGACTCCGGCTCCCAGTGCCATGCATGAGTTGTCGACGCCGCCGGTCACGACCGTCGTGCCGGCCCGGAGTCCGAGCTCGTCTGCCGCCGCTGGCGTCAGACTTCCGACAGGCTCGGCAGATGGCCGGATCGACGGCCACCAGGTGGCAGGGATCCCCAAGGCATCGAACTCATCGTGCATGTAGCTGCGGCGAGCCATGTTGTAGGCACCGCTCCCGGAGGCATAGCTCGGGTCAGTCGCAGTCACACCCGTCAAACGTGCGTTGATCCAGTCTTTGGAGCCCAGAATCGACACCGTCCGCTCGGCAACGCTCGGGTGCTCTTCCAGGAGCCAAGCGGCCTTGAACACCGTGTACATCCCGCGCGGGAAGCCGTTACCAGTCTTCCGATACCAGGCGGTCTCGTCGTGCTGGGCAAAGTATGCGGCGGCGCGCTGCTCACCTCGAACATCGGACCAGATCGGCACCATGTCAAGCAGCGGGTGGGTGGCGTCCGGACCGACGGGGACCATCGCCAGGCTATGCCCGGACAGACCGATGGCGGCAATTTCCACTGCCTCGTCTAGTCCTGCGACGAGCTGCCGAGTGGAGGTGACGACCGCCTGCCACCAGTCCTCTGGCCGCTGCTCGTGCCACCCCGATATCGGGTACGTGGTCGGGTATGGGCGGAACACCGCGGCCAATACGCGTGCAGTCTCGTCGACAAGCGCAGCCTTGCAGCCTCCAGTCCCGAGGTCGTACGCCAGCACGGCTGTGGTCACCACTTTCTCTCCTCCTCTGCCAAGAGACTCTCGTGCTGCTGACCCGAGCGCATGCTCGCCAGCTGCGCCTTGATTCTTCGGACGTCTCCGATGACCTTGTCACCGCGGTGCAGCAGCGTCATGGTGGCGAGGATGTCGATCACCACTAGCTGTGCGAGCCGGGAGATTGTCGGAGTGTGTACGTCGGTGTTGTCGAGAGACTCGACCACGATCGGAATGCTGCTCAATGCCGCCAGCGGACTCTCCCCGCCTGTGATGCCGATGACGGTGGCACCGCGCTCACGTGCGACCCTCGCCGTGTCGAGGATCGTCACCGTACGACCCGTGTTAGAGATCGCGACGAACACGGTCGTAGGGTCAGCCGTGGACGCGGCGAGGAACTGCTGGTGGGCGTCGACCGGGGCCGAGCACGGGACTCCGAAGAGAGGAAATTTCTGTTCGGCGTCCATTGCTACGATTCCCGAGGCGCCGAGTCCGATGAAGACGATGTTTCTGGCCATGCGCAATGCCTTCACCGAATCGGCGATCGCCGCGCTGTCCAGGTGACGGCGGACGTGGTCGAGTGATGTGATCGAGAAGTCGAAGACCTTGGCGATTGTCGTGGCCGCGTTGTCGCTCGCTTTGATCACTGTTTGCGTGGCCGGGATGCCTAGGGCGACGCTCTGTGCCAGGCGGATCCGGAAGTCGTGGAAGCCGTCGCAGCCGATCGCGTTCGCGAACCTGAGAATGGTCGGCTGACTGACCTCGGACGCGGCCGCGAACTCGGCAAGGGTCATAGCGACTACATCTCCGGGGCCAGCCAAGACCGTGTCGGCGACCTTCCGCTCGGAGCGGCTCAGCTCGCTACGGTGGGCGTTGATGCGGGCCAGGACGTTGTCAGTGTTCACACCGACTCTCCCAGCATGAGCGACTCACCATGTCTGGGAACCAACAAGGTCACCTCGTGTTTCTGGGCCACTTCGCGGTCGAGGAGCAGAAGACCGATCGTGTTGAAGTTGAACATCCCCCAATGGTGCGGGACGAGATGGGTCACGCCGGACTGGTGGCACAATTCCAGGGCTTCTTCGTAACGGAAGTTTCCGGGTACGCCCTTCTCCAGGCGGAGGCGGTAACGACCATGGACTGGCAAGAGAGTCACGGTCACACCGAGGGCGCACACGTTCAGCTTGTCCGTCGTACGGTTGGCAAGCACCTGAGTGGTAGACCCGAAGGCCGTCACCGTCATCGACCATCAGGAAGCGGTCGTCACCGTTGTCGTCGACGACGCGTTCCTCGTGCGCGGACGGGACGGCCGTCACCATGAACGGGCCGAGTGTCACGGTCCCCGCCCCAGCGACGGAGTCGATACGTTCGCGTCCGACACCTGCCCGTTCGAGTCCCCCCCGAGTTCGGCTCGTGGTGCTACCAAGTGTGTCGCAGACTCCTGGGCCAGCATAGGCGTGAGAGTGTCGGGGTTTCATGTGGTCAGTATGGGCCTGACAGCACAGCGCGCCGTGAACCTCGGGGACTTCGATTGGGGCCATAGGGGCGCGCCGCATCCGGACGCGTGGAAGTCGCTTGCCGACATGCTTTGGCGCAAGCGCGTTCGAGAGATACGGGTCAACAGCCAGCCGGTCCACCGCATGTGCGGATGTCCGTTCTAGTAAAATCCCGGTCTGATCGAGCCAGCGCACGCGGTGGCTCACCGGACCCTGCCCGAAGCTTCGTACAGTGCGTCGAAACGTGGTCCCGACGTCGGGATGCTCACGCCGAACACAGCCTCGACCGCCCGGGTCCAGCCATGCACGAAATAGCGCCAGCCGTCCTCCACAGTGAGGCGTCTGTGCATCTGTTGCGCTCGGGCCTGTCGTAGGAACCCCAACTCGCCGCGGTAGTTAAAGTCCCAAACGTATCCCTCGAGAGGGAACATCGCGATATCACTGAGTGGGGAGCCAGGCCGGTCCTTGCCGAGCCCCGTCGCGTTGATCACCACCGCACCGGAGCCCAGGGAGCGCAGGAGGTCGTCGTGGACGTCGCCAGGATCGATCTTCACGAACTGCCAGGTGATCGGTGACCGAGCGCCACTCTCGCGCTGGAGCGCATCGAGCCGGTCAACGCTGACATCCGTCACGACAACGCGGGAGGGTCGGTCAGGTGCGCGGTGCGCAAAGTAGTCACACAGCGCTGAGCCCGCCCCGCCCGAGCCCATTACCAGTACGTCGCGGTCCGTCAGGTCGGGGACGAATGTGCGGAGGGACAGCTCGCTGGTGATCGTGTCCAGAGCGAGACCGCTGACGCCGTCGGGGCCATTGACGAGCGCGCTCACCTCACCGAGTCGACTGGCATCTTCATCTATCTCGCGCAGGAGGTCGTGGGCGGCTTCGTACATTGCGACCTTGTGGGTCGTGACGAGGGCCCCTCGCGAAAGCGGGTCGTTACGTATGAAATCGACAACCCTCCGGTACTGATCTGGCTCGGCACCAAGGGGTATGTCAATGCCGGTGAGCGCGACGCCGTCCAGCCCCAGCATTGGTCGCCAATTGCTAAAGACCCGGTGGATCGCCGACGATCCGGTCGTGACCCCGATGAAATACATGGTCGGCTCAGCGGCGGCAGTCAGGGTCTCAGGCGTCATCGGTTGTCGCCCGCCTCCCCGACGAGTTGGACAGCGACGGCCGTGTTGATACCGAAGCGCGTCGCACCAGCGTCCATGAGTTCTTGAACCTGCCCAAGTGTGCGTATACCCCCGGAAGCCTTGACTTCCAGGTCGGGACCGACGACGGCACGGATGATCCGGACGTGCTCCGGTGTCGTCCGGAAGCGCTGCCAGCCCGTACCAGTCTTGAATGAGCGCGCACCGACCGCTGCGACCGCCTTCACTGCGGCGCTTAGCTGGGCCTCATCGAGTAGGCCGACCTCGAAGATCACCTTGATCGGCACGCGGTCACCCACCGCGTCGAGGACGGCGCCAACGTCGCGGGCCGCCAACTGAAACTCACCGGATCGGACCATGCCGATGTTCATAACCACGTCCATCTCCTGCACTCCCGCGTCAAGCAGCCATTGGGCCTCGGCTACCTTGACCTCGGTAGCGGTGCCACCTGAAGGGAAGCCCACGGGTGCACCGGCGTTGGTAGTCGATCCGTCGAGGAGTTCCCTCAGCAGCGGCAGGCACGAAGGCAGAACATGTGCGGCTATGAAGTCGTGGGCGAGGGCGTGGCGAGCAAGTCCCTCGACATCTGCGCGCCCGTGCTGGGCCTGCACAGCACTGATGTCCGTCATACGAGCAAACCGGCGCGCAGTGAGGTCAACGGGCGACATAGTCACGGTTCTCCACCAGCTTCCAGCCGTTTCCGTCGTCGACGACCCGGTGCCGCATGCCGCCCGAGCGGGCGATGATCTCGTAGTCTTGACCCGCGTCCGCCGGGTAGCAGAAGATCGTTCGCAGGTCGGCGTTACCGATGTTGACGCTGCGGTGAATGTGGTTCGGCGGCACGTAGGCGATGGTGCCGGGCCACATCTCCGTGACCACGGTGCGTCCGTCAAGTGTCTCCATCAGCATCAAGCCATGCCCGGAGATGCAGTGGTAGATCTCCGTGCGGTCGCTCTTGGCGTGGATGTGGCCACGAGTCATGTGGAACTCGTTGCCAACTCGCCCGGCCAGCAGGGTCGAGATCCCGGTGATGAGATCGCCGGTGTCACCGGAGGGGCGGAACTCATCGACGTAGTACACAAGCCGGTCCGGGTCAGCGCCAAGCTTCTCCGCATATGCCGACCTGTCGAGGAAGAGGCCTTCAAGGTCACGGACTCGCTTCTCGTAGCGGCCGGTACGTCCTAGGAGAGCGTTGGCCTGCACCTCGAGCGCTGGTCCGGTGTTGGGGTCAGACACGTACTCTCCTTCTCTCCGTCGTGTTACGTCAGCTGCAGGATGTAGCAAAATTACACCTTTTGACCCCTCCAGACAACCATGCGTGCGGAAGGGGGTTGACCGAGCGCCTCCATGCTGTAATGTAGCTCCATTGCAACACACCAATCCTGTGGGAATTTCTCGCTGAGGCGTGGAACATCCACAGATGGATCAGAGTCACCGGAGACCCACCATGCGCGTTGAAGCCAGACGAGTTGAGATCGCGGACCTCGCCCGCTCGCTTGGCCGCGTCACTGTGCAGGAGTTGACCGACAAGTTCGGTGTCAACGCGGAAACCATCCGCCGGGATCTGGTCACCCTGGAGGCCGAGGGTGTCGTCCAGCGCATCCATGGCGGCGCGATCGCCCAAACCCTGGTCGCGGTTGAGCGCCGCATCGCGTCGAGGGTGTCTGAACTACGCGAGCAGAAGATCGCCATCGCACGCGCCGCGGCGAAGGAGATCCCAACGTACGGCACCGTGTTCATCGAGGCGGGGTCGACTACCGCTCACCTCGCCGATCAATTGGCCAACCGGGGCGACCTACTAGTCGTGACGAACGCGCTCCAGATCGCGCTGGCTCTCAGCGACTCCGCCGCGTGCACGGTCATGACCATCGGTGGTCGCATACGGCAGCAGAGTTACGCAGAGGTTGACGCATGGGCGCTCGAACGACTCTCGCAGCTCCGGTTCGAGGTCGCCTTCGTAGGCACGAACGCTGTCGACGTCGAGTGGGGTCTGTCGACCATGGATCCTGCCGAGGCAGCCGTCAAGGCTGCCATCCTGCGCTCGGCTAGCAAGTCGGTCCTGCTTGCCGACCACTCCAAGTTCGGGCTGAGGGCCACGTGCCGGTACGCGGGCGTCAGCGAAGTCAACGTAATCATCACCGACCAAGCGACGCCGACAGCAACGCTCGACCAACTCGACAAGGCCGGTGCCCGCGTCCGCCGAGTCGAGGACCACCAGGTAAATCCACACCCAGGCCCGGGATACCCGCGTCCCAACAACCAGGAGGAAGAATGAAACTCTCGACCCGCTTCAGGAAGGGAAGCCGCATCGCTGTGGCTGCGCTCGCTACGAGCCTGCTCGCGACATCCTGCGGCAACGACGATGCGGCCAGCAATGAAGATGCAGCCGTCGAGCCCATTGCGGGGCGGCCCGCTCCCACAGACACCGCGGCATCGGACGAGGTTCGGATCGCCATGATCGGTTTCGCGAACAACCCGTACTGGGTCTCGGTCAAGGAGGGTGCCGACTACGCCAACGACGTACTCAGCGCCCACAACGGATCTGTCGACTGGATCGTGGCTGGCGACAACATCGACGTGCAGACGGTCTCGAGCGCAATCAATGGCGCAAACGCCCAGGGATACGACGGCATCGGCTTCTTCATCGCCGGTGAGGGCAACTGCCAGGACATTCAACGACTCAGCAGCGAGGGCGTAAAGATGGGCGCCTATAACACCCTCTTCGACTGTGTCGAGTCGTCCGGGGGCAGTATCGCCTACGCCCAGGAGCAATACAAGGCGGGCCAGCTCGCTGCCGAAGAGATGATCAAGGCCACCGGGGACGCCTCCGGGACCGTCGGTATCATCGTCAGCCAGTTCACCGCCCCTGGATCTGAACAGCGACGCCAGGGCTTCATCGACGGTCTGGAAGGATCGAACCTGACGCCGGCCGGCGAGGGCGTCGAGGCCGAGGACTCTGCCTCGAACACGTACACGGCCACCCAGAACTACCTGGAGTCAGACCCCGATTTGGTCGGCATCTACGCGACCGCCGGAGGACCGTTCGGCGCCGCCGAGGCCGTCGCTGCCGCAGACAAGCAGGACAGCGTCAAAGTAATCGGCTTCGACATCACCGAGGAGAATGTCGCAGCTATCAAGGACGGCTCGATGTACGGCGTGATCGGGCAGGACGCCTTTGGGCAGGGCTACAACGTCGCGATCGAACTCTTCAACGCTGTCGTTACGGGGGAGAACGCCGATCCGGTGATGCAGGAGGCCGACGCCCCGTTCGTCTCATTGGAGAATCTCGCAGAGCACGACCCGGCCGAAGTCCCTGTCGGAACGCTGGGCGCCTCCTGATCGGAAACGCTGACGATGAACGACACGAAACAGGTCGGTCCCACCATGCCGGCTGCCCTCGAGGTCGTCGGCATGGTGAAGTCCTTCGGTGCAGTGCGCGCTCTACGCGACGTCTCCCTTCGGTTCCCTGCCGGGCAGGTCACTGGGCTCCTGGGTGAGAACGGTGCGGGAAAGTCGACTCTCATCCGGTTGTGCTCCGGCGAGATGCAACCGGACGTCGGCCGACTCCTATTGGACGGCGAGGAGACCTCGTTTGCGACACCGCTCGAGGCGGTCTCCCGCGGCGTTGTCGTCGTTCACCAGGAACCAATGTTGGTAGGCGAACTGACGATCGCCGACAACCTGTTTCTTTATGACCTAGGGGAACGGTCCGGGTTCGCACCAGCGCAGCGCGCGAGCAGCGTCCGACGGGCACGGATACTGCTCGACCGTCTCGGCATGACCAACTACCTGCCCGACCCAGCGACACTGTGCCGGAACCTGTCGGCGGCGTCACGTCAGATGGTTGATATTGTGCGGGCTCTCTCACGCGACCCGAACGTTCTATTCCTGGACGAGCCCAACTCCAGCCTCACGCACGAGGAGTCCGAACGACTCTTCTCCGTGATACGCAAGCTGCGGGACGACGGCGTCGCCGTCGTCCTGGTAAGCCATCGTCTCTCCGAGGTGTACGGGATCATCGATCACGTAATTGTTCTGCGGGACGGCACCTTCGTCGCCAATGGGTCCCCCGACGAGATCCCGAAAGAGCGGGCTGTGACGCTAATGGCAGGTGAGCGGCAGCGCAGCATCATCAAAGATGTCATCGCCGAGCGCGAGACATCACACGAGGAAGCACCCGTCTCGCTCAGGCTGAGCGGACTCACTGGTCCGGGCTTCCGGGACATCGACCTCGTCGTCCGGGAGGGCGAGATCGTCGGCATGGCTGGGCTCGTCGGGGCAGGACGCACAGAGATAGCGGAGGCCGTCATCGGCATGAGACCCACGCACGGCGGGACAATCGAAGTCGCTGGACGCAAAGTCCGCATGCGCAGCCCCGGCCACGCCCAACGTCTTGGAGTCGCGTATGTAGCGGAGGAACGGCGCACCGAGGTCTTCCACGCTCAGAGCGTGGGTTTCAACCTGACTGCGCGGATCATGTCTTCCCTCGGACCGCTCGGCACAGTCTCGCCTGCCACCGCGGACAGCAAGGGGCGTGACCTGCTCCAGCGGTACGGGGTAAAGGCCGCCTCTATTGACTCACCCATCACTTCACTGTCAGGAGGAAACCAGCAGAAGGTCCTACTCGCCCGAGCACTTGCAGCCAAGCCCCACGTTCTGATCCTCGACGAACCCACACGCGGAGTTGACGTCGGCACCAAGGCCGAGATATACGCGACTCTGCGCGACCTCGCCCACAACGAGGGGCTCGCGGTGTGGTTCATCTCTTCAGAACTCGAAGAGGTCATCAACCTCGCCGACCGCATCGTCGTTATCCGCCAGGGGCGGGTCACACGCGACGCACCCAATGACGCCGGCCCCAACCCCATCGTCGCCGCAGCGATGGACGCAACTGAGAGAGCATCATGACCAACGTCGCAACTCGACCGGAAACCCATCAACGCTTCGCCAACATCGTCTTGCCGCTGCTCAAGCGGCAAGAGACCGGGCTCCTCGGCGTAATCATCATCCTGGGATTCCTTGTCTACCTCGCGAACGAGAACTTCCTGACCGGGAACAACCTCTCAAACCTTCTGCAGGCCGTGGTCGTGATAGGCATCATCGCGATCGGCCAGACTTTTGTGCTCATCGCCAAGGAGATTGACCTGTCGGTAGGATCGGTGCTCGCGCTCTCCGCCGTCTCCGCAGGCTCCGCCTATGGCAGCGGAATCAACCCGTGGCTATCAATGGTAATCGGCATCGGCGTTGGCGCACTGTGTGGGTTAGCCGTCGGCATCGTCGTGGTCTTCGGTAAGGTCAGTTCGTTCATCGTAACGCTTGGCATGCTATCCATCGCTAGGGGGCTCACTCAGCTCATCACGGGCGGACTGCCGCAGTCGATGCCGGACGAGCTCCGCTTCATCGGACAGGGCCGGGTCGCAGGCGGAATCCCAATCAGCGTGCTCATATTCATCACACTGGTCATCGTGGGGCAGCTTGTACTGACCCGAAGCGTCTTTGGCTTGCGCACCACCGCAGTCGGCGACAATATCGAGGCCGCCCGCACTGGGGGCATACCGGTTGCCTGGACCCGCATCGTAACGTTCGTGCTTATCGGCACCCTTGCCGGCATCGCAGGCATCATCTTCTCAACTCAGGTAGGGGTTGCAGAGGCCCAGGCCGGTATGGGGTATGAACTGGATGTCATCGCCGCCGCGGTCATAGGCGGAGCCAGTCTCTCCGGCGGCCGAGGCACCATCATCGGCGCCTTTCTCGGTGCCTGTCTCCTAGGCCTGCTGCGCAACGCCTTCATCTTGCTGGCGCTCTCGCCCTTCCTCCAGCAACTGAGTATCGGCCTCGTCATCGTTCTTGCGGCGGTGTTCGACCAATGGCGGCAGGGCAATCTCAAGATCGGGCGGCCGCGCCGCCGGGTGGCTTAGTCCACCCTCACCTCAAGGAGAAACACAAGAATGAAACCGCAGCGCTTTCGTATCCAGGACCAGCGTGTCGTTCGTGACTTCGTTGATGCACGCCGCGATCACACTGCCGATGAGCCGCGCCTCAAGTTTGGTTGGAGCAACTGGGGGTTCGGCACCGAGTCTCTCACCTCCACCGCCGAGCGGCTGGCGAAGTTCGGCATCGAGCACATCGAGTTGCATGGCAACCTATACTCACCCGACCTGGGCTACGAACCCGGCGAGACTCGTCAGATTCTCGATGACCACGGGATAGCGGTGTCCGGGGTGTGCGGGATGGTCACCCCTAATCAGGAGTTCGCCCACGCACTCCCCCACGTCCGTGCTCGTGCGATCGATTACTTCCGACGTCAGGCAGATTTCACCGCAGCAATGGGGGGCAGCTACTTGCTCTTCGGCGCGGCCTCCGTCGGGCGCCCAGCGGCATTCGACTCGTACGAGGTCGAGCGTTCCGCCGCGACGATGCGCATCGTGGCAGACGACTTCGCGGCAGCCGGCATACGTGGCGCGGTAGAGCCCATCCGGCCTGAGGAGACCTCGATCGTCCACACCTTTGCCGAGGCGCTGCGGCTTCTCGACCTGGTGGACCATCCGGCCATTAGCTCCATCAACGGGGACACTTACCACATGCTCAGCGGCGAGCGCCACATCGGCTCGACGATCCTTGAACATGGCGACCGGATGATCAACCTGCACCTGGCCGACACAAACCGGCGGGCTCTGGGAGACGGGCTGCTCGACGTGGATGTCCTCATCATGGCGCTGTACGCCATAGGCTACCAGCGCGGCGCCAACTATTGCTCTGCTGAGCCGCTCGGTGCGGGTGGCAACCCGTACGCAGCGATGAATCTGCCACCGGATCCCGCCCAACTGGATGACGTGGTCGGCACCACCGTGCGCACTTGGCGCGAGCGGGAGGAGGAGGTCCTTTCTGCTAGCGACGAAGAGTTGTTCGCGCTCTACCAGATCGACCCTGAAACACCATTGCAGGAGTAACAGTGATCCACATCGTTTGTCCCAACCCCGCTGTGGACCGCCTGCAGTCCCTCGACATATTCGCACCTGGCAGGGTCAACCGCGTCACCGACGTCCAGCAGTTGCCCGGCGGCAAGGGCATGATCGTGGCCCGGGCCTTACGACGCCTCGACATGGCGGTCACGGCGCACGGCTTCGTTGGGGGCGCACCTGGCACGATAATCCGCGATGGGTGCGCGGCGCTCGGCATCGTCGATGTCCACGTCGAGATTCGCGGAGAAACGCGCGTAACGCCTGTCATCATCGAACGGTCTACAGGCCACTCAACTGTGCTAAATGAGCCAGGACCTTACGTGGACACCAGGAGCCAAGAGCAATTGATCGCCGGGTTACGCGTTGCGCTCTCGCCCGGCGACCTCGTCGCTGTGACCGGAAGCCTCCCGCCGGGCTGCCCGGACGACTATCACGCCCGAGTTGTCCGGACGGTGCGGGAGACAGGTGCCCACGTACTCATCGACACCCATGGCGCAGGGCTACTGGCTACGCTCGCCGAGTTGGAACATGATCCGGTGAAAGACGATGAGATGGTTCTCGTAAAGCCGAACGAACACGAGCTCGGAGGAATCCTCGACGCAGCCCCGGGGGACACTGAGTCACTGATGCAGGCAATCCGCGCGCTTCAGGTGCGTACACGGGCTACCTTCGTTGTCACCTGCGGGGCTCCAGGGGCACTCTGGGTCGGTCCAGCGCAAAGCATGGCAGTGGACAGCCCCGTCGTGCAAACCGTAAACCCAACGGGATCAGGTGATTCCTTCCTCGCCGGGCTGTGCGCGGCCCTGGCCGGCGGCGAGTCACCGGAGCAAGCGATGATGCTCGCGGCCGCAATGGGCGCCGCGAACGCGGCCTCCCTTCTCCCCGACGTCGACCGGCGCCAGGTCCGACTTCTACGTGAGCGGACCTACGTACGACAACTCCCGGCCACGGTGGGGGGGCTGTGACACATTACCTCGGGATCGACATCGGTACGACCCGTACCAAGGTCGCCGTCCTCGACGAAGCCGAGGACCGGCTGGTGGCGCTCCGGCACCGGCCTACCGTCGTCATCAACGACAGGTACGGCGGACACCGCGACGCCAACCAGCTACTTGCCGATGTCTGGCAGCTCGTGGACGAAGTCGGTCAGGACATCGACCTCACCAATATCCGGGCGGTCAGCGTGTGCTCCATGGGTGAGGAGGTTGTACTGCTTGATGACGCAGGACGTGTGACCGGCGAGGTGCTCGCCTGGCACGCTTCGCACGGCCGTGAGGCGAAGTCGGCCCTCCCCGACCTCGGCGACAACCTCGCCGGACTGGACGACACCTTCTCGGTGTTCAAGATTGCCTGGTTGGCCCAGCATCGGCCTGCGGAGCTGAGATCGAGCAGGACGTTTACCTCGGTCGCCGACTTTGTCGCCCGCGCTTTGCTCGGCGACTCCGACGCCCCGGTCTTCCTGAACGTCTCTCTGGCCTCGCGCACGGGCCTCCTTGACATCCGTAAGGGCACTCTTGACGGCGAACTACTCGAGCGCGTTGGAGCTGAAGGGCTCCGACTGCCAAGTCTCGTCGGCAGCGGGACGTTCGTCGGGCGCAGCACGGCCGAGGGCAGACTCCCGCCGGGGATCATCGTCGTCGCTGGGGGGCATGACCACTTCTGCAGCGCATTCGGTGCCGGCGTGCGCTCGCCGGGCGACTGCTACGTCTCAGCCGGTACGTCCGAGGCGCAGTTCGTACTCGTCGAAGATGTCCCCGAGTTAGTGAGCCCCGACGTCGATGTGGGAATCTTCGTGGCTGACGGCCTTCGCTATATCCACAGCGCTACACCGTCGGGTCGCTACTACCAGGCCTGGCACGACCTGCTCTATCACGGACTCAGCGATGAGGCAATGTGGCGTGAGGTGGGGGCAGTGGCTGGTGACGTCACCCCGGCAGTCCTCAATCCTGAACGCAGGTCGATCACCCTCGGACCACTGCCGATGGACGTCGGCAGGGGGCACGTCATGGCTAGCCTGCAACTAGGCTTGGCAGCCAATGCAGATGCAACGACCACCAAGTTGGAGCAACTTGCCGACACACCCATCCGACGCGTCACGGTCGCTGGTGTGGCGGCTACCGCTCCAGTATGGCGCCACTTCCGAACCGAGGCGACCCTCCGCAAGTTGGAGTTCGTCACCGAGCCGGAAGCCACGGTGCTCGGCGTGGCCCGGCTCGCTCGCTACGCCATGACCGAGCATTCACGCCTCAACGACCCCGATCACGCCCAGGAGCAACCATGAACATTGGGACTGTCCGGCCAACGGTGTAAGTGGCGTTTCATGGTCAGCGGTCCTCCGCCGCGGGCATGCGGTCGGCGAAGGTGATGGCGAACGCGTTCAGTGCTGGCTTCCACCTGGTGACCCATCTTGTCTGTCCGGTGCCCTTGGGGTCCAGGGATCGGGTGACCAGGTAGAGCGTCTTCATCGCTGACTGCTCGTTCGGGAAGTGCCCGCGGGCGCGGACCGCGCGCCGGTAGCGGGCGTTGAGAGACTCGATCGCGTTGGTCGAGCACAGGACCTTGCGGATCTCCTCGTCGTAGTCCAGGAACGGCGATGGACTCCTCCCAGGCGTTGTCCCATAGCGTCTTGATCGCCGGGTAGGGCGTGCCCCACTTCTCGGCGAACTCCTCGTACCTGGCCCGGGCCGCCTCGGGGCTGGGG
>CAYVEH010000050.1:0-8227 GCA_964450585.1 uncultured Ornithinimicrobium sp.
TGGTCTGGGTCTGTGGCACGCTCATCAGTCGGTCCTGTCCTCTCGGGAAACGCTTGTGGGGCGCAACAACCCGGCTCGCGGGGTTGTTCCCTGCCTCCAGCGTACGACCGATCCTCCAAAGAAGCATCACCCACCCGGCCGGTCCGCCCCGTCGTGGGCCTCGCTCAGCCGTGGTGCTGCGGAGACCAGGTGCGAGCCACCCGCTCGGCCAGGTCCGCCAGGTCCTCACCGGCACGCGGCTCGTAGGAGCCGGCGATGCCCAGCGCCATCCCCTCGCGGCGGCCCACCTCGACCCGCTCAGCCAGCACGATGCTGGGCGCACCCACCTCCAGCGCTGCCCGGGCCACTTCGGGGATCACGCCCTCGTGCACACTGTGCCAGTCGTAGGCCTCCGCCCCGGTGACCACCAACGCCCCCGGCAGTACGTCGGCCAGGCCGATCTCCTCCAGCACGAAGGAAGCCCCCACGACCGGGTTGGCGCCCAACAGCACGGCGGCATACCCGACCCCGCCCCCGACGCCGGCACCGGCGGCGCGCTCCGGTCGGATCCGGGAACCGCTGAGCAGGTCCTTCACCGGTGGCACGACCCGGTTCACCTGCTCGGTGAACAGCCCCATCTGCTCCTCCAGACGCTGGGTGACCAGAGCGGCGACCTGGTGCTCGGTGCCCAGGGCCGCGCTGGCTCCGTGGAACCCGGTCAACGGCAACGGAGTCGCGTGGGCCAGCAGCAGCGTGGTGTCGGCGAACTGGTGCCGCACCCGGGGCAGGTCGGCCAGGTCCTCCCCCGCCCCCAGGGCCTGCAGCATTCCGAAGCCACCGTCGTGACTGGCCAGGTCACCACAGCCGAGCACGATCCGACGGGCCCCCGCGTCCCGGGCCGCAGCGACCAACTCCCCGACCCCACGACTGGTCAGACGGCGCAGTTCCGCGACCCGATCTGCGGCTTCGTCTGCTGCCGTCGTGGGGGCAGCGACCGAGGCCAGCACCTCGGGGGCCAGGTGCCGACCGGCTGCCTGCCCGGCCTCCAGGTAGGCAGTCCCCTCGTGCAACAACAACTGCGCAGGCACCGCGCTGCCAGTCGGCCCGGTGACCACGACCGGTGTCGGCTGGGCATCCAGCGCGTGCGCCAGCACCTCGACGAAACCAGAGGCTCCGTCGGAGACGGGTGCGACGATGACCTGGTCCCGGGGGGCATGGCGCGCCCACCCCTGGGCCAGACGCACTGCAGCGGCCAGCGGGCCGGGGCTGTCGGCATACTGGCCAGTGGCAAGGACGACTCGCACGGCGTCAGTAGGTCATCTGCATCGCGGTCCGGACCTCGTCCAGGGTGGCCTCGGCGATCTCGGCCGCGCGGGCATTGCCGCGGGCGAGCACCTGGCCCAGGTATTCGGGATCGGCGGCCACTTCGGCGCGACGGTCGCGGATCGGCGCGAAGTGCTCGTTGACGGCCTCGGTGACCACTTTCTTCAACATCCCGGCCCCACCGTCACCGATCTCCTCGGCGATCTGGTGTGGATCCCGACCGCTGGCCAACGCCGCCAGCAGCACCAGGTTGGCCACCTCGGGCCGGTGGGTCGGGTCGTAGGTGATGTGCCGGTCGGCGTCGGTGACCGCCTTCTTGAGGATCTTGGCGGTGGTGTCGGCATCCATCCCCAGCTCGATGGTGTTGCCCTTGGACTTCGACATCTTGGTGCCGTCGGTGCCCAGCAGGCTCGCTGCCTGGGACAACAGCGGCTCCGGCGGCGGGAACACCGGCCGATCGGCCCGGGCCCGGCCGTAGCGCTCATCGAAGCGGCGGGCGATGACCCGTGCCTGCTCCAGGTGTGGGACCTGGTCCTTACCGACCGGGACCAGGTTGGCCTTGCAGAACAGGATGTCGGCGGCCTGGTGGACCGGGTAGGTCAGCAGCAGCCCGGACATCGGTCGACCACCGGTGGCCTCGTACTCCGCCTTGACGGTCGGGTTCCGGCGCAGCTCGGAGTCGGTGACCAGGGACAGGAACGGCAACATGAGCTGGTTGAGAGCCGGGATGCTGGAGTGGGTGAAGATCGTGGTCGCCTCAGGGTCCAGCCCCACGGCGAGGTAGTCCGCCAGCAGCGAGTAGACCCGCTCCCGGATCGGTCCGACACCGTCGCGGTCAGCGATCACCTGGTAGTCAGCGATCAGGATGAAGGTCTCCACGCCGCGCTGCTGCAGCAGCACCCGGTTCTGCAGGGTGCCGAAGTAGTGGCCCAGGTGCAGGTTGCCGGTGGGCCGGTCACCGGTGAGTACCCGGAACCTGCTGGCGTCCCGGTCGATCTCCTCCTCGATCTGTGCCGAGCGTGCGATGGTGCGGGCCAGCGAGGCCTCGGAAGTGGAGGCGGCCAGGGTGTCGCCGACCGCATCGTCCTGGTATGCCGTGGAGCCGGTGTCGGTGGTCATCGTTGCCTTTCCGCCGCCCGCGGGCGGGCCCGGACATAGGTCAAGGCCGTCCGCCGGACGGCCTTGGGTGTGCAGGTACGTGCGTCAGGGCCGTCGGGTCGCCGGCCACCAGGAGCACACGCTTGTCATGCCCGCACTCTACCCGTTCCCGGCGATGGTCTCCGAGCCGGAGGCCTGGCGTTAACGCGGTTCGCTCGCCGCGATGACCTCGGTGGGTTGGATCACACCGGTGCGTCGGGCGCGAGCCTCGTGCAGCACCAGCCCGGTCACCGAGACCACCACCACCGCGACTCCGAGCCACCGACTCCAGGTCAGGGTGGCCTCCAGCACGGTGACCCCGACCAGGACCGAGGTGACCGGGAACATCAGCTCGGCCAGGGTGGCTCGAGAGGCTGCGGTGCGCCGCAGGCCCACGTAGTAGAGGGCGAGCGCCAGAGCCCCGGGCACCAGTGCCAGCAACAACAGCAACGGCATCCGGTTGACCGGCATGGCCCATCCGGACCCGGAGAGCAGCACGATGACCGCGGCGGCAGGCAACCCGAAACCGAAGCGCAGCGCCAGCGTGTCCCGGGGGCCCAGATAGCCGTCGACCAAGCGCCCCAGGACGGTCCCGGCGCCCCACAGGGTGGCAGCCCCTAGCGCCAGGAGGGCTGCCTCGGCGTCTCCGATGCTCACAGCCAGCGGCTCTGGGAAGGTCATCAACCAGGTGCCCAGCAGTGCCGGCACGGCGAACCACCAGAAGCGCGGGCGCAGCCGCTCCCCCAGGATCAACGCTGCCAGCAGGATGGCGATCAGCGGCTGCAACTTCTGCAGGATCTGCGGCGTGATCGGATCACCGAGCCGGAAGGCGGCCGTGAACAGCGTGGTCGCCAGCGCCGAGGAGCCGGCCCCGATCACCACCGCACCCATCTGCACCCGCGGCGGTGCCTGGGTCCAACGGTGCAGGGCCGGCACCAGCCAGGGCAGCAGTAGCACCACCAGCACCAGGTGCTCCCACATCACGATCGTGGCAGCGTCGAGGACCTCGGACAACGGCTCGCGCATCAGCGCCGAGGTGCCCCAGAAACATGCGGCGAGCGCGACGACCCAGGTCAGGTCGCGCCCTGCGGGGGTGGAGTTCACGGTGCGTTGACCCTTCGGGAGCAGCGGGCGGGGGGCGGACAGCTACGCGAGGTCAGGCCGAGTGTTCTCCCGTCAACGGTGGGACCTGCTCGCCCTCCGGCACCGGACCCGGTGGGGTTCCCTCGCCGAAGGGTGAACCGCCGAGTGCCTCCCGGCCGTGCGGGGTGAGCCACCCGGAGGGGTCGGGCCCCTTGGGCACGATGCCCGTGGGGTTTACATCGGTGTGCACCTCGTAGTAGTGGCGCTTGATCTGGTCGAAGTTGACCGTGTCGCCAAAGCCCGGGGTCTGGAACAGGTCCCGAGTGTAGGCCCACAGCACCGGTATCTCCGAGAGTTTGGAGCGGTTGCACTTGAAGTGCCCGTGGTAGACCGCGTCGAACCGCACCAGGGTGGTGAACAGTCTGATGTCGGCCTCGGTGATGGTGTCGCCCACGAGGTACCGCTGACCGGCAAGGCGCTCACTGAGCCAGTCCAACCGCGCGAACAACCGGTCGTACGCCTCCTCATAGGCCTCTTGCCTGCCGGCGAAGCCGCACCGGTAGACGCCGTTGTTGACGTCCTGGTAGACCAGTTCGGCGACCTCGTCGATCTCCTCGCGCAACGCCTCCGGATACAGGTCTGGGGCACCGGGGCGGTGGAACTGCCTCCACTCGGTGGAGAAGTCGAGGGTGATCTGTGGGAAATCGTTGGTGACCACCTGCCCGGTCGTGGTGTCCACGATGGCCGGCACCGTCACGCCTGGCTTGTAGCCGTCCGGGCGCGCCTCGTAGGCCTCCTTGAGCTTCGCGATGCCGAGGACCGGGTCGACGCCACCGGGGTCCAGGTCAAAGGTCCAGCTGTCGGCGTCGTGGGTCGGCCCGGCCACCGCCATGGACAGGACCGGTTCCAGCCCGAGCAGGCGACGCACGATGACGGTGCGGTGCGCCCAGGGGCAGGCGCGGCTTACGGCCAGTCGGTACCGCCCCGCCTCGACCGGGAACCCGTCGCGTCCATCGGCGGTGATCCGTGTCGGGATGTAGCGGGTGTCACGCTGGAAAGAGTCCTCAACGTACTTGCCCTGCTCTGCCATCGCTCCTCCTTTGGGATTCGGCGGTCGGCCGGGGTTGGGGTCCGGCCATCAACGCCGCACGGTGCGCTCAGTCACCTCGTCTGTCGCCATACCGCGCGCCCGGTCGGCTGGTCGATCACCACACCGCGCGCCCGGTCGGTGGATTTTTCGCCACACCGCGCGCCCGGTCGGTGGATTTTTCGCCTCACGGCGCGCTCGGTCGGGGCAGGGCGCCCAGGCGCTCCAGGAGCAGGGCCTCGGCCACACAGACCCGCTCGAACTCGGCCAGGTGCAGGCTCTCGTTGGCCGCGTGCGCCCTCGTGTCCGGGTCCTCCACGCCGGTGACCAGGATGGCCGCCTCCGGGAAGCGCTCGGCAAAGGAGGCCACGAACGGGATGGAACCGCCCACCCCGATGTCGACCGGCTCTGTGCCGTCCCAGGCGTCCCGGAACGCCGCCCTCGCCGCGTCGTAGATGGGTCCCTGGGCGTCGGCGGCGAAGCCGGGGCCCTCGTCGTCGAGGGTGACGGTCACCTGGCAGCCCCACGGTGCATGCTCCTCCAGGTGCTGCTTCAGCAGCTCATAGGCGGTGCCCGGGTCCTCGGCAGGGTGAATCCGCATGGAAAGCTTCGCCCGCCCCACCGGGGTGAGCAGATTCGCAGCGGTCGCCACGCTGGGCGCATCGATGCCGATCACCGTCATCGAGGGTTTGGTCCACATCCGCGACAGGATGGATCCAGTGCCGATCGGCCGCACGCCCTCGGCCAGGCCCGACTCCGCCCGCAGGGTGGCCTCCGGGTAGTCCAGGTCGGCCGCCTCGGAGGTTTTCAGCCCGGCGACGGCCACGTCGCCCGCCTCATCGTGCAGCGTGGCCAGCAGCCGGGCCAGTGCGGTCAGCCCATCCGGCACCGGACCGCCGAACATCCCGGAGTGCACGCCGTGGTCCAGGGCCCGGACCTCCACCACGACCCGGACCAGGCCGCGTAGCGTGGTGGTCAGTGCGGGGACGCCGATCTCCCAGTTCTGGGAGTCGGCGAGCACGATCGCGTCGGCGCGCAGGCTCTCGCCGTGTCGGGCCAGGATCTCCGGCAGCGACTCGGAGGCGATCTCCTCCTCCCCCTCCACGAAGACCGTGACGCCGACCGGCGGAGCGCCCTCATGGGCCCGCAGCGCCGCCACGTGGGCCAGCACGCCGGCCTTGTCGTCGGCCACACCACGGGCATAGAGCCGGCCGTCGACCTCCGTGGGCTCAAAGATCGGGGTGTTCCAGTCCGCCTGGTCTCCGGGCGGCTGCACGTCGTGGTGAGCATAGAGGAGCACCGTGGGGGCACCCTCCGGCCCGGGCAGGTGCCCGATGACCGCGGGGCGTCCACCCTCCCGGACGATGCGCACCTCCATGCCCTCGGCCCGCAGCAGCTCAGCCACAGCCTGTGCGGAGTCGTCGACGTGCTGCTGATCAAAGGAATCCAGGGACACCGACGGGATCCGGGTCAGCGCCTCCAGGTCGCTGCGCACCCCGGGCATCAACGCGCGCACCCGCGCCGTCAGGGCGGCGGTGCGCTCGTCGAGTCCGGACATCGGCTGGTCGGGGGTGAGGTTCTGGGAAGTCACGTGGCCGACGATAGCCGCCCCACGACATACAGTGGAGGGGTGTTGTCCCGCAAGAAGCCCGCCGCCGAACCCGAGGCCGCGCCCGTCGTCGAGGCGCGACCGGGTGCCAAGAACCGCCCGACGCCCAAGCGCAAGGACCAGGAGGCCGCCAACCGCCGTCCCCTGGTCGGCAACACCAAGGCCGCTCGGGCCGGGCAGAAGGAACGGCAGCGGGCGGCGCGCGAGGAGGCGCGTCAGGGAATGCTGCGCGGGGAGGAGAAGTACCTGCCGCCGCGCGACCGCGGCCCGGCCAAGCGGTTGCTGCGGGACATGGTGGACGCCCGGTGGAATGTCGGGGAGTTCCTGCTGCCGCTGATGCTCATCGTGCTGGCGATCATGTTGTTGGGCGGGCAGAATCCGCAGGCCCAGATCCTGATCCTGCCGCTGGTCTACGGCGTGATGGCCGTCGGCATCCTGGACGCCTGGTGGCTCGGACGCCGGGCCAAGAAGCGGGTCGCCGAGGAGTACGGCATCGAGCACACCCGCGGTGCCGCCTGGTATGTCGCGCTGCGCTCTCTGCAGATGCGCATGTCGCGGGTGCCGCGCCCGCAACTCAAGCGCGGCGAGCCTGTCGTGGCCCGGCGCCGCTGACCGCGGGCGGTCGGGTTCAGCCGACCGCCCTACTCAGCCGACCGCCTACTCCAGGTCCGCCGGGCTCAGGCTCATCGGCCCATAGACCTCGTGGTCTCCGTTGAACAGGGTCACCGACTTCACCCCGGCATCGGCGAGGGTGTGCCACTCGTCGGACAACCAGGCCTCTGCTTCCCCCTGGGAGGGAAACTCCACCGAGGCGATGCCCAGGTCGGGGATTGTTGCACCGGTCTCGTCGCCGTAGCGCCACGTGAACACA
This sequence comes from uncultured Ornithinimicrobium sp., assembly GCA_964450585.1. Classification (GTDB taxonomy): domain Bacteria; phylum Actinomycetota; class Actinomycetes; order Actinomycetales; family Dermatophilaceae; genus Ornithinicoccus. Next base: position 7,090 of record CAYVEH010000050.1, read on the forward strand.
TCACTCATCACACCAGCGTAGGGCCACCAGGGCGACTACGGTGAGGACATGGACCGCCTGCGCCGCCTCGCCACCGCCCTCGCCCTGTCGCTGACCGGGCTGTTGGTCTCCCCGTGGGCGGCCCAGGCGGCGGGGTACCAGTTCTGGGGGTACTACCACCTGGTAGAGGGTGAGTGGGCCTTTGCCGTGGAAGGCGTCGGGACCACGGTGCCCGAGGACGGCTCCGTCCACGGCCTGCGCTTCGCGGTCTCATCCGGTGAGGAGATCCGCCCACCGCGGGACGTGCCGGACTTCGACACGGTCTGCGGCCAGGTGCCCGCTGACGAGAGCACCAAACGCGTCGCACTGGTGCTCGACCCGGGTCGCGCGGTCGATGCCCCGGAGGGGCAGACGCCGCCGGAGCCGGGTGCCCAGTGCGTCCAGGTGCCCCCGGAGGCCACCATGCTGCAGGTCGTCAACCAGGCGGTGCCGGACGTCCGCACCGACGAGAACACCATGATCTGCGGCCTGGCCGGCTTCCCGGCCAGCGGCTGCAGTGAGGAGGTCGCCGACCCCACCCCCGAGCAGCTCGCCCCGGACGAGCCGGTCGAGATCCCAGTGGTGCCCATCGGCCAGCCGGTGCTGACCCCGCCGGACGCTGAGACCGAGGAGCCCACTGAGGCGCCGTCCACCGAGCCGACCGAGGAGGACCCGACCGGCCAGGAGCCGACGGAGAGCGCGACCGCCGACACCACCGACCCGCAGGACCCGTCCACCGAGACCGCGACCGAGACGGCCCCCGAGGAAACCAGCACCGAAGAAACCAGCACCGAGGACGAGGCCGAGGACACCGCTGGCCCACCGGTGCAGACCCCCGACGAAGCCGATGATGAGGAGTCGGCGGCCGGCATCCCGCCGTGGGCCTGGGTCGTGGGCATCCTGGTGCTGCTCGGCATCCTGGCCATCGTGGCGACCGCGGCCCGCAACCGGCGCCTGGACGCGGTGCAACAGCAGGGGTATGACGATCGTCGCGGCGAGCAGCCCGGCGGACCGTCTGTCGGCACCGCCCCCGGCCGGTACCCGGACGGTCAGTACCCCGACGACCAGTACCCCGACGACCAGTACCCCGACGACCAGTACCCCGACGACCAGTACCCCG
>CAYVEH010000050.1:8327-15687 GCA_964450585.1 uncultured Ornithinimicrobium sp.
ATGACCCAGACGGTGGGTACCCCGAGGACCCACGGGGGCCCTACCCGGGAGGTCCGCGCCCCGGGGGTCCGGACGGGCGATGATCCGGCGCTGACCCGGCCCGCAGCGGTCCACTAGGCTGAGGTCATTCCGCTGCTCACCGGGGGTTTTGCGATGACCACGACGCTGGTGCTTGGTGCCGCACACCAGGACCGATCTACCTACGCCGCCGGATTGTGTGGTGCCGTGCCGCCGGTGCGGTACCGGGTCACCGGGCCGGGACCCAGCGACACCAGCGCGGACACAAGGCGGCCCATCCCTGCCGACCAGTTAGCCCAGTCCCTGATCGGGTCGCGTCACCCGGTGGTCATCGAGACGGTGACCGACTGGGTGTGGCAGCTGCTCGAACAGCACGACCTGTGGTCAGACCCCACTGGGGCGATCCAGGCGCTCGACCCGGTGCTCGATGAGGTCCTGGTGGCCTACAGCTCGTTGCCGCACGATGTCGTCGCCGTCTCCGAGGAGGTCGGCTGGGTTGCCGCGCCGCCCACCGGGCACGAGCAGACGCACCGCGAGGTGCTCACCCACGTCAACCACCGGTTCAGCGCGCACAGCGACCGGGTGCACCTGATCATCGGCGGGCGGATGGTGGACCTCAGCCAGACACCCTCGATCCTCCAGCTGACCGCACCGCCCTTCCCCGCCAGTTCCTAGGTGCCGACCGGCTCACTCACGGCGGATCAGCTCCGCCCGGATCCGTGGGTTAGCGGCCAGTGAGGTGATCAGACCGACCACCAGACTGCCGATCACGGCAGCCAGTAGGGCCGGCCACAGCTGCCCCAACCCCACCGGCGGGAGCTGCCCGGAGACAGCCAGTCCGAGGAAGGCGTCCCCCACCAGCAACCCGAGCCAGATCGCCAGAGCGCAGCCCAGCAGGAGCGGCAGCGCCACTTCGATCCACTGGCTGGTGCGGAGCACCCGTCCCGGAGCACCCACCAACTGCAACGAAATGACCTCCCGGCGACGCTCGACGGCCCGGTCCACCGCCGCCACACCGAACGACAGGATGCCGAGCGTGACGAACAGCAGGCTCAATCCACTCACTAGGTGACCCATCCAGATGACCCGGTCGTACTCACTGAACGACTCCCAGCTGGTCGGCGACAGACCGGCCTGGCTCAGCGTCTGGAACAGGTCTCGCCCGGGGCCGGCCACGACCCGCACCTCTGCCGGGGTCGCGTCGACCAGAGCATCCACGCCGGGCAGACGGCTGGGCACAAAGACTCCGGACCCGAAGAAGCTCGCGCCCCACTCGGGCACCTGGATCGTCGGCCCGGACGGCAACGGCACCACCGCGGAGGGGCCGCGCGGGGGCCGCACCGTGAACTCACCACCGACGGTGGCATCAGCCGGCTCACCCAGCTCGTACCCCTGGGCCCACAGCGTCAACTCGGCAGCAGCCGGGGCCGAGGGGGCCGGGGTGCGGCCGTACCCGATCTCCTGGACGATGTCCCCGCGGCACCCGGAGACCTCCGGGACTGCCGCGAGGAGGTCCTCGCACGTGCCGATCCAGGCTCGCGTCCAGCACATCGCCTCCTCAGCCGTATTCCCTGGCGCGCAGTCCGTCTCGGCCCAGTGGATGGCCGCGACTCGTCGCACCTCGTCCACGGCGCCGGCCGCTGCCACCACGTCGACGACCTCACCGGGTTCCGCGGTCAGTTGGGTCACCTGCTCCACGGTGGCCATCCGGTGGGTTCGCTCAAACTGGGGCGTGCTGCGGTACGCGGCGACGATCGCGAACGTGGAGGTCGCCAGGAACAACCCGATCAGCAGGGCGCTGACGATGCGGGTCATCGCCAGCGGCTGGGCCTGCAGGCGTCGCCCGGCCAGCAACAGGGCCGGCCGCTGGACCCGGCTCAACAGATCAGCGACCAGGCGGACGAAGACCGGCACCACCAGCAGCATGCCTATGCCAGTGAGCACCAGTCCGCTGACGAGCACGGTGATCTGACCGGTCCCGACCGCCACCGACTCATCGGCCTGGCGGGCCGCGTCCGTGACCCGGACCACCCACAGGCACAGGGCGGCGCCCAGGCCCAGCGGGACGAGGCGCCACCACCCGGGACGCGTCCGGATGCCGCGTCGCCCCGCCTGCACCAGGTCGCGGTGATGACGGGACCGGCGCAGGACACTGAGCGCGATGACGAGCCCGGGCACCAGGAGAGCGACGAGGAGGTGGTCCAGCAGATGCGGCCGGAGGTGTTGCAGCGGGTAGGGCTCACCACCCACCTGGATCCGCGCCAGCAGGGGCCGGAGCGGCACGAACAGCGCTGCGCCGGCCAGCCACCCGAGGGCGGCGAACGCGCCGACCTCCACGACGGCGACCAGTCGGGTGTGCGCCGGTGTCATCCCGAGCAGCCGCAGGTTGGCCAGCCGCTGCTCACGTAGGCGGACCGACAACTGGCTCGTTGTCGCCACCAGCGTGCCGACCGACAGGCCGACAGCTACCGCTACCAGGATCACGGTGAGCACATCGTCGGCCCGCACCTGACTGTGGATGCCAACCCCACCCAGCGGGTCCTGGTGCAGCCGCTGCCACGACGCACGAGCCAGCGCAGCCGTCACCAACAGCAGCACGGTGGCGATGAGCGCGACCACTGACATGGCCAGCGATCGCACCCGCGCTGCCCCAGTGACACTCCAGGCCAGACGCGCGCCCAGGCGCAGTGCCTGCCTCACCGGGACGCCACGGTCCGGCCGTCCAGCACGGAGAGGTGCCGGTTCAGGTGGCTGGCCACCCGGTGGTCGTGGGTCACCACCACCAGCGCGGCACCCAGGCTCGCGACCTGGCTCACGAGTGCCTCCATCACCGCGTCGGCGTTGGCGGTGTCCAGGGACCCGGTCGGCTCATCCGCCAGCACGACGCTGGGGTGGTGCGCCAGGGCCCGTGCCACCGCGGCCCGCTGCGCCTGACCCCCAGAGACCTCCCCGGCGCGGCGGCCAGCCACCCGGTCCACACCCAGGGCCGCCAGCATCTCCATCGCGTCCTCCCGCACAGCGGCGCGCCGGTGCCCCAACAACTGCGCCGGCAGACAGACGTTCTCCAGCAGGGTGAGCTCGGGCACCAGATCACCGTGCTGGAAGACCACGCCAAGGTGCTCCAGCCGCACCCGGCTGCGCTGGGCCTCCCGCAGACGGTCCACGCGGGTGTCGCCCAGCCACACCTCACCGGCATCAGGCACCAGGATCCCGGCCAGACAGTGCAAGAGCGTGGACTTGCCGGACCCCGACGGCCCCATCAGCGCCAGACTCTCCCCCGCCAGCACGCTCAGGCTGGCCTCGACCAGAGCTGGACTGCCGGCATACGCAAACCTGACCCGGTCGGCACGGATCGCCGCAGCACCGGTCTGCCGCCCCCGCACCGGAGTCATCCCCACCTGGGTCATCGAGCCGACGCCGAACGTGGCCGGGACAGCCGTGTCCCCGCCTCCTCGATCCACCGCAGATCAGCGTCCAGATGAGCCAACTCGTAGGTGAGCCCCAACTCGGCTGGACCGTCCGCGCCCCGGCGAGCCCTGGTGAGCTCCCGCATCCGGCTCAGGTGGCTCTCCCGTTGCTCAGCGAGGATGCGCGCGGCATCCCGCCCGGACAGCAGCGCCAACGACACCCGGGCGAAGAGCGCGGAGGTGGCAAACTGCCCGGGGGCCTGTGGCTGGTAGACCCACTCATCGATGACATCGACCCCACCGGGCGTGATCCGATAACGCTTCCGGTCAGGCCCCTCGCCCGCCTCCACGTCCAGCACCTCCGCCCAACCACGCTTCTCAAACCGGGCCAACGAGGCGTAGACCTGCCCGTACGCCAGCGGCTTCTCCCGCCCGAAGTGCTCGTCATAGTCACGCTTGAGCGTGTACCCGTAAGCGGGCTGCTGCTCCAGGAGCCCCAGGAGGGCGTGCGAGGTGCTCATGGCGGCGACTATACACACTGTGTATACATGCGATGGCTAGATGACTGCGACACGCTGCAAGCCCGGCCCGCGCGGCGTTCTGACGGTGGTGTGGCCGCCGCGTTCCCCGGCCTGGGGCCCGTCCCCGCTGCGGACACGTCACAGATCCTCACCCAGCGGTGTCTTCATGAGCAGCCGGCAGAGAGCCGGTGTGACCCGACGGCGGCCTGCCGAGGCCGACGATGCGAAGGAGACGCGATGACCAGCACGTTCCGAATCCCCCCGGCCCAGATCAGCGGCCTACTCGGCTGGGCCCTGCGCCGCTCTGCGCGACGCACCTACGGACAGGTGCCCGACATCGCCTACATCTACCTGCACCACGGCCCCCTGGCCCGGGCGATACTCGGCCTGGAGCGGCGGCTGGCCAAACTCTCTGCCTGCGATCCGCACCTGAAGACCTACGCCACGATGGCCACTGCCGCGCAGATCGGGTGCAGTTGGTGCCTGGACTTCGGCTACTTTCTGGCGCACACCGAGGGCCTGGACGTCGACAAGGTGCGGCAGGTGCCGGTGTGGCGGGACAGCACCGTCTTCACCGATCTGGAACATGAAGTGATGGCCTACGCCGAGGCGATGACGACGACCCCGCCGGAGGTGACTGACGAGCAGGTCGCCAGCCTGCAGGAGCAGTTGGGAACCCGGGCTGTGGTCGAGTTGACCGAAATGATCGCCGTGGAGAACCTGAGGTCCCGCGCGAATGCCGCCATGGGCCTGGCTTCCCAGGGTTTCGCAGCGTCCTGCGACCTGGCACCGTTGGCCGGATGAGGTCGGATCCCCAGGACGCCACGTCGATGGGTCCCTTTCTGAGGCACCGCGACCTGCTGTTCACCATCGCTTACGAGATGCTCTCCTCGGCGGCCGACGCCGAGGACGTGGTCCAGGAGACCTGGCTGCGCTGGTCCCAGGCTGATCGAGCCGGCGTGCGCGATCCCCGGGCCTACCTGGTCCGCATCGTCACTCGCCAGGCGCTGAACCGGATGCGCACGCTACGCCGCCGCCGCGAGGCCTATGTCGGCCCGTGGTTGCCCGAGCCCCTGTTGACGAGTCCGGATGTGGCCGAGGACATCGAGCTGGCCGAAGCCGTGTCGATGGCGATGCTGTTGGTGCTGGAGACGCTCTCCCCCACCGAGCGGGCTGTCTTTGTGCTGCGGGAGGTCTTTGGCTTTGAGTATGCCGAGATCGCCGCGGCGGTGGACAAGTCACCGGCGGCGGTGCGCCAGGTGGCCAGCCGGGCCGGTCGGGCCGTGCGTGCTCGACGCCCGTCGGTGACCCCCAGCTCGCACACCCAGGCGGTGGTGGACCGCTTCACCGAGGCGGCCGCCGGAGGCGACCTGCAGCCATTGCTGGACCTGCTGGCCCCAGACGTGGTGCTCTTCTCCGATGGCGGTGGGCTCAAGCAGGCGGCCCTGCGGCCCATCTACGGCGCGGACCGGACGCTGCGCTGGGTGGTGGGAGTCCTCAGCAGGTACCCAGGCCAGGTGTCCTACGACACCACCTGGATCAACGGTCAACCGGCGCTGCGGGTCTTCGGCGACGGGGAACTGGATGTCGTGGCCGTGCCACACCTGACCGGCGGGTTCGTCACCGCGCTCTACCTGGTGCGCAACCCCCAGAAGCTCGCCCGGGCGCACGGGCAACCGACAGTGCTGCGGCGTTGATCCACCCACCGCGGTGACCCACTGACAGGATGGTGGGCGTGCTTCCTGCCGATCTGTGGTCTCCCGCGGTGACCTACCAGCCCGAGGCTCCCCCACCCCAGGTGGTGGAGGTGGTCGACGCCCTGCTGACCGAGCACCACCGCACGCCGGTAGAGGTCTCCGGCACGCCGATCAACGAACTCCTGGGTGCGGTGCACGACCGGCACGGGTGGTTGGTGCCCCAGTCCCAGCGCATCGTCGGTGACAACGACCGGAACAAGCCACGAGACCCTCCCCGGGTCACGGGCTACGAGCACGCGCCCCGGCTGCCGGAGAGCTACTACTATCTCGGCCACTGGATGTGGCAGTTCGGCCACTTCATCGTGGAGACCCTCCCGGCGTTGTGGGCCCACCAGGGCGAGCCGCTGATCGCGCACCGGTTCGGCGGCACCGGGCAGGTGCACCCCTGGCAGCAGCGTCTCCTGGAACTGGCCGGCGTCGACCACCCTCCGGTGATCGTGGACAGCACCCCGACCCGCGTGGCGCACCTGCGGGTGCCGACCCGTCCCACCGTGGTGGGAGCCTCGGTCGGCCCGGCCGCCGTGACGGTCTGGCAACGCCTGGCCCGAGCCGCGGTCCCGGTCGACCCGGTGCCGCACCGGCTCGTGGCGCTCTCCCGGTCCCAGCTGGAGCTCCGTGGGGCCAAGCGGGCCCGCCAGGTGCCCAATGTCACCGAGGTGGACCGTCTCTGGGCCGACCTCGGTTTCGAGATCGTCCATCCCGAGCAGCTCACCATCGACGAGCAACTGCACCTGCTTCGGGAAGCTCGCGTGATCATCGGTAGTGACGGCTCCGCGCTGCACGCCTCAGCCTTCGCCCAGCCCGGCACCACGGTGATCTGGGTGGCCGCGCCACACCGGGAGAAGGGGAACCGCACCCAGCAGGCGATCGACAGTGCCCTCGGCAACCCGTTGGCGATGCTCCCGCACCGTCGCGCCGCGCACGACCGCCTGGCGGTGGACCTGGCCCAGCATGCTCGTGACGTCACGGAGGTACTGACCCAGCTCCCCCGGGAGCCTGCGCGGCCCGGGACCGGACCGGCCGGCGGGGCAGGTGCTGCCCCGACGCTCTAGGCTGAGCGACCTACGGGGGTTCGTCCACACACGCCGAGAGGTCACCACGTGAAGATCGTTGACATCCGCGAGCGCACGTTCCCGATCGCCAGCCAGATCCGCAACTCCTTCATCGATTTCTCCACGATGACGCTCAGTCTGGTCGCGGTCGTCACCGATCAGGTGCGGGATGGTCGCCCGGTGGTCGGCTTCGGGTTCAACTCCAACGGACGGTACGGCCAGGGGTCGCTGATCCGGGAGCGGTTTGCCCCTCGCCTGCTGGAGGCCGCTCCGGAGTCGCTGCTGGACGACACCGGCTGGTTGGACCCGCACCGGGCCTGGGACGTGCTGATGAGCAACGAGAAGCCGGGCGGCCACGGGGAGCGCTCGGTGGCCGTCGGCGTCCTGGACATGGCGCTGTGGGATGCGCGCGCCAAGGTTGAGGAGCGCCCGCTCTTTGAGTTGCTCGCGCAGCGCTACGGCAGCGGCACCCCAGATCCGCGGGTCTTTGTCTACGCCGCCGGGGGCTACTACCACCAGGGCAAGGGCGTGCCGGGTCTGCAGGATGAGCTGCGCAGCTACCTGGACCGCGGCTACACGGTCGTGAAGATGAAGATCGGCGGGGC
>CAYVEH010000051.1:0-15611 GCA_964450585.1 uncultured Ornithinimicrobium sp.
CCATCATCGGACCATCCTTCCGCCTGCCGGACGACGACTTGGAACGCATCGGGGCGGTGGTCGCTCAGCAGGCTGCACAGTTGTCCGAGGAGCTTGGATACACGCCGTTAGAGAGTGAGGGTAGGAGCCGCGACTTTCCGCTGTGGACCGTCACGACGTCGCCCACTCGGGCCCGTACATCGTCCTAACCCGACGTTGCGGTAAGCAAGACTCGTACCCATGGAGGGCCAGTCCAGGGCGCAAGTCGTCACTGTCGTTGGAGCCAGCCATCAGAACGATGCTGAGGGGCTGACCTTGCTGGCTTCAAAGGTGAATGTCGTGCTCGAGGCCGCAAAGTCCCTCTGGTGCTCCCAACGGTAACCAGGAAGCCCGTAGGGTTGCCCGTGCAATTCCCCGTTCGGGAGTCCAGGGACAACCAAGCGCCATCCTACCTCTCCGGCTCAACAAGGCAGGATGATGTGAGGGCAGTCCGTCATTTGATCGTTCCCGACACTGAACAGCCCACTGACTGGCTAAGACTCCTCAAAGCCAGATTGCTCAAACTTCAGCACTGTCGCGTTCTCACGGACAGTCCGCACCGTGGCCTCGTCGAAACCCTGGTCAGACTCGGCCTCGACCTCGACGCGGACACGCAGTTTCGTTCCTGGCTTGGCCAGGTGGATCAGCACTTCGTCCGCGATCTGCTTGAAGTCGAGCGTGTAGCGCACGGGGCTCAGCTCGGCCGAGGCAAAGTACCTTCGAAGGGCTTTCTCGAGAACAGACGACTCGTCAATCGGTTCGCCAAGACCAGGGGCGGGAGGGGTGGGCGTTGGGGTGTCAGGGTCGACCACCACACGGACTTCGCTGTCCTGCTGTGCCACGGCCCGACCTGGCTGCACGACGAGCCACTGATCGGTCAGCGTCGGCGTGTCACCTGATCCGGGCGACCAGAGGCCGACATAGCGGTCAGCAGCCTCGTCATACCCCTCGGCGAGCGCCACACCGTCCCGCTCCCACGTCAACGTCGTGGCCAGGGTGAGCCCGTCAAGGAGCACGTCACGGCTAGCGAGTCGCGGCATGTAGGGGTATGCGGTGTAGAGCGCCCACAACTCCCCCACGCTCACATGGCCCGCACTCCATACGGTCGGCACCTTGTCAATCGCCATGCGAGCGGTCGTCATCGCGTGCTGAGTTGCGAGGTCACCGTCCTTGCGGAGTCGGTCGCTGACTCGCTCTGCAAGTGGAGACTGGCCGGTGTCCACCTTGGTCTCGGCGATGGCCCAGGGCTGGCGTGGGTCAGGCTGCTGCGGGTGCAGCACCCACTGATAGGTCCCTGCGAGTCGCAGGTCGACCGTCTCATCGGCCCGCTTCAGTTTGTCGTTCGCCTGTGCCTTCTGGTTGTCCGTCAGATCCAGGTCCGGACTAGCAAGCACGTAGGACCACCCGAGGTAGTCCCGGACAGCCCGCTCCAACTCCTCGAGCCGATCCTGGTCCGGAGCAAGGAAGATGAGCATGTTTCGGTGCGTCCGGTTGGCACTCCCTCGCTTCTCCAAGGTATGCCGTGCCGCCTCGACCGCAGGTGACTGCGGCTCCACCCCTCGGCGGCTCTTGTGCGCCGCCTTCGGGTGCAGCACGACCAGCCCCACCTCGTCGGTGTCCGGTACGTCCGCGTCGCTCTCGGGGCAGATATGCACCCGCGCGAAGGCACCGCGGGTCTTGGCCTGCTCCTGCAGCCGGCGCACGATCTCGGCCCAGACGTCCTCGCGGTGCAATCGCTCGGCCTGGTCCTTGGCGCTGCGGGTGATGTTGGCATGCAGGTCATACCAGTGCTTGCCCTGGCCGGAGTAGTAATACGTCGCCCGGTCGGCCAACGCGTTGAGCGCCGCGTGGAAGTCGCCGGTCCGGTCCCCCGGCACCGCGGTGCCGAGGAACACTCTCTGGGTCTCAATCCCCTTGTGCGCCGACCCGATGGTCGGGACCGCGCCGAAGAAGACAGTTCTCGCCAGCCGCTTGGTCAGCGACCGCTGACCGAACTGCGTGCGCTCGTTGTCGATTCGGGCTGGCTCCGACTGCGCCCCGTCGACGTCGGTGTCGATCACCGTCTTCCACGAGTCCTGGAGATACTGCGCGATCTCCGAGTTCACCGATGCGACAGACAGCGGCATGGATCCGGGCATGACCAGGGGACCAGTGTCGCCACCGACCCACAACGCGTGCACCACCGCGTTCATCAGGCGCAGCACACCTCGCGTCCGCTGGAAGCGCTCCAAGCTCGACCAGTCTTCATACAGCCGGTCGAACAGTTCCGGGTGGATCGGGTAGGTGTGCTTGATCCGGTCCTCATACGCGTTGTCCCGCGCATCGCTCGGGAAGTCGGCCGGGCTCTTGCGGTACATGTCGACGAACGCTCGCGCGGTCGCACCGATGGCGGCTAGCGCCTCAGCATCAGGCGTCGTGAAGAGCCGCTGTCTGACGATGTGGTAAGCCTCGGTTGAGGACGCGGGACGCCAGGGCTCGGCGACTCGGCGGACCACATTCTGCAGGCGGGTGAGCGCTTCCAGTCCGTGTGATCCACCAACCTCCTCCAGGTTTCCTGCTGGCACGTGAGGGTCCGTCCCGGCGACCCCGGTCTCGGATGCCGGGATGGAGATCGCCAAGACGATGCCACTGGTCCCCTTCGCAGCCTCGGTCAGTGACTGGGCGAAGCCGAACTGGTTGTCGAAACTGCCGCCGACCACTCGATCATCGGGGCTCCCCGTCACTCCATACAGGCTGCGCGCATAGGCGACCCACTCGTCGATGAGGATGACTGCCGGGGCGTATGCCGCAAGGAGCCTGTGCAGGGCACCTCCCGGTGGGGTGCTGGCCCGGTCAGCATCGGCCACCATGGCATAGCCCTCGGCACCGCCGAGTTGCCACGCCAGTTCCCCCCAGATGGTCCGGACGAACGTACCGTCCGGTTTCTGCTCCCCGGTGGGAGCGAAGTGATTGCCTACGATCGCGACCCGATTGACCTTCGAGTCTTCGAGCGAGTCGAAGCCGTGCTGGCTGAGGAGCTCCTGCACCTCCTGTGGGTAGTCCCCGAGGGGAGTGCCACCGGCCAGGTGCCACAGGGAGAGCATCGAGTGGGTCTTGCCTCCACCGAAGTTGGTCTGCAGGTTGATTACCGGCGAGGCGTTGTCGTCACCCGTCAGCCGATCGACCGCACGGCCGATGAGGTCACGGAGGCCGTCGGTGAGGTAGGTCCGGCGGAAGAACTCCACGGGGTCCGCGTAGTCCCGGCCCGTCTCCTGGTCGTTGGTCGCGACCTTGAACAGGTCAGCAGCGAACTCTGAGGCCTTGAAATTTCCGCTAGCCACGTCTTCGTGCGGCGGAAGCACCTCACGCCACGGCCGCAACCCCGCCGACAGGGGGCTTTCAGTAACCGCTTGCCTGAGGGTGCGCTTGTCGTCCCGGTCTGCCGTCACCCGTCGCAGGTTCGTCCGGATCTTGCCAACCTGGTCTGCCTCAGTCGGAGCGTTGATCGCCGTGAGGAGCCGCTGAGCGGTGTCCAGCGCCCGGTACGCATCGTCGTCGGTGAACGACTTGTTGTGGGCCCAGTTGTTGCGCGCCTCTCGCAGTTCGCTGGCATAGGACTCCCCCGTCCTGCCGATGGCCTCGGAGAACGGGTACCACTTGGCGCGGAACCCAGCGGTGATATTGCTCTCCGTCAGCATGCGCAACTGCACCTGTGGGTCGAGAGGGTCGTAGTCCCGACCGGCGGGAGCACCATTGCGCACGTCCTTGGCCTCGACGAGCTTGGTCCACTCGGCTCCGAGCGCCTGATCGGTCTGGCCCACTACCGAGGAGATGAAGTCGTCAAGCGCAGGCGCCAGGATCTCAAACATCTGGCCGATTCGGTCGCGGTTACTGGTGGCCATGTCAGGAGGCCTCCTCGATCTCGTCTTCCATGAGCTCCGCCGCGTCGAAGTGGGCAGAGTCCTCCTCGCCGTGCCCCTGCTCGATGTCCCGTTGGACCGCCTTGCCGATGGCCCGCTCGACAAGTTGGCAAAGCGCTTCCCTGCGTGCTGTGAAGTACGCGTCGAAGTCGTCTTCCCTCAGCAGCGAGACGTCGATCAGGTGAGACGAGAGGAGCTGCTCGAGATGATCGGCACCGACCTGCGCCCTGGACTGGATGGTCTCCAGGTAGTTCGAGGGCGCGACGCCACCGATGGTCCGATTCGTCCGAGCACTGATGGTGGTCTTGTTGATGATGCTCTCGCGTCGCTCGTCGTCGATGCCGTTCTCCGAGCACCACTTCTGGGGGAAGACATGGTGGATGTCGACGGCGAGGTCGACGTACTGCACCTTGTCGAGGGCTTTGTCCTCCATCCAGTCCCGAGCCCCACCGGCGAGGATGAGTGCGGCGATTCCCTTGTATGCCGCCGCGTTGCGTCTGCGCAGCGAGTGGAGCCGGGACTCGGTGAAGTTGGCGTCACCGACGGTGCGTGGGACCGGCTGTGCAGCGTCGAGCGCCCAGCTCGGGACCATCTCGATGTCGCGGGCGAACCTCGTCTCGATGGCCGAGCCGTAGAGCTCGCCCAGCACTCCGCACCAGTACCAGCGGGCCAGACGCTCGCTGACTCCGAGGAGCGTCGCGTCATTGCCGAGGACCACTTTGATCGCGGCCAGAGGCACAAGTTGCTTGGCGTAAGGAACGTCACGGCGGGTGAAGATGTGACGATCGGCCAGGAAAGTGGCGGCCCAGTTGAAGGCCTCCCGGAGAGGCTCGCGCCATTCCAGATAGTCAGCCAGCGTCAGCTTGAGCACGTCCTCGCGCTTGGCCGAGATGGCTGGCGGGCGGTCGGAGATGTCCGCCAGGTGCCGCTTGCGGGTGGTCAGCATGGTGACCGCTTGGAGAAAGTCGGTGTTCTCGACGGCGGCAAGGACTGGCTGAGCGGACCACGACTGCTGGATCTCCCGCCAGTCGTCGTTGAGGCGGAAGTCCTCACCGGTCTCGGCAAAGTGGTCCGCGTCACCGGCGAAGACTGCCGTCAGCAGTTCGAAGACGTTGAGGGGGAGACCGCCGATGTTGACCTTCTCGAATACGGTCGCGACGGCTGCCTTCTCGGTGCGCTCGTCGAGCACGATCGCGGGAATGTCGTAGGTCGCCGCCGGTTGGATGAAGGTCTTCCAGAACTGGTTGCCGAGATCGCGGGGCTCGAACTCCATGATCCAACTCATGTAGTCGCCATAGAGCAGATGGAGGGGAAAATAGCCAGCCTCGCGTTGCTTGTCGGCGTCGCTCAGGTCGAGCACCACGTCCTTACCGAAGTTGGCCCTCACTACCCCGTCCGCAGGGATGGAGATCACCGCTTCGTCGACGCGGTCGGACCCGCTGAGCGCGGTTTCCATGTGAATCAGGTAGCGACGCTCGAGCAGCTTGCCGCGGCTGTCTTTGGTATCGACGTGGCCGGTGCCGCTCAGGGCTTGGGTCAGCGAGGTCAGCCGCTGCTGGCCGTCGAGCAGGAGGAAGTTGGCCTCCTGGCCCGCCGGCAGCAAGACCCCCTCGATGGCACGCGGCTTGAACCGCACCTGCGCGTTGCCCGTCTTGAGCAACATGACGGCTCCCATCGGGTGGCCCCGCAGGACGGTGACGAGCAGCTGCCGGATGCGCTCGTCCTCCCACTTGTAGCCCCGCTGGAAGTCGGGCAGCTGGATGGCCCCTGACCGCGTCCACTTCAGGTACTCACCGAGCTCGTACATGGGGGTCAAGAAGCCCATCTCTCAGTCCTCCTCGAAGGTGAAGGTGTCCTGCGTAGCGCCAGGGCGGGCGTCGGCTGCTGCGGTGATGTCGGGCCAGGAAGTGACGACGCTGTTGAAGGCGATGGCGTCCTTGGTGCGGCCGTCCTGCTCGGCGATGCGGAAGAGCAGGTGACCGAGCTCCTTGATGAGATCGGCCTCGATGTCTGCCGCAGGGCGGGCGAGCGCCCCGGCCAGGAAGGCGCCAGCGCCGCTGATGCCGTCGACGTCAAGGACGCGAAGCAGGTGGTGCAGGACCTCCCAGGTGCTCACGGTGGGGTCTGCGACAACGTCGTATGCCGTGTCCAAGTCAGCTGGGCGCAGGAGGGTGACGTTGCCGGCTCGGGAGGTGAGGATGCCGTAGCGCTCGAGCGCGTCCACTGCCGTGTTGCGGGCACGGGCAAGGTTGTCGGCGTCACCGTACCTTCCGGTGCCGTACCCATGCTGCCGGTACCAGGCGAGGGCAAAGCGAGTGGTCGCGTCGAAGTCGGTCTCCTGCTCTGCGAGGACCTGGTCGAGGATCTCGTTGATCCGTTCCAATGCAGAGCGCACAGTCATCTGCGAGCCGTCCGGCTCGAGCACCGCCGAGTACCGAGAGAACACCGCCATGCCGGGGCCGATCGCAGCCTGCGGCAGATCGACTGGTGCAATGGCTCCCTGCTGGAGCTTTCGGAGAGCGTCTGGAAGCTCGGACTGAAGGGCTGCGATGAATCCTCGGCGGTCGGTGGTGGGCGCGTCCTCGGGGCGTGGACGGAGGGCGAGGACGATCGAGGAGGCGAGTGCATTCGTTCCGGAAGCGATCATCCGATTGCTGAGTTCGCTCCGCAGTGGCCACGTGGCAGTGATAGACCAATCGCTGGAGATCATGCCGTCGAGCAGCGTCTGCCATCCAGACGAAGACTCACCCGCGTCAGTCGTCTCGGACTGCTTGAAGGCGTAGTAGACGGTAATTGGGTAGTCAACGAGGGCTGTCTCGCGGGCTCGACGGAAGACGTCGCGAAAGCCGTCCTCGAAGAACTGCTTGGCCCCCTCCTTTCCGTCGTGACGGTAGGGGTTGGCAACCAGTTCCTCTGCCTTGGGCACCAACATCGTCCCGAGCAGCGAGGGCTGCACCGAACGTAGACTCCGTCGCAGCCACACATAGAAGAAGTCGGAGAGATCCGAGTAGCCGATGTTGTCGTAGTAGGGCGGGTCCGTTGAGATCAAGAGACCCGACGTCGTGCGCGATGCCGCGTTGGCTTGGGAGACAGTACCCGAGGATGGACCAGCGGCGGTGATGGCCTTAACAAGGTTGCCGAGACTCACCGTGAAAGAGCCTGCTGCCTTTCCGAACGGCGGTGCCTCCGCGAAGTCCCAGAGCATCGGGATTGCCTGCCGACCGAACAGGTTACGGACCTGTTCCTTGGTGTTCTCCCACCGACACAGCGCGTTGGCAATGTCCGTCATTCGACTCACCCCCATGCCCAGGTAGGTCGCGACCGCGTCGGCGTAGGCTGCGGCGTCGGCGCCGCCGGCTTCGAGGCGGTCGCCCTCGGGCAGGCCGGCGGCGAGGGCGTCGGCGAGGACGTGCTCGCGCGCCTCCATGACAAGGTCGCTGAACGTGGTGAGGGCGGTGAGTTGGCGGGGCGTGAAGAGGTCAGCCCAACCTCTCATGCCGTAGTTGGGGGTCTTGAAATCTCTGGGGTTCTTAGGCAACTCTCCAGCAGGCACGTCTTCTGGAGTCGCGACCCTTGCTGCGTTGATGTGTTCTCTGGAGGGCGCGAGGTAGATGCGGCTTCGCTTGCCCTCAGCGACCACTGCCATCAACTGCGTCGACATGCGCTGGGCACGACCTTCAGCACGGATGTAACTCAGAGGGACACCCGTGTCGCAAGCGACACAACGTGCTCCCCGTCGGCCGACGGTGCCGTCAGCGTCCGCACTCGGCGCCTTGGTCACATCGTGGCCGATGTCGAACCTCACCCTCAGCCCTGACGGGTGGGTGGTGTCGCCGACGACGGAGGGCACGACATACGCCTCCTTGCCCTTTTTCTTCCCCAGCCACCACGACCGCACGAGCGGCATCTCGATGCCGCATGCGGGGTTGGGGCAGGTGACGGTGCGCGCCCAGATCCAGGCGATGACCGTTGCCGTCGAGCCGTCGGGCAGGTCGGCCTTCGGGTACAGATGACCGATGCGCCGCCGCGCCTCCTCACGCATCCACTCGCCATACGCCCGGACGTCCGCGGCAAGCCCCTGCGCGCGCTGCCAGCCGACGATCTCGTCCTGCAGATCCGGATGAACGGGCGGGCGGCGGGCAAACTTGGGCGGGATCTCGATGAGCGCCTTGTTGATGAGCACCGCGACCGGGTTGAGGTCGGAGGCGTGCGCCTCGAGACCGAGCCGCTGCGCTTCGAGTGGGATGGTGCCTCCACCGGCGAACGGGTCGAGGATGGGCGGCGGGTTGCCGCCGGTCGACCTCAGAATCTCCTGACGGGCTTCCTCGAGCACCCGCTCGTCACGCGTAACTTCCCAGGGGACAAGGCGCTCAAGGATGCCGTGCAGTCGCTCCCGCTCGACACGCTGGTCTTCCTCAGTGGGGAACCTGTCGGGGTGGCTCGACGGGTCGTCAACCAGTTGCGCGAAGAGCACCGCCCTGGCTGCAGCGAGTGGGCGACGTGCCCACCACAGGTGAAGAGTCGAGGGGTGGCCGTGGCGGATCGACTTCTCCCGAGCCGACTCCCGGTTGATCACCTCAAGTGGCAGCGCCACTTCGATGAGCTTGCGCTGCGGCGTCCCTGCCATCTACACCCAACCTGTTGTGTCTTCACGCCCGCGACGCAGCGGCCCCGATGGTTGGAGGACTGTCGCAAGCACAATGTGTTGGGCCACACCTTACAAGCCCAACACAGTGGGCAGACCGAAGGTGCGTGCACGGCATACGGTCCGGCCATGAGGGCGTATGTCTTCCCGACCGACACCAGGTGGGCGCGCTACCTGCGCGCCCTCCAGCAAAGGGACCCCGAGCAGACCGAAGCCAACTTTTGGGTGCCCAGCGGCACCACGTTCCGGGCGCTATCTCCCGGCGACCGCTTCCTCTTCCGCAGCAAGGCCAGCGAGGGTGGCCAGATCATCGGCGGCGGACTCTACGCGGACTACCTCCGGCTACGAGTCAGCGAGGCGTGGCGGTTCTACGGCAAGGCCAATGGCACGGAGTCCGGCAACTCGCTCCTCGAGAGCATCAACAGATACCGACTCAGGAACAAGTCCCCGATAGCCGCAGATCCGGAGATCGGTTGCATCCTCCTGACCGACGTCACGGTTCTCCCCTCAGGTGCCGAGCTCCCACTCCCGCCGGGCTTCCCGATGATGGCGACGCGGGGGAAGGGGTACGGCCCCAAGGACGCAGAGTGGTCGATCATCGAGGAGACCTTCGCCAACATCCTGTGGCGCGCCGGAGTGCCCACTCTTCGCCCCGAGTCCGATGCCTTGGCCCACCTCCCGGGGCAAACGCGCGAGGTGGTCATCGGGCCACATACAGTGCGCCGCGGGCAGCGGTGGTTCGCTAGCAAGATGTTGACTGCCTATGAGCGACGCTGTGCCATCACCGGCAGCCACATCGCCCCGACGCTGCAGGCTGCCCACATCAGACCTGTCGCCCACGAGGGGCAGCACCGCGCCGACAACGGGTTGCTGCTCCGCTCGGACGTGCACACCCTGTTTGACGACGGCTACCTCGGCGTGGACGAGAAGCACCGGCTGCAGGTGAGCCGACGCCTGCGCACGGACTTCGGCAACGGGCGAGAGTTCTACGAGCGGGCGGGGGCTGTCATCGCACTACCGAAACGTACCGAGGAGCGGCCGAGTGCGGAGGCCGTCACATGGCACATGGACGTGGTGTTCAAGCGGTAGCCGCCTGTGGGCTCGTCGTGCTTTACTAGGCATGCCGGTGACAAGAGGCCCAGGGGGCCTCTTCCCCAGAGGGGGATAGCCGGCTTCAACTTGTCGGGAGCGGCGGAGTGACGGGCTCGCGTCCACATGGCGTGAACGTGCTGCTGAGCGTCGGCCTGACCGCCAGGTCAAACCAGTGGCACGGTCGGCCACGCAGGTTCCGATGGATCGCCCATAGCGCGTAGTCAGCAACCTGGAGCCCCACGATGACGCAGCGTCCCAGACGCACAGCGTGATGTCGCGATCGACTTGGGCGCACACGTCTGCCAAGGCTGCCTCCGCCTGGACCCTGCGCTTGCGCGTGCCGAACGTCCCCGCGATCACCAAGAGCCGATCTCCTGGAGCGGAGACTTGGGATGCGATCTCCTTGAAGTGCAGGTACCAAGCCAACTTGTAGAGCCGCATCTCGCCGGCGGCGCGGACGTTCGGGTAGGGCCGACTTCCGTAGGAAGGTGGAGTCAATCGAGGGGCCTGCGTGCCGACCACGGCGAACATCTCGCCGCGCGTCGTGTTGGAGTCATCCACGGCGTGGAATCCACGTGCCAGCCGCACACCCTCGGCTGTCACCTTGACACGCAGACTCAGGCCCTCCATCAACGCGGCGCCATGATCGCCGTAGTAGACAGCTGTCTCGAACCCGAAGTAGTCGGATGCTCCCTGCTTGCCGGCTCCTCCATAGTCCAGGTTGCCGGTCTCATCCGCGTAGAGGTAGACGTCCGTCACAAGGTGAGGATCTCAAACGACTCCGACATCCGGCTCAACCTTGGACCACCCTGTGGATGGTCGGGCAGCCCCAAGCCACATCAGCATGGACCCGACCCTGCAGCCCAGGTCTTGCGCCAATCGAGCACGACCTTATCCGTGAAGAGACTGCCCAGGCTGACTGTCCGGAAGTGATCCACCAGGTAGCGGATCTCGTCGTGTTTAGGACCACGCGGGTCGACCTTGACGAGCACAAGGCGATGAGCGTTCGTCGT
Source organism: uncultured Ornithinimicrobium sp. (assembly GCA_964450585.1). Taxonomy (GTDB): domain Bacteria; phylum Actinomycetota; class Actinomycetes; order Actinomycetales; family Dermatophilaceae; genus Ornithinicoccus. Next base: position 10,668 of record CAYVEH010000051.1, read on the forward strand.
GTTCTTGCCGGTCATCACCTCCGTGTGGGTGACCACGAAGTCCTCGGCACCCTCCACCCTGGCCTTCACCTCAAGGAAGATCGTGCTGCCGTCCGGGGCGACTGACCGGATGTCGTAGCCCGGGTTGCTGTGGGGCATCTCGGTCGGAGTTCGGCCCAGGGCGCGCTCGGCTGCCAGTGCGGCGTCAACGCCCCTCCGTTCGCTGACCGAGGTGTCGACGGGGCGGGAGACCGCGGGGTCTGACCCAACCGAGGCATCGGCGTCCGTATCGTCCAGCCACGACAGGGGGATCACGATGGCCGCACACGCCACCCTTGGGGGCGGGGTCCGCATGCTGCGCTGCCGCTCGATCAGCGCCAACCGCTGACTCAGCCGAGCCTCCAGGTCATCGGCCTTGCGGGTCAGGCTGGCTGACGTCTCCTTGACCGGCTGCCCGGCTGCCTCCTTGGCGGATGCGGCAAGTGCATCGCTGCCGAGCCGGTTGATCTCTCCGCGCAGCCGAGTCTCGACCGCTCGGGCCGCGGCGTCGAGTGCAGCACGTCGGCGAGGAGCCAGCTGCGCGACATACTGCGGCAGCTCGTGGGCGACCATCCACGACACCGCCGCCGACTCCGCCCCGTCCAGCCACGGGAGACCCCTGGCGCGATCGCTCACCGCCCCCTCGGGCGCGGCGACACAGTCGAGGTAGGGGGCAGCACCCGCAGGGGTCACCCGCCCGTCCTGGTGCGCGAAGGCGTAGCCAAAGCGGCGACCGATCGGTTCACCGGTGCCGTCCACCACCTCTTCCAGCACACCAACCAGCAGTTGCGGCTCTGTGACTTCCGCAGACACCAGGACAGTGCCGCGGTCAAGAGCCGTGCCGGTGCGATCCAGAGCGGCGCTGAGCACGGCGTCGTGCAACGGGTGGCCGGGAGCGAGGAGGTCTGCCCGCTCACTGGTGGGATGGTCGATCGTGGCGATGTCGAAGGTGACCCGGGCATACCGAGAGGCGATGGCTGTCGTGTGCGTGCGCAGCTCGGCCGGCACCCGGTTGATCTCATAGCGGCCCTTCTCTCGCCGGGCCATCCGGCCGCCCAGGCGCTCGAAGGCGGCCCGGAAGGCCATCTCGATGTAGTGCGGCTGCAGCCTGCGGGCGCGGGCCTCATCCATCTGGCGCCGCAGCTCCTCGAGTTGAGCAGGTGCCAGCACCTCATGGGTGAGGGCGTCGCTCATCAGCTCGTGCAGGCCGTCGGCGACCCCGGCGTCGATGACTTGCTCCATGCGGGCCCGGATCTCCGGCTGCTCGCCATAGCGGATCGCGTCGATCAGCAGGTCCGAGAGAGACCGGTCACCGAAGGCGCTGCCGCCCAGGACGTCGAAGATCTTGCCCTCGTAGGCCTGCCGCTGCTCCTCGATCTTGTCCAGCAGCCGCTTGAAGACCTCGCCCTCGCGCGTGGTGATCGCGACCAGGTTCCACAGCCGGCAGACCTCACTCTGGCCGATGCGGTGAATCCGGCCGAACCGCTGCTCGATGCGGTTGGGGTTCCACGGCAGGTCGTAGTTGACCATCAGGTGCGCCGCCTGCAGGTTGAGACCCTCGCCCGCCGCGTCAGTGGCCACCAGCACCTGGCACCGCGGGTTCTTGGTGAACTCCTCGGCGATCTGGCGGCGCTGGACGCGGTTGACTCCACCGTGCATTGCGACTACTGCGTCCGGACGACCAAGGACCGTGCCGATGCGCTGCACCAGGTAGTCCAAGGTGTCGCGGTGCTCCGTGAAAACGATGAGCTTGCGGGGCGTGGCGTCGTCGCGGATCAGCACGTTGCTCTCGAGGATGGTGCGCAGCGCCGCCCACTTGACGTCCTGGCCGCTCGCGCGGACGCGGGCTGCCTGCTGGGCAAGCTGGTCGAGCTCTGCGATCTCCGCCCGGAGCTCTGCCTCGGTGCGCGCCGCCGTGGCGGCGTCGACGAGTTCCTCCTCCCACGTCTCGGCCTCCTCTGCGGACCACTCGTCCAGTGGGTCGTCGGGGAGGTCGTATGCCGTGCGCTCACCACCGTCGCCGAGGTCGCCGGGGATCACGCCCACACCGTTGGCCAGGTCGTCGGCTCGGGTACGCAGCCGTGCAGCACGGCGCAGGAGCGACTGGTGGATAGCTGCTGGACTGGACGCGAGCCGTCGTTGCAGGACCGTGAGGGCGAACCCGACCGTCCGTCTGCGGCCGCTGTCAAGGGCGTCGGCACGCCCCATGCCCTCGCGCACATACGCCGTGACCGAGTCATAGAGGTCCTGCTCAAGGGGTGAGAGCTCGTAGCTGACCGTCTCGGCCACACGTTCGGGAAAGAGTGGAGTGCCGTCGAAGGTGAGTAGGTCCTCCTTGATCATGCGTCGCATGAACCGGGACGTGTCGGCGTGACGGCGACCGGCCACGGCGTCGGCACGCCCGGCGAACTCGTCGCGGTCGAGCAGGGACAGGAAGGTCTGGAAGTCGGCCTCGACACCGTTGTGCGGTGTCGCGGTCATCAGGAGGAGGTGCCGGGTGAGTCGGCCCAGTTGCTCCCCTAGCTCGAATCTCCGGGTGCGGTTGAGGGTCCCGCTGAACCACCGGGCGGACATCCGGTGCGCCTCGTCCACGACGATCAGGTCCCACTGGGAGTCGTCGAGGTGGTCACGCAGGATCTCGTTGCGGGCTAGTTGGTCCATCCGGGCGATGAGGAAGGGCTTGTCCTCGAACACGGAACGCCCGGGTGGTGCGTCGGCCAGGCCGGCTGCGAGGATCTCGAAGCGCAGGCCGAACTTGAGGAACAGCTCTTCCTGCCACTGCTCGACCAGGCCCCCGGGCGTGACGACGAGGCAGCGCTTGACGTCCTCGCGCAGCATCAGCTCTTTGATGAGCAGGCCAGCCATGATCGTCTTGCCGGCACCGGGGTCGTCGGCGAGTAGGAACCGAAGCGGACGCCGTGGTAACAGTTCGCCATAGACGGCACGGATCTGGTGCGGCAGGGGCTCGACCTCGCTCGTCGCGACCGCGAGCATGGGGTCGTGCAGGCCCGCACGCTGGATGCGCTGGGCTTCCGCGGCCAGCTTGAAGTCCTCTGCTGCGGCGTCGAACGGACGGCATGCCGCTGCCGCCAGGGCGAGACGTGGCTCGTCGTCGCGATAGAGGAGCGCCTGCTGGATGTCTCCGTCGGCCAATTGGTACACGAGGTTGACAGCATCCGTTCCGTGCCAGGTGGTCGCGAGCACTGTCACTGCCTGGCCCGGGACCACGCCGTCCACGGTGTTCATGGCCGCGATCTCCTCCAGACGCATCGCGCCCTCCTTGCGGTCCGTGCATCACACTGGGAAATACCCAACTGGTTGGGCTGACCTTATCGAGAGCAGCACAGACAGTGTTCACGTGCCGCCCGCTGACCAGTCCGACCGCTTCCGCCAAGCGGCGGAGTTGTTGGGCCGCAAGGTCGCCGCGGCGCGCGAGGCTCGGTCGTTGACGCAGGAGCAGTTGGCGGCGCTGACCGGCATCAGCCGTAACCAGATCCAGAACATCGAGCGCAATCGCAACAACACACGCGACCCGTCGAGCGGGCGTCCGGGCCCGGGCAATGCACGCTTGGACACGATCTACCTGTTGGCCGACGCCCTCCATGTGGACGTCACCTGGCTCGTCGACCGTAATGACTCCGACCTTCAGCCTCCTCCCGGCTAGCCGGTTCCGCAAGATCCGGGCTAACAGCCCCGGAGAATGGTGACCACTGCAGGCGGCGGACCTACCTGTGCGCGGGCCGCGACAGCAGTGCGGCGGGTCAATCCGTCCACAACGTCCCACCTGTTGGTCGGTCCAGTGTCGGCGCGAGTTGATACAAAGATCGCCGTCTGAGATCAAGGGAGGACACTGCGATGCGCAGCAAAGGCAGGACCACAATGCCGATCCATGACAACCGCTGACCTGGTGCAGACCGTCGTGGCGGTCGTTGCTGCTATCGGAACTCTGCTAACCGTCGGGCTTAGCCTGACTCGATCCACACGGCTGCGACAGAACGAGCGGGTGCTCAGGGAAGCAGCTAGTTCCACCAGTTCCCCGACACAGGCAGCGACACTGGAGAGCATCCGGCAAACGGCAAACTGTCGTCGCTGACAATCGTAGTCCAGCAGCTGATTCCGAAGCGACGGTACTTGATCACGTCTACGTATCACGTACTCTTGCTGATCAGGTCACTCTGTCGTCCTATGCCCTCAGCAGTCGGTCAGTCAAGTAGGCGCCTGGATGGCGCCAGAACTCCTCCTCGCGTTTCAGTCGGGCTCGATGCTGTACATCCTCTGCATCGTGGCTGGCCTAGCACCCTCCACATTCTTGACAGCCACTTTGTGGTCATTGCAGGAACAGCGCGCCCGTGTGTGCCTTTCCTACATTGAGGGGAAGGTACAGATCCGTGGCCGGCAACCAGGCGAGAAGATCAACACCTCGACGTCTGGCTGGGTCGCCGGGACGGCGCTCGCCGGAGGGGCAGCACTTGTTGGCGCATCCTGGGGGTACGTGCTGTGGGCAGTCCAGCAGAAGATCACTCTGGCAGACGACTCGATCGCCATGGTCATGGCGACGCTGGGGGCGGTCGGCCTTGGCCTGGTTCTCCTCATCCTCGTGCTCTTGACAGGGTCACGGGGCCCCGCAGGTTCCGGTCACCCACTCAATTCTGGACGCACCCCAGCAGGTTACTCGGACACCACCGCACCCCTGGGTGGGCCAGTTCCTGCAGCGGCTGTGGAAAGCGGTCATGGAGTAACGAGTCACCTGGGTACCACCGGGTGCCCTGCCCTAGAGTCGGTCGCACCCCGATCCATAGGCCGTCCCGGCCGCAGGTGACTGAGACCCTGCGGCCGGGACGGAGGCATCCGGGCGTTGTCAATCGTGACCATGCCCGGTGTCGTGGTCGCGCCCCTTCCGGTGCGCTAACGGCTCGTAGGCATCAC
>CAYVEH010000052.1:0-15584 GCA_964450585.1 uncultured Ornithinimicrobium sp.
TTCTCGGACACGGTGAGCATGGACAGCTCCTGTCTTCGGTGCGGTTCGCCGGCGGGTGCCAGCAGTGACGCCTACGACCACCTTGCGGGGCAATGCGCACGCGCCTCGGACATCTCCACCATGGGCGCCGACCCGGGGGTCGAGTCAAGTCCGCGCCCCAGGTGAGCGTCTGGCGTATGCCGTGGAGCAGGTCGACCATGGCCAGGCACGCGGGCAGCGGGTTCCCTTGAGTCATGAGCATGTTCCCGACCTCCGGCCTCCTGGCCCAGGGCACATTGATCGGTGCGGCACGCTCACCTCGGTGGGCTCCCTGCTCTGCCTCTGCCCGGCCCTGCTCCTGGCCGACCCGACTCCCTGAGCCGACCCCTCCGCATACCCCAACCATCGCCCAACCCCTCGAAGGAGAATCTCATGCACATCACCATCTTTGGCGCCACCAGCAGCACCGGACGGCTCGCCGTAGAGCGAGCCCTCGCTGCCGGCCATCAGGTCACCGCGTTCACCCGCGAGGCAGCCCGCGTCACGACCCGGCACGACCACCTCCACGTGGTGGAGGGTGACGTCACCAACCCCGCGTCGTGCGCCCGCGCGCTTGAGGGCAGCGACGCCGTGATCATCACGCTCGGCAACGGGCGGCACGGGCTGGTCCGCGAGGCGGGCACCCGGGCAGTCGTGGACGCCATGCGCAGCGTCGGGGTGCGCCGACTCCTCTGCCAGTCGACGCTCGGTGTCGGAGCGAGCCGGGACAACCTCAACCTGATGTGGCGCCACCTGATGTTCGGGGCGCTGCTGCGCGGGGCGTATGCCGATCATGTGCGCCAGGAGGAGGTCGTCTCCTCCAGCGGACTGGACTGGACGATCGTGCGCCCCAGTGCCTTCACCGACCAGGACGTGGCGGACGTGCGCCACGGCTTCGGCAGTGCCGAGCGCGGCCTGACCCTGAAGGTCTCCCGCGGCCAGGTCGCCGATTTCCTGGTCGCCCAGCCCGATGTCGTGGTTTATCCGGGCGGTCGCTGCACCAGCACGGAGGACGGTCACGGCCTGTGGGACGAGCGCTCGCTGGGCGTGCGCACCTGGGGACGGGCCGGTGGCTCGGCGCAGATCCTGGTCGGTTCCTACGAGGGGCACGGCGAGGCCAGTCGGCCCCTTCTGGCCGCCCTGCCGCGGGTCGCCGTGCACGAGCCCGGACCCGACGGCAACCCCCTCCTGGACGTGCTCGTCTCCGAGCTCGCGGTGGAGGCCCCGGGCCAGCGGGCCCTGCTGGATCGGCTCCTCGACGTCCTGCTGATCTCGACGCTGCGCAGTTGGTTCAGCAGCCAGGAGAGCAAGGGACCCGGGTGGTTCCGGGCCCAGCAGGACCCGGCGGTCGGCGCTGCCCTCACGCTGCTGCACCGGGAGGTGGCCCACCCGTGGACGGTCGACGAGCTGGCTGGCCGGGTCGGGGTCTCCCGCGCCGCGCTGGGGCGGCGGTTTACCGGCGTGGTCGGTGAATCGCCGATGGCCTACCTGGCCGGCTGGCGCCTCGCGCTGGCCGCCGACCGGCTGACCTCTTCCGACGCGACCGTCGCGGCCGTGGCTCGCCAGGTCGGCTATGCGACGCCGTTCTCGCTGAGCACCGCGTTCAAGCGCGCCTACGGTGTGAGCCCACAGCAGTATCGCCAGGCGCCACCGCCCACGCTCGTGTCCGGAGCCTGAACACGACGTGGCCGGGCAAGACATGCAGCGACCGGAGCACGGTGCATCCCACTATGGGATGCACCGTTGCTATCCTTGGCGCATGAGCACCCTCGGCTTTCTCCATGACAGCCAGGAGCAAGAGTTGGCGCGAGCCATGGTGGTGGCCTACGACCTCACGGTCCCCCTGCTGCGCTAGTCGCGTCTGCTCACCTCCGGCAAGGTGCGGCTCACGATCACTCCGGCCACGCCGAGCAGCCCGAGGAAGAGCAGCGCAACCTCCGCACCCAGCAGGGCGAGGCCGCCGGAGACGGCCCCCGCGACCAGCAACAGCACACCCATGGCCGTGTTGGCCACCGCGACATACTCCGTGCGCTGGTCGCCCTCCGCCAGGTCGACGACATAGGTCTTGCGCGCCACCCGCACGCCGGTGTGGGTCAGGGCCAACAGCAGATAGGTGACGGGATAGAGCCACCAGGCACTCGGCATACTCGGGATGCGGAGCAGGAGAAGGAAACCCGCGATCACGACCGCGGCCGCCGCCGCTCCCCACATCATCAGGTCCCTGGAGGACCGGTCGGCCAGGCGTCCGAAGGTCTTGCCACCGATCAGCCCCGCGATCCCCTGGGCGATGACGAACGGGCCGAGTCCGGCGAGGCCACCGCCGCCGGCCTGGGCGGCGAGAGCCACCACGAACGGCGGGCTCAGGGCCGAGACCAGCAGCAGCGCGCGGGCGACCACGAACCGGCGCAAGGCCCGATCCTCACGCAGCAGGTGGACCGCACGACCCGCCCAGCCGGCCGTCTCCTGCGGGGTGGCCGGCTCCTCGTCGGGCTCCCGGATCCCGAGGAAAACCAGCACCGCCAACACCCAGAGCGCGGCGGCGATGAGCAGCAGCCAGGCCAGCACGGCGGCGCCCGCCCCGTCGCCACCGAGGAGCCGTATGCCGAGGCCCAGGGTGATCGCGACCGCGCCGGACAGGACGGTGGTCAGGCCGTTGATCTGACCCCGCTCGCCCTTGGGGATGGTCCGGCCCAGCACGTCCTTGCCGGCCAGTGAGGTCAGGGCGCGGGCGAGAGAGAACACCGCGAGCGCCACCAGGACGACCACTCCGCCCAGGAGACCGTGCAGCAGTGCCGCGGCTGCGGCCATGCCGGCCGCACCGACCGCCTGCCCGGTGGCCCCCAGAGCCCAGAGGTGGCGGCGCCGGGGGGTCCGCTCGACCCACGGGGCCAGCGCCGCCTGGGGCAGCATCGAGCCGGACTCGCGGATCGGCACCAGGAGTCCAGTCAGCCCGGCGGGCACCCCGAGGGAAGCAAACAGCCAGGGCAGAACCGTCTTGGCATTGACGACCTGGTCGCCCGTGGCTTGGAGCGCCTCCGCGACGATCTGGCGCGTGCCGTTGGCCGCTACCTCGCGCTGCTCGTCGCGTGACTGGTCGCTGCGGTCGGCCCGGACGAGACGCTGGTAGGCCGCGGTGAGGTTCACCGCCCTAGTGTGCCGCGCCCGCTGGACTCACCCCACGACCACCAGCGCACAGGCTCAAGTTCAACCGCTCAGAGTCAATGCTGCCGCTCCCCCATGGCCTGCCAAGACTCTCGCCGTGTCGCCTGCTCTACAGGGTCTGGAACTGGAGCCGCAGCCAGCAGCCGCTGGGTGTACTCCTCATGCGGTGCGGTCAGGACAGCGTGCGTGGGCCCGACTTCGACAAGACGTCCCTGGTGCAACACCCCCACCCGGTCAGCGACCATACCTACGACTGCAAGGTCGTGCGAGATGAACAGTGCGGCAAAGCGCAACTCATCGTGCAGTTCGGCGAAGACCTCCAGGACACGGGCTTGCACGGACACATCGAGCGCGGACGTCGGCTCGTCCGCGATCAATAAGGCCGGCTGCAGAATGAGCGCTCGCGCCAGGCTTGCACGCTGACGTTGACCGCCGGAGAGCTCGTGGGGGAACCGGTCAGCCAGGGCAGGGGACAAGTGTACTAGGTCCAGGACCTCAGTGACGCGAGCACGCACTTCGCCCTCGCGCAGGTTCGGCCTGTGCACCCGCAATGGTTCGGCCACACAGTCGCGGATGGTGAGCTTAGGGTTGAAGCTCGTCGCAGGGTCTTGGAAGACAAAACCGATATTGGGTCGTAGCGGTCGAATGACCCGCTCTCGGGCACCGAGCATCTCCTGACCTAGCACTTGGAGGGAGCCACTGGTGGGCGAGGCGAGCCCGGCTACTGCCCGACTGATCGTCGTCTTACCTGAGCCAGACTCCCCGACCAGGCCGAGGACTTCCCCGGGCTGGATCGCGAAGGTCACCTGCCGTACGGCCTGCACCGCTGGTCGTCCCAGGCGTCCTGGGAAGGTGACACACAGGGAACTCGCCTGCACGATCGGAGTCTCCTCGCGAGTCGTCGCTGCGCGGGGCCGCTGCGCAGGAGTCAGTCGCGGAACCGAGGCCAGGAGGGCCTTGGTGTAGGCATGCTGTGGTCGGTTGAAGATGTCCACCACGTCGGCAGACTCCACCACCTTTCCCTGCCGCATGACCGCTACCCGATCGGCCAGGTCAGCTACCACGCCCATGTTGTGGGTAATGAGCAGCACCGACCTCCCAAAGTCATCACGGAGTTGGCGGAGCACCTCCAGGATCTCTGCCTGGACCGTCACGTCCAGCGCGGTGGTCGGCTCATCGGCAATGATCAGCTGGGCATCTAGTGCAAGCGCCATTGCGATGACGACACGTTGTTTCTGGCCACCAGAGAGTTGGTGCGGATAGAAGTCCACCCGCTCCTCAGGCTCTGGAATGCCCACCACGCGCAGCAACTCGATAGCGCGGGATCGTGCCGCTTTCCCACTCATTCGAGTGTGTGCTCGGATGCCATCAGCGATCTGCCAGCCAACGGGGAAGACCGGATTGAGCGCCGTGGAAGGCTCTTGGAACACCATGGCCGCGCTCCGCCCACGTACACGTCGCAACCTTTCACCGGTGAGTGAGAGCACGTCCGTCTGGTCCAGGCTGACGCGACCCCGTACGTGCGCAGTCTCCGGCAGCATCTTGAGGATGGCGTGCGCTGTCACGGTCTTGCCTGATCCTGACTCACCGACCAGGGCCACGATCTCACCCGCGGCGACCTGCAGGCTCACTCCACGAACCGCGTCAACCGCGCCGTCGTCGGTATCAAAACTGATGCGCAACTGATCGATGTCCAGAACTAGGTTGTCGAGCCCCGACGCCGGAGGCGTCATCCGCCCTGGTCTCTGCCCTGTCTCAGTCATCGACCTTCTCCTTCTGTCGCCGTGAGCGGCGGCGCAGGCGAGGGTCGGCGATGTCGTTCAGGCTCTCCCCGACCAGAGTGATCCCGAGGACGAGCAGGACAATCGCTGATCCCGGGAAAACTCCCGTCCACCAGATACCGCTGGCGGTGTCGGCGATCGCCCGGTTGAGGTCGTATCCCCACTCGGCGGCAGCCGTCGGATCGATGCCGAACCCGAGGAAACCGAGCGCAGCCAACGTCAAGATAGCTTCGGCGGCGTTCAGCGTGATGAGCAATGGGATCGAGCGGGTCGTGTTTCTCAGGACGTGTCTCCGCAGGATGCGAGTCCGCGGCATACCGAAGACTCGCGCTGCTTCCACAAACGGTTCCGCTTTGACCTGCAGTGTTTCGGCCCGAACGGCACGGTAGTACTGCGGCACAAACACCACCGAGATCGCAATGGCAGCCGAGAGCATGCCGCCGACATAGCTTGATTGGCCGCCCGAGATCACGATCGACACCACGATGGCGAGCAGCAGCGAGGGAAAGGCATATACCGCGTCTGCGACCATGACCAGGAGACGGTCAACAGGACCTCCCAGATATCCGGAGACTAAGCCCGCGGTGACACCGAGCACGAGTGATGCACTGATGGCCATCAGCACCGTCAGCAACGCTGTACGGGACCCCCACAGGGTCCGGGACAGCACGTCATACCCACCGACGGTGGTACCCCAGGGGTGCTGGGCAGATGGCGCCGCTTGGCGTGGGAACTGGCCTGCGGAGCTGCTCATCTCAGCGTATGAATGGGGAGCGAGGAGCGGAGCGAATAGTGCGATCACGATGAAACCGCCGACGAGAAGCAAACCGGCGACGAGCATCGCACGCTGCAGCCCGGAACTACGGCGCAGATGCCAGACGACGGGGAGCCTCGTCCAGAGACTGCCACCGTGTGGCGGTTGGGCGGTGCCGGCCATCAGTACCTCACCCGTGGGTCGATAAAGGCGGCCACGACGTCGACCAGGAAGTTGGTAACGGCAACGATCACCGCCAGCAGGGCGACAATGCCCTGCACCGCCACGTAATCACGTGCTGACAGATAGCGGGCGAGCTCGAAGCCGAGACCACGCCACTCGAACGTCGTCTCAGTCAAGATGGCTCCTCCCAGCATGAGGGCAAGTTGCATGCCCATCACGGTCACGATCGGGATCAGGGCCGGACGGAAGGCGTGGGTGCGCACGAGGCGAGCCTCCCGGATGCCGCGGGACCGGGCGGCATCGACGTACGGCATCGACAGGGTGGCGATCATGTTGGTACGGACCAAACGCAGGAATACCCCCGCTGTCAGCAATCCGAGGGCAACAGCTGGGAGGACCAGGTGGCTGAAGACATCCGCGATGAGGTCAGCCCGACCAGTACGAAGCGCGTCAATCGTCAGAAGCCCACTGGCACCCGGAATCGTTCCCAGGGAGATCTCTGTCTGAGTGCTGGCCCGACCACCGAGCGGGAGCCATCCGAGCCAGACTGAGAACACGAGTTTGAGGAGGAGACCGGCGAAGAACACTGGCGTGGCGTAGGTAAGGATCGCCAGCACGCGGAACGCTGCGTCCGGCGCTCTGTCCCGGTAGTACGCTGCTATCCGACCGAACGGGATACCCACGATGATCGCCACGATTGCCGCATAGATGGCCAACTCCAGGGTCGCTGCACCGTACGTCGTGAGGACCTCCGTGATCGCCTGGTTATCGGTCGTCCGACCGAAGTCGCCTCGGGCGATATCTCCCAGATAGTGGAAGTACTGCACCAGGATTGGTTGGTCATAGCCCGCCTCGGCGAGCCGTTCCTGCAGCTGTGCGGGCGTGAGTCGTCCACCCATCGATGCCGTGATGGGGTCGCCGACCAGTCGCATGAAGACGAAGACCACACTGACGAGGATGAGTACCGTGGGGAAGATTAGTAGGAAGCGCACCAGCAGGTAGCGACCGAGTCCCGCACCGCCGCGGGACGGTACGGGACTGGCGATTTGGTCCGGAGTGACCGTCATCGACTCAGTCGGTTTTGCTCAGCAGCCCAACGCGAAAGCGGAAGGATGCGTCCTGGGTCTTGTCGACGCCTTCGATGTTGCTGCGCGCAATGATAATGTCTTGGCCTTGCAGGAGCGGAACGATCGGAAGATACTCAGCAAGGGATTGCTGCGCTTGGCCTAGCAGGGTGTTCCGTTCTGCCGGGTCAGTGGCGACACGAGAAGCCTCGATGGCTTTGTTCGTGGCAGCGTCCTCATTCGCTTTACCTAACTGGGACTCAGAACTATCGGATCCGTAGACCAGATTTGTGTAGTTGTCCGCATCGGGGAAGTCCGAGAACCACCCCAACTGGTAGAGTGGATACTCGTCATTCTGGAAGGCTGAAACATACTCACTCCACACCGTGGATTGCAGGTTAACAGTGAAGAGTCCGTCAGCTTCCAGTTGCGACTTGATCATAGCGTATTCATCTGCCGCCGATTCGCCGTAATGATCGTTGTTGTACTGCAGGTTCAGGGTGACTGGAGTCTCCACCCCGGCGGCCTCCAGTCGCTCTTCGGCGCGCTGCGGATCGGGCCCCCCAGCCCCGTCCCCGTAGAGGTCGCGGTACGGCTCTGTAGCTCCCTCAAGACCGGCGGGGACCACGCTGTAGACCGGCTGGTACGTCTCCTTGTAGACCTCGGTTGCAAGAGCTTCCCGGTCGATGAGGTCGGCGACGGCCTGTCGTACCGCGAGCGCCTTATCCGGATCCGGATCGTCGGTTTCGGCGCCATAAGGTGCCGTCTCAAAGTTGAACACGAAGAAGCGCAGTTCAGCACCGGGCCCCAAGTAGACTTCGACATCATCCTTGCTGTCAAGGTCGGCAACCGCAGTAGCCCCGAGAGTCCGGTAGGCAACGTCGACATCACCCTGTTCGATGTCGAGTTTTAGGTTGCTGGCGTCTGCATAGTACTGGAACGTGACATTCTTGGTCTTGGCAGCGCCCAAGATCCCGTCATATGCCTCGTTCCGAGTCATCACCGCGTGCTGGTTGGCTGAGTAGTTGGTCATGGAGTAGGGGCCCGCAAACGGATTCGCGTCCACGATGTCAGCGTCAGAGGCGATCTCATCCGCCGGGAATGACTCTTCGTCCAAGATGTACCCAGCTGGGCTCGTCAAAATCTGCGGCCAGAGCACGTTGTTTTCTGACCTTAACCTGAAGACTACGGTGAAGTCATCGGGTGTTTCCACAGATTCCAGGTCTGCCAACAACTGCGCCGGGCCATTGGGGTCATTGATACCCACCAAGCGATCAAAGCTGAACTTGACGTCCGAGGCCGTCAGGTCGTTGCCGTTCGCAAAGGTCTGGCCCTCCCGTAGCGTGACGGTGTATTCGTTGGGTGCAGTGAACTCCGCACTCTCCGCGAGGTCCGGGACAGGCTCGGTGGAGCCAGGCTCGGAGGTAAGGAGCCACCGGTAGATCTGACCGTGCAAGACCGCCGAGCCCAGATCCCAGGTGGCTGCCGGATCAAGACCATGCACCACGTCGGTTGTACCAACTGTCAGGGCGTCGGAGCCACCTGCACTTCCGGTCGCGGCACCACTCGGCTCGGCGCCCGACTGATCAGCGGTTTCCGCGCAGGCGGTGAGAACGAGAGTGCCGGCGGCGGCAAGCAGGAGCGTCTTACGAAGCGAGATCATCTGGGTCTCCTTGGAGGCTGAAAAGTGGGATTCATGGCCGGTTACTGGACGGCGTCGGCCACGCGGTCACCCGCCATGGCCGCGGCTGCCGCGTCCTCGTCCGGGAAGTCCTGAGGGCGGGTACGGTCGGGGCGGAATGACCGTGGGTCAACGAAAGGCTCACCCCCGAGGGCCAACTCGGCCACCAATCGCCCCATCCCCGGGCCATGGGTGACTCCGGACTCGTTGTCCCCCGCGAGCACGTAGAGACCGGGCACGGCCGGGATCGCCCCCGCGTACAGATTGCCGTCGGCGCTGTAGGTGGGGATGCCCTGAATGGTGGCGACCGGAGGTTCGCCTCTGAGGCTCGGGAAGACCTCAGCTACCTGCGGCTGCGACGCCAGTTGGGCATCAATCAGTTCTTGGGAGACCGGACGGCCGATGCCCGCGTCGATACCATCAATCCGGGACAGACGACGGTATGCCGAACCGACGCCCCAGGACCATGCGCCATGGAGTTCGCGGATCCACAACTCGAGTTCGCGGCACTGGATCGTCGGCAGGTCGGAAGGCACCCCAACGTCGTCGGTCACCATACGTGTGGCCACAACGGGCACCAATGGCAGGCGTTCGCCGAGTGGCTGCAGCAGATCATTGGTCCAGGCACCACAGGCAAGTACCACAGTGCCCGCCGGGATGACCTCACCAGAATCGGTGCGGACACCACAGATCCGACCCGAGGCATCGCGTTCAAGTTTCTCCACCTTCGTGGAAAAGCGCAGGGTGGTCCCCGCTTCGCGCAGCTGCTCAAGTGCGGCGAGTACAGCTTTGCTTGTCGTGAGCTGGACCCCCTCAGGCATGTACACCCCGCCGGCCACCTTGCTCGTGTCCACCGCTTCGGAGGTCAGATCACCAATCTCACGCGGAGAGACAGCACGGGTTCCAGCTAGACGGGCGGGGTGCTCCAGCAGGCCTGGCTGCAGCCAGCTCAGCACCTCCGGGGTGAGCGCCAGGACGAGGTTGCCACGGGCGGAGAACTCCAAGTCATGCCCGCTGGTGTGTAGGTCGGTGTAGAAGTCGATGCTGTAGGTCTCGATGGGGACACAGTCGGGGTGCAACCGACGATTCCTATCGGCAGCGAACGCGGCGACGAACCCAGCGCCCGCCGGGGTGGTTCCAGCAAGGGGTTCGCCCGCATCGATCACCGTGATGTGGCTGGCACCCAGACGCGAAAGGTGCACCGCAGCGGAGACTCCAAGAATCCCAGCTCCGATGACGCAGATGGAGGGTGATGTGACCTGAGCAAGCATGACCCTATGCTTCCGTCCTCGGGGATGGCGGTGGGAGAGTGCAGTGATGCAGATCGTGCGATTGAACTTCGACTGCAGTCGAAAGCCTCATGGTCTCCGACCCTCCGGCTCGCTGCGGGTGTAGTGGTCCAGCCAACACAACAGGTGTGCCACAAAGTGTGTTGAATCGGGAAAGTCCTTGATTCCGTGTCCTTGACCCGGATAGAGGACCAGAGCGGTGGGTGCTCCTTGCTCGCGCAGCGCCTGGTGCAGGATGATCGCCTGTTCCGGCGGTGTCGTCTTGTCCAGCAGACCGGCCGTCACCAGGGTCGGTGTGCGCGCACCGGCGACATGATGGATGGCACTTCTTTGGCGATACTCACTGTCAGCAGCATGCAGGTCGTCCCGAACGAAGAGGCGGTCGAACTCCGGGATGTCCGAGCAGTAGTGCTGGCTGACCATGTCCACAGAAGGAGAGGTCGCGATGGCCGCCACGAAGCGTGTAGACGTCACAGCCAGCCAGGCGGACATCATCCCACCGTAACTGTTGCCGGTCACGGCGACCTTCCCAGGATCAATGATGCCCTGTCCGGCGAGGTAGTCCACACCGCTGAGCAGATCATCGACATCGGCTCCCACCATGTCCCCGCGAACTCGGTCGATGAACTGTTGTCCCCTGCCGTGGCTACCGCGCGGATTGGGGTACAGGCTGGCGTATCCATGAGCCGCTAGAAAGGACACGTAAGGGTAGCGATCGAGATTGGCCACACCCCACCGGTTCCGCCAGGCCGACACCGGCCCTCCGTGGACATTCACCAAGAGGGGGAAGGGCCCTGGGCCGGGAGGCGTGACGAGCAGGCCCTGGATCACGAGTCCGTCGGGCGCCGCCCACTCGATCTCTCGGAGTACCGGCTCGGACGAAAGATACGCTGCGGATCCCTCGTGCCGCAGGTCGACCACGGTGTGCACTGACTCGTCGGTGATGACGACTACTTGTGGGTACCGGGAGAAGGACTCGAGCACGCCGTGGAAGCGACCCTGCGCATCGATCGCACCAGCCGGGCCATGGGGGGCGCCGATCGTCTCCGAGCTGCCCCAACTGCGGGTGCTGGTCACCCCAGGGCCAGGACCATTCTTGGCGGGGATGTTGATGCGCCCCAAGACCGTCCGCAGCCCGCTCAGCCCGAAATAGCCGAGCATGTCACCCGAACAGCTGATCCAAGTGACGTCGGTCTCGGGGACGGCCAGGCGCTGAGTCGAGCCAGTCGGATCGACAACGATGACTTCGCCTGCGAGCACCCCCCGGTCACTGGCAATGCCCTCGATCACGAGGGCGTGTCCCTGATGCCCGAGCGGGCAACTCAGTTGACGCTCCCCCTCGGGGCGGTAGAGGAGGACAACGTCTCCGGTCGAGACGGTGATCCGAACTAGGTCCGCCGTGTACCATCCCGACTCTCCCGTGGTTTGGGAAACGATAGCCAGAAGGTGGTCCCGATCGAGCCATGAGGCTTCCCATACTTCCAACCCGCCCACATCTACCGTAGTGCTGGTCTGTGTTAACACATCGATGACATTGAGGGTCCTGGGGTGTTGGGGACCATCGACATACACCTGCGGTGCCAGGGTCTCCATCTCCGTCTGGCCCGCATGGGTGATCGCTTGAGCAAGGAGGCTCGGCGCGGCATCGAAGTTGTCCGATTGGGCCGTTTCGCAGATGGCGGCGAAGCGCACTGCGTCGCGCTCCGCGCTTTCAGACCATCCGGCGAGGTGCTGACAGACTCCGGGTAGTTCCGTAGACATGACCGTGTCGCCGGAGGGGCTCAGCACCGTCAGTTCTGGCGTGTGATCCGCCAGCCCGCCCACACCGAGGAGTGAGCCACCCCAGCTCAGGGCCGTCGGGCGCAGGTCGAGGTGTTCCAGCGTCCCCTTGTTGGTGTCGGCCATTGCAACGACGGCACGAGAACGCTGGCTCAGATCGTCCAGCACTCGACCGATGCCCGCCGTAAACTGACCGTCCCCGGACGCGCAGAGATCTGTGATCATGCTGATCTCGCCCAGCGCGGGGCCCTCTGTGGCCCGCATCCAGGCCTCGACTTGCTCCTGCACGGCGGCGACTTCCGCGAAGACTGACATGGGCAGAATCTAGGTGGCCACGCAGATTGTCCACAGACACTCCGGACGCAACCGGCACGGCTGCCACGCTACGGGTGTCGAAAGTGGGCTAGCCGACCCTCACGCCGTGGTACGCAGCCGAGCCAGGGCAAGGCCAGCGTGGACAGCCAACCGCACCTGCCCATCGCGCAGGTCCAAGCCAGTAACTTCAGTGAACCTGCGGAGACGGTAATAGAGGCTGGTCCGGTGAATCCTCAGAACCTCGATCGCGCGTTGCACGTCCGAGCCATGGTCAAGGTAGACCTCCACCGTAGCGATGATGTCGGCATGCGCGGGCTCGTGCAGAGCCTGCCACAACGCCTGGGGCAAGAGTTCGGATAGGTCTGCACTTGGGTCGATCCGATCCAAGATCCGGTACACACCGATCTGCGGCCACGCGGCAGACCTCCCGAACTTGCCGGTCCTCGTCACCACGCGAAGGGCACCTTCGGCCTGTCGTCGGCTCAGCCAAACATCCTCGAGTTCACCGACCGGATCGCCAATCCCGGCGCGCTGCAGCACGGGGAGCCCATGCGGAGTCGTGGACTCCAAGGCACTGTCGGCAATGCGTGCCACAACCCTTGGCCTCGGATCAGCCAACAGAAGGACCACCCGATCGTTGGCTGCCACTGGCAGAGCCGGGTATGCGCTGTGCCGGGACGCGACGCGCTGCAGATGGCGTTGTAGGGCCGTAATGTCCCCCTGCGGGCACTCCCGATCCAACTCGAAGGCAATGGTCGAAACAGGCCCGGAAAGCTCCAGCATCTGAGTCAGGCTCTGCGCAGCCTGCCGACGCACCGCAGCCGCCTCCACGAAAAGATCCTCGGTGAGGGACTCGAGCAGCAACTGGTGACTGTCCGGTGGAAGTCCACCGCGTGCCATCACCCTGGATGCCGCCCGCGCTGCTTCAGCGACCTCGGCCAACTCTTCGTCGGTGAGCGTCCCATCTTGGTCAATCAGCCACAGGTAGCCCAAGGTCCGCCCTTGCCAGCGCAATGGTGCACAAACCCTTGCCAGGACCCCCCTTTCTTGATTTGCCGGAAGGCGCACCAGATCTTCAGTCGCATGGGCCACGATTCCAAGCGCCCACTCGACGGTGGCAGTGTCGGCTCGCAGATGCATGATCGACTGCCGCCTGGTCTCGTCGACAGGACCATGGTGCGGTGTGTGGGCCAGGAGCCTCAGGCTCGGATCGTCGATCGCCACCGCTCGGTGGACACGCTGCGCCAGAGCGTGGGCGATGGCGTCTAGGTCGGCGAGCACCTTGCCAATTCTGGCATCTCCTTCGTCGCGCGTCGTAGCAACCCGTCCAGAGTCTCAACTGCAGTTCCTAGGTGGCCCCATCCAGTGCTCTCTAGCGTGAACGGACCGGCCCACACTGTGCCGGTCAGCACCAGTATGAGGAGACCGGTAGTGTCACGCCAGACAGCAGACGTCCTGATCATCGGCGCTGGCGTCGTTGGATGTTCGATTGCCTTCTACCTAGCCCAGGCCGGGCATCGTGTCGTGACACTTGACCGCGGCCCCGGGGCGGGTCAAGGATCAACGAGCGCTTCCTCAGCAATCGTCAGGTTCAACTACTCCACCTGGTGTGGCGTAGTCGCCGCCTGGGAATCCAAGCACCGTTGGGAGCGGTGGGAGGACTTTCTGGGCGGTCGTGACGACGGGGAACTTGCGAGGTTCCACCGTATTGGAGGACTCTGTCTGGACTCTCCGGATCAACCGGTTGACACCGTGCTCGGACTGTTCGATCGAGCAGGGGTGCCTTACGAGCAGTGGACGCCAGAACAGATCCACGAGCGTGTGCCCCACCTGGATCTGGGCCGTTACCACCCACCAAAGCCAGTGCAGGAGGACGCCTTCTGGGCCGACGCCGCCGGGACTATCGGAGGCTACTGGACGCCGGACTCAGGCTTCATCGACGACCCCGCCTTCGCAGCCCATAACCTTGCCACCGCGGCACGCCGTCACGGCGCAACCTTCCAGTTCGGCTCCCAAGTGGTCGCCATTCGACGCGCGGCTGGTCGTGTCACCGGTGTGGACCTCGCCGACGGCAGCGGCATCGATGCACCCGTGGTGGTCAACGCAGCCGGCCCGCACTCTCATGCCATCAATCAGTTGGCGCAGGTCCTAGACGACTTCCGCGTGACCACCCGTCCCATGCGCCAGGAGGTTCACGAGATACCGGGAAGTGACGTCGACTTGCCAGTCGTCGCCGATCTGGACCTAGGAACCTACTTTCGCTCGACACCGAGCGGAAACATCTTGGTCGGCGGTACTGAGCCCGCCTGCGATGACCTCCAGTGGCTGGATGACCCCGACCATGTGCACAACCGGCCCACCGCCGAGGTGTACCGTGCACAGTCCTACCGGTTCGCCCGCCGAGTGCCGGGCGTCGGGGTACCCAACGCGCCGCGCGGCATCGTCGGCGTCTACGACGTGGCAACTGACTGGGTGCCGATCTACGACCGGACGAGCCTGTCCGGCTTCTTCGTTGCTATCGGAACGAGCGGCAATCAGTTCAAGAATGCTCCCGTCATCGGTGAGATCCTCGGTGCGATCATCACTGCGGAAGCTTCATCGATCGACCATGACAGCACACCGGTCCACCTGACACTGTCGGACACTGGTCACACCATTGATCTCGGCCAGTACAGCCGGCTCCGCAATCCGGCGACCACAGCCGGCAACGTTATGGGCTAGCACTCGCTGCCCGACTTCTCGTGGCGCGGCCGAGGCGATCCTGTCTCCAGTCAGACCCTATGAGGGTCGCGGTGGTTGCCGGGTCTTGTGGCCGGAGCCTCGCGTATGCAGTGATTCGTGGATCACTCGCTCGATTGGGCGGGCGGGTGCCGACATGCATAGGAGGCTCCGGTGTTTACCGAGCGTACGAGTTTGGGGCTGGATGTCCACCCAACGGGGTCAACCTCAACCCAACCAACAGAGAGGGAGCCGGCGCGCCTCGGTCAACATCTCGGCATACTCAGCTCTCCCGCATCGGCACCCGCACCCCGCGCTCGGCGGCGACCTCCTCGGCCTCGTCATAGCCGGCGTCCACGTGCCGAATCACGCCCATGCCCGGGTCGTTGGTCAGCACCCGCGCGAGCTTCTGGGCGGCCAGGTCGGTGCCGTCGGCCAGCGACACCTGGCCGGCATGCATGGACCGCCCGATGCCGACACCGCCACCGTGGTGCAGCGACACCCAGGAGGCTCCCGAGGAGGTGTTGACCAGCGCGTTGAGCAGTGGCCAGTCGGCGATCGCGTCCGACCCGTCGGCCATCGACTCGGTCTCTCGGTAGGGGCTGGCCACCGAGCCGCAGTCCAGGTGGTCGCGGCCGATCACGATCGGCGCCTCGACCTCGCCCCGGGCCACCATGTCGTTGAACTTCAGACCCGCCTTGTCCCGCTCGCCGTAGCCCAGCCAGCAGATGCGGGCCGGTAGACCCTCGAAGGCGACCTTGTCACGGGCTCCCCGGAGCCACTTGTGCAGGTGGTCGTTGTCCGGGAAGAGGTCCATCACCGCCTGGTCGGTGGCGAAGA
>CAYVEH010000053.1:0-15434 GCA_964450585.1 uncultured Ornithinimicrobium sp.
GAGTCCGTCACCGAGGGCACCGTGACCCGGTGGCTGAAGGCCGAGGGCGATGAGGTCGAGGTCGACGAGCCGCTGCTGGAAGTCTCCACCGACAAGGTCGACACCGAAATCCCCTCCCCCGTGGCCGGCACCCTGACCAAGATCCTGGCCCAGGAGGACGAGACCGTCGAGGTGGGTGGCGATCTGGCCGTCATCGGCGGCTCCGGCGGGGGCTCCGAGGCCACTCCGGCCCAGGAAGAGGCTCCAGCGAAGGAGCCCCAAGGTGAAGAGCCGAAGAGCGAGGAGCCGAAGAGCGAGGCCGCTGCCTCCGCGCCGCAGGAGTCCGGCGAGCAGGGCTCCGACCTGGCCGAGGACGCCACGCTGCACGAGCAGGCCGCCCAGGAGTCCGCAGAGGCCAGTGAGTCGCAGAAGCCGGCCAGCACCCCCAGTGAGGGCAGCGGCCAGGCCACCGGTCTGGGCACGGCGGAGCAGTCCGGGTCCGACGTCAGCGCCTATGTGACACCGCTGGTGCGCAAGTTGGCGGCCCAGCACAAGGTGGACCTCAACAGCCTGAAGGGCACGGGCGTGGGCGGGCGCATCCGCAAGCAGGATGTCCTCAACGCTGCGCGCCAGTCGGAGGAGGAGGCCCAGGCCACTCCTGCGGCTCCGGCGCCGAGCGCTCCCTCCAGCGAGCAGGCACCAGCTGCCTCAGCAGCGCCCGCGCCGTCCGGCGCCGGTGTGGAGGTATCGCCCAAGCGTGGCACCACCGAGAAGATGTCGCGGCTGCGCAAGCTGATCGCCACCCGGATGGTGGAGTCGTTGCAGACCAGTGCCCAGCTCACCACGGTGATCGAGGTCGACCTGACCAAGGTGGCCCGGCTGCGCGCCAAGGCCAAGGACGACTTCCTGGCGCGGGAGGGCGTCAAGCTCTCCTTCATGCCGTTCTTCGTGCTGGCTGCGGTGGAGGCACTCAAGGTGCACCCCAACGTCAACGCCAGTGTGGAGGACGACCAGATCATCTACCACCCGACCGAGAACGTCGGGATCGCGGTGGACACCGACAAGGGCCTCATCGTGCCGGTGATCAAGGACGCGGGCGACCTCAACATCGCCGGCATCTCCCGCAAGATCGCCGACCTGGCCGAGCGCACCCGCACCAACAAGGTGATGCCGGATGAGTTGGGTGGTGGCACCTTCACCATCACCAACACCGGTAGCCGGGGTGCCCTGTTCGACACGCCGATCATCAACCAGCCGCAGGTGGCCATCCTGGGCACCGGCTCGGTCGTCAAGCGTCCGGTCGTCGTGGTGGACGAGGACGGTGGCGAGACCATCGCCATCCGGTCCATGGTCTACCTGGCGCTGACCTATGATCACCGGATCGTCGACGGCGCGGACGCCGCCCGCTTCCTCGGCACCATCAAGGAGCGCCTCGAGGAGGGGTCCTTCGAGGTCTGACCCTTAGCGGAAGGTAGGCAGACAGTGACGTCAGAGCCGAGCAGTTCTCGCCAGATCGTTGCCATCACGGGCTCAAGCGGGCTGCTCGGCTCTGCGCTGTCTGCGGCGCTACGGGCACGGGGCGACCAGGTCGTGCACCTGGTGCGGCGTGAGCCTCGAGAGGATCTCCCCGGCGCGGTGCGCGAGGTCCAGTGGGACCCGGTGCAGGGGCTGGTCGACCGCGACGGGCTGGACGGGATCACCGCTGCGGTCAACCTGGCCGGAGCCGGGCTGGGTGACCGGCGGTGGACGACCGGGTACAAGGCTGAGTTGGTTCGGTCCCGGGTCACGAACACCAACGCCCTCTGTCATGCCCTGGCGGCCCTGCCGGAGCAGCCGCGGCTCCTGTCCGGTTCGGCCATTGGGTTCTACGGCAGCCGTGGCGAGAGCGAGCTGACCGAACAGAGCACCCCAGGCAGCGGGTTCGTCGCAGGCCTGGTGCGCGACTGGGAGCATGCGACCTGGGCGGCTACGGAAGCGGGACTGCCGGTGGCACACCTACGCACCGGGATCGTGCTGAGCCGATCCGGTGGAGCGCTAGCCCGGCTGCTGCCGTTGGTCCGTTTTGGGTTGGGTGGCCCGATGGGTGACGGCTCGCAGTTCTGGTCCTGGATCACCTTGCCTGATCATGTGGCGGCGATGCTGTGGCTCCTGGACCGTCCCTCGGTGACCGGTCCGGTCAACCTCACCGCTCCGGAGCCAGCACGCCAGAAGCAGGTGGTGGCGGGGCTGGCCGAGATGCTGCACCGCCCGTCCGTGGTGCCTGCTCCGACGATCGCGCTGCGACTGGCACTCGGAGAGATGGCCAGTGAGGTGCTGGGGAGCCAACGGGCGCTTCCCGCCGTTCTCCTTCAGCAGGGTTTCGAGTTCAGCCATCCGGATCTCGCGAGCGCGGTCGCCTGGGTCACCCAGGAGGATGACTGACCTCAGCCCATCAGACCTGCTTCACCGTCCAGGTCGGCATGTGCCGCAGTTGAGTGGGGCGACTCACTCGGAGACCTATCCCTGCCCAGCACCGGTCTCCTCACCGGACCCACGGCCTGCCTGTTCCTGGCCGGCAGCAGCGGCCCACCCCCAGATGCGCCACTCACCGTGTGCGCGGCGCAACTCCAGCTCGACAACATCCAATTGCCCCTTGTAGGTGGACCGACCCGTCGGGGTCACTTCCTGGTAGGTCGACCGCTGCACCTCAACCTCGAGGACGGCGCGCTCCGGACCCGTCGCCAGGACCTGCACGTCCCGCACGGTGAACTCCAGCCCGTCATAGCGCACATCCAGGTCGTCGGCGGCCGCGAATGACGCCTGCTCTTGCTGGTATGCCGGGGAACCCAGCAGGTGCGCCGACTCCAGATCGTCCGGGTCACCGGACCGCCACGCCGCAGCCCGAGCATCCAGCAGGTGTTGGGCCACCTCCGTGAGATCGGTCTTCGATGATGCCGAGGTCGTGCTGTCCGTCGGCACAGCCTCCGACGAGGGACCGGACGTCGCGTCCGAGGACGACGCTGGCGGTGCAGTATCAACCGCGGGGGCCCCGGTCTCCGGGGCAGTCACCGACGTGGGTTCGGGTCCCTCATGACGCTCGGCGGTCAGGGCGGCACCGTCCGCGCCGGCCGAGTCAGCAGCAGAGCCCGACCCGAGGAGGAAGCCCAGGCCAGAACTCACCAGCAGCGCGATGACAGCCACCGCCGCGCACGAGCCGACAACCAGACCAAGACGGCGACCGATCGCCCGGTGGCCGGTCCGGGAACGATCAGCCTGCCGGGCACTGACCCGGCGACGTCGGAGCAGGGACCACCTGCCGCTCCCTGGGCCCTGCTCATCGCGGCCGGAGGCATGCTCGGCCGCGTCATCCCCCACACCGCCGGCTGCGGCACCTGGCTGCGTCCTCGCGCGCAGGTCGGCCCGAATCCGCTGGGTCAGTCCGGCCGCCGGGTCAGCGCCGGGAGCCAGGGCGATCGGCTCCGGGGGTGCCGCCGCGAACACCCCGGCGGCCACTTCCTCGGCCTCCGGCCGGTCCGCCGGCTCACCCGACAGGCACGCCGTGACCAGCTGCACCAGTGCCTCGGGCAGCTCGGGCCGCACCTCAGCCAACTCGGGCCGGGTCCCTACCCAACCGGGCGGCTCGCCGATCAGACACCGCCAGCACAGCGCACCCAAGGAGTACACATCCGACTCGGCCGTGGGCTCAAAACCCTCGATCACCTCGGGGGCCACCATGCCGTCGGTGCCGTGCACGACGGCCCGCGGCTCCCCCGCCAGGCGGGACACCCCCAGATCGGCGAGGAGCGGCATACCGTCGGCCCGGAAGAGCACATTGCCCGCAGAGATGTCACCGTGCACGACTCCTGCCCGGTGCAGCTCGGCAAGCGCCTCGGCCAGCGGCGAGCAGACCGTCACCAACTCACCGGGGCTGAGGTGGTCTCGGGCGCCGAGAACCTCGGCCAGGGAGCCGCCCTCCGCCAGCTCCATCGCCAAGGCCACCCCATGAGGGCGGCCCTCCGTTCCCGGGACCGGCAGCACGTCATACAGCCGGATCACGTGCTGGTGGCGCACCCTGGCCAGGATGCCGGCTTCCCGCAGGACCGGCGAGACCCGCTCGGTGCCGGTCGGCACGATCTTGAGCGCGACGTGCAGGTCATCGGCGACCCGGCGGGCGCGCCAGACCTGCGCACTGCCGCCGGAACCGATCCGACTCAGGACGTCATAGCCGGGAATACTGGGGCGGTCCATGCCAGGCAGCCTGTCGCACTCTGCGGGCCGGCCGCAGAAGTTATCCACAGACCGGTGCTGACCTGCGTCAGGACGGGCAGCGCCACCCGGGGCCCCGCCTCGCGCGGACCACCACGCCAGATCAGCCGCTCGCCAGCGGCGTACAGTAACGAACATGCGCATCGAGCACCTCGGCTTCGCCCCCGACTATGTGGACTACCAGCAGGCGTGGGACCACCAGCGCGCGGTGCACAGCCAGGTGGTCAGCGGGGAGCTGCCCGACACGATCCTGCTGCTGGAGCATGCCGCCGTCTACACCGCAGGCAAGCGCACCGAGGATCATGAACGGCCCACCGACGGCACCCCGGTCATTGATGTGGACCGGGGTGGCAAGATCACCTGGCACGGCCCGGGCCAACTCGTCGGCTACCCCATCGTGCGGTTGCCCTCCCCCGTCGACGTCGTCGCCCACGTGCGCCGCCTCGAGCAGCTCCTGATCGACGTGTGCACCAATTTTGGTGTGGAGACCACGCGGGTGGAGGGACGCAGCGGTGTATGGGTGCTCGCCGATGAGCGCGGGCCGGATCGCAAGATCGGTGCCATCGGTATCCGCGTCAGCCACGACGTGACGATGCACGGGTTCTCCTTCAACGTGGACTGCGACCTGGGCTGGGCCGACCCGATCGTCCCGTGCGGGATCGCCGATGCCGGCGTCACCTCGCTGACCGTGGAACTCGGCCGACCGGTCACGATCCCGGACGTGCTGCCCACGCTGCAGGGCCATCTACCCAGCCTGCTGGCGCCAGCCCCTGTCGCATCAGCCTGAGAGCCGCCCGGCCTCACGGTGGGCTCCACCCGCCGCTGATCGGGTCAGTCAGTGGTGAGTGCCTCCACGATCGGGGTCTGGCCCCCGACGAATTCGTAGGTGCGGCCGATCGTGCGGTCTTCGACCAGCGCCGCCGCCACCACAGCGGCCACATCCTGCCGGGAGACGCTGGTGGCATCGTGGGACCGGTCATAGTCAGGGTCGACGTGGATCCTGCCCCCGCCCGGCTCCAGGTCCAACCGACCCGGCGCCACGATGGTCCACTGCAGCCCGGAGTCCCGCAGGTGAGCATCCGCGGCCGCTTTCGCCTCGGCATACGTGCTGAACGGGTTGTCCGGCGGGATCTGGTCCTTGCCGGCTCCGCGGTAGGACACCATCACGTACCGGTTCACACCAGCCAGGGCCGCCGCGTCCATCGAGGCCATCGCCGCGTCCCGGTCCACCGCGTTGGTGCGCGCCGGGTTGCCTCCCCCGGCCCCGGCTGACCAGACCACCGCATCGTGGCCGGCGAGCACCTGGGCCAGCGAGTGCACGTCGCTCTGCTCGACATCGACCACGATCGGCGTGGCGCCGGTCGCGGCCACCTCCTCGGCATGATCCGGGTTGCGGATCAGGGCGCTCACCTCATCGCCACGCTCGCCGAGTTGACGCGCCAGATGCAGCGCGACCTTTCCATGTCCTCCGATGATGGCGATCTTGCTCATGCTCACCCTCCACCCGTTGGCGTCGATGCGGCGTGCACGCCACTTCCAGGGAACCAGACACTGCCCGTCCGTGCCCCTCCGCACGGTATCTCCACGCGTTCCCCACCGGCACGGACCGCAGCCCCGAGAGTGGCTAGGCGAGCAGTCACCCTGCAGGTGCGGGCACCGCGACAGGTCTACTGCCCGGTCGTGGCCTGCAGATAGCCGTTCAGCAGGCCCGCCGCCGTGGCCGCGTCGTCCACGGTGGCCACGAACCGCCGTTGCCCGTGCTCTACCTCCAGGGCCGTCCCTCCTCGGGTGATCAACCCCAGCGCATCCGGTGTCATCCGCAGGCCGAAGCCACCGAAGGAGGCGGGCGAGACCTCACTGAGCGAAGCCTTGGTGATCTGCTCCATCGGGATGCGCCCTCGGGGGAAGCCGAAGCTGCCACGCCAGCTCACGCCCTGGCGATCCACCCGCACCGCGAAGCTGGTCATGCCCAGGCCCACGAACACCATCGGGATCACCAGCAACCACAACCACCACACCCCACTGGCCAGCGCGGCGCCGACGAACAGCACGGTGCCGGCCAGCAGCACCAGGGTCACCGAGCGGGCGCTGTGGGCCCGCCCGAACCAGGAGGCCCGCTCGCCCGGAGCCACCGGAACCACTGCGACCTGCGCCGACGGCGCCCGCGGCAGCCCGCGCGGCACCACAGCGGCGGCGACGAGACCCACGACCAGCGCCACTCCCAGACCGATCAACACCAGCCACGGGCTGAAGCGCACCTCCTGCGGCCCGCTCACCCCCCGGTTGGCGGAGATCAAGGACACGAACAGGGTGACCAGCCCGGCCGGCAGCCCGGCCAGGAAGCCTGTCATCAGGCGTGCGTTCTCACCTCGCCACCACCGCGTGGCGGCGAATGCTGCGACCAGGACGGCCGGCAGGCCGACGCCGGTCAGCGCGAACAACCCCAGCGCCAGCACCCGGGACGTGGTCTCGTTGGGCACTCCGGAAGCGTCGAAGTGGGTCGCCAGTTGCGGCGGCAACTCACCGGCCCACAGCACGACCGGTGTCAGCAGGATCAGTGCGGCCGCCGCCGTCACCCCCAGGGTCACGGCCAGGTGGAGGCGGCGGGTGCGGCGCTCGATGGCGCTGGGTTCAGTCATGGAGGGCTCCTTCATCCAGGGCATGGTGCAACTCGGACAGGGGTATGCCGTGCTGCCGGGCGAGTGCGAGCAACTCACTGATGGCCTCGCTGATCGCGGGCGCCATAGCGGGCGGCTGCAAGACCACGGCACCCCGGCCGCGACGCAGGTCGATGACCCCGTCATCGCGAAGTTCGGTGTAGGCGCGCAGCACGGTGTGCATGTTGACCTCAAGAGACTGGGCGAGATCTCGGGCCGCCGGGAGCCGATCGCCCACCGTCACCTCACCGGCGGTGATGGCGCGGCGCACCTGGCGGACGATCTGGACATAGATCGGCTCGCTGGCCCGCGGGTCGATACGTAACAGCACACGACCAGCCTATTGTTCTAGTTGCTCTAGAACAAATCACGAGGATCCGTTGCCGTGCCAAGGCGCCTGGGAAACAGCTGCTCATGCGCGGGCCAGCCAGGTGCCGGTGGGGGCGATCGCGCTCGGCGGCGTTCCCGGCAGTAGGCTGGCGGGGACCAACCGTCTGCAAGGAAGTGGAACGAGTGACTGTCGCACCCGAGGGTCGCCGCCTGCTGCGCGTCGAGGCCCGCAACGCGGAGACTCCCATCGAGCGCAAGCCCGAGTGGATCCGGACCACCGCCAAGATGGGCCCGGAGTACCAGGAACTGCACAGCATGGTGAAGAAGGGCGGCCTGCACACGGTCTGTCAGGAGGCCGGGTGTCCCAACATCTTCGAGTGCTGGGAGGACCGCGAAGCGACCTTCCTGATCGGTGGGGACGTCTGCACCCGACGCTGCGACTTCTGCGACATTGCCACTGGCCGCCCCACGGTGCTGGACATGGACGAGCCGCGCCGGGTGGCCGAGTCGGTCCAACAGATGGGCCTGCGCTACTCCACGGTCACCGGCGTCGCCCGCGATGACCAGCCGGACGGTGCCGCCCGCCTGTATGCCGAGACCATCCGGCAGATCCACCACCTCAACCCCAACACCGGGGTGGAGATCCTGCCGCCGGACTTCGGCGCCATCCCCGAACTGGTGGGCCAGGTCTTCGACGCCCGCCCCGAGGTCTTCGCCCACAACCTGGAGACCGTCCCGCGCATCTTCAAGCGGATCCGGCCGGCCTTCACCTACGACAAGTCGCTGCGGGTCCTCACGATGGCCCGCGAGGCCGACCTGGTGACTAAGTCCAACCTCATCCTCGGGATGGGTGAGGAGGACCACGAGATCGAGGCCGCGCTGCACGACCTGCACGACGCGGGGTGCGACATCCTGACGATCACGCAGTACCTACGGCCCTCCAAGCTGCACCACCCGATCGATCGGTGGGTCAAGCCGGAAGAGTTCGTGCACTGGTCGGAACTGGCCGAGGAGATCGGGTTCAAGGGTGTCATGGCCGGCCCGCTGGTCCGCAGTTCCTACCGGGCCGGGCGGCTGTGGGCGCAGGCGATGCGCAAGTCCGGCCGACCGATTCCCGAGCACCTGTCCGAGTTGGCGCAGGCCGCCAACGATCCGGCCCGGCAGGAAGCATCCTCGCTGCTGTCTCGGGGCGCCACCGCCAACGTATCCTGAGAGTTATGTCCACCACGAACGACTCGACCGAACCCCAGCGCAAGCGCCGGTTCGGTCGCAAGAACAAGCCCCCGAGGGATCCGAACAACCCGGGGCGCTGGCAGCAGTTCAAGCAAGTCTGGGTGATGACCCGCAAGCACGACCCAGCCGCGATGTGGTGGATGCTGCTGGCCGGCCTGGCCGTGCTCCTGCTGGGTCTGCTGATCGGCCTGTGGCTGGACATGGTCATCTACGTGATGATCCTTTCGGTGCCCCTGGCGATCCTGGCAGCGGTCTTCGTCCTGGCCCGTCGCGCCGAGCAGGCAGCGTTCAGCCAGATCGAAGGTCAGCCTGGCGCGACCTCAGCTGTGATCGGCACGCTCAAGCGCACCTGGTACTACGACCAGGAGCCGGTCGCCGCTGAGGCTGGCGGCAAGGTGCGGGGCATGCGCGACCTGCACAATGCGGCGATGGTCTTCCGCGCCGTCGGGCGTCCGGGCGTGGTCCTGGTGACTGAGGGGCCACGGGCTGCCTCCAAGCGTCTGGTGGAGAGCGAGCGCAAGAAGGTGAACCGCATCGTGGGCCCGGAGGTCCCGGTGCATATCCTGCGTGTCGGTCACGGTGATGAGGAGGTGCGCCTGGCCAAGGTGGTCAAGACCATCAAGAAGCTGGACAAGAGCATCACCAAGGAGGAGGCGCTGGTGGTGCACAAGCGCCTCAAGGCCATCAGTTCCACCGCCAAGCCGCCAGTGCCGGCCGGTGTGGACCCGCGCCGCGCACGGATGGACCGTCGCGCCCTGCGCGGACGCTGACGCTCCGCGCCGCGGCGACCGACATCCAAGCCCCGTAGGACCACCCCGGTGAGGCCTGCGGGCGGCAGCTAGTCAGCGAACCAGTCGCTACCGACGGCCAGGTCCGAGATCTCATAGGCCTGTCGCAGCAGGTCGACGCCCTCCGCCCCGGACAGCACCTGACCCTCGGGCGTCACGGCCGACCCCGAGGTCGGTCCGAGCAGCGTCCGCCCCATGACCTCGCCGGCGAACTCCTCGTTCGGTACCCCCATCAACTGGGCGATCGTCGGAAGAACATCGATCTGACCGCCTGGCGTGGAGATTCGTCGCCCCTCCGACCCGGGGATGTAGACCAGTAACGGCACCCGGCCATCGTTGCCGTCCATCCATGCCTCGTCCTCCGGCGCATACCGGTGCGGCCCCTCGTGGTCACCGACCACGATGATGGCGGACTGATCCAACAGCCCGCGCTCGGCCAGGTCAGCCTCGAACGCCGCCAGGGCACGATCGGTGTAGTGCACCGTCTGCAGATAGCGGCTGGTGGCATCATCCCCGGGTAGGTCCAGCTCCTGCAGCTCCTCGGGGAGTTCCCAGGGCAGGTGCGAGGTGGTCGTGATCAGGTACATGAAGTGCGGGCTCTGCACACTGCTCAGCTCGCGCAGCGCCTGGTCGAACAGGTCGGTGTCGGCTAACCCCAGCCCCAGCGGCGTCCCAGAGGCAAAACTCTCCTCGCCGATGTAGCGCTCGAACCCCAGGTGGGGGTAGACCCGGTCCCGATTCCAGAAGGTCTCCGAGTCGTTGTGCAACGCAATAGCGTCATAGCCCTGCCCGCGCAGCAACGTCGCCAGGGTGGTGTATCCAGCGTTGTCCGGGAAGCGCAGGAAGGCGGCACCGCTCTCCACCGGATAGACCCCGGCCAGCATGAGCAACTCCCCATCGGAACTGCTGCCGTCGCGCACCTGTGCCTGCACGTGGTCGAAGACGATGCTCTCCTGCGCCCACCGGTTCAGCGTCGGAGTGACCTCCTCGCCGTGTGGATGGGCGCCGAGGACGACCTGCTCCAGGGACTCGAACTGCACCATGTAGAGGTCCCGGCCCTCCAGGATGCCGACCAGGTCCTGGTGCTCCGGGGCCACCTCGGTGTAGGCAGCGTTGGCCTGGAACCACTCACCGACCCGCTCTCGCTCCTCGGGGGTGAGGCGGTTGTTGGTGTCGATCAGCTCCTCATAGCCCTCATAGGCGTGGGCACCCAGCGGGGACAGCGCCGCCACCCGCAAGCCCGGGTCAGCCGTTAGGGTCGCGATCTGCGCGGCAAAGGCGGCGATCGCTGTGATGACCACCACGGCCACCAGTCGGATGCGTCCCCGACGCAGGCGGTGCAGCACGCGCCCGACCAGCCGTGGCAGACGCGGCACGGCCGGCCAACGCGGCGGCACCTTCCGAATCCGGGCGATGAGGACCACGGCACCCAGCGTCAGCAGATCAAGGAAAAGGAGCGGGTCCCACCACCGCACCATCGCCCAGACCGAGGCACCCATGTCCTGGAAGCCGCTGGGCCGCGCGAGGGTATGCACGCTGAGCAACCGGCCGGAGGCCCGAGCATTGAGCAGGTCGGCATAGAGCAGGACGCTCGCCAGCAAGTCCATCCCGACCAGGTATGCCGTGCGCGCCCGTCCACGGAGCAGGACCGCAGGGGTGAGCAGCAGCGCGATGACCGGTAGCGCGCTGACGGCCACCCAGGCGACTCGAGGGTCGCTGCCCAGCACTGAGCTGGCCACCACCACGGATTTGGCCACCAGGGCGATGGCCACCAGGATCAGCAGACGCACTGGCTATCGGCTCCTGAGGATCAGGGTGCCGGCGACCTGGTCGTGCAGCCCGCGACCGTGGCGGTCAACGATGAAGGCAGGGATCACCAAGCAGAGCAGCACGGTGCGGATCAGTGCGGCCTTGAGCCCCGGCATACCGGCTTCCCCGGCCTGCAAGCGACCCAGGTGCTGGACGCGCAGACCCAGGAGGCCGTGGCCGAGGGTCATGCCGGCAGTGCCGACCAGCATCAGGTTCTCGAGGGCGAAGAAGCCCAGCGGTAGCCACGCCTCAGCACCTCGCAGTCCGCCCCAGGGGACCCCGAGCACGGCCAGGGCAATACAGGTGCAGGCGATCCAGTCGATGAAAATCGCAACCAGTCGGCGCCCAAAAGTGGCCACCGAGCCCGCACCTCGCTCTGGGAGTCCCAGGTCCGCACCTGGGTAGGCTGAGGCTGTCACCCCAGCAGCGTAACCCGCGAAACACGCGGGAAACGTGAGGGTCACGGTCCGGAAACCGGTCAGGTTTAGTGTCGGTTTCTGACGTGGGGACACGACCCACGCGGCCACCAGGAGGATGGATGTTTACCACCGCAGAGGAGGTCCTCGCCTTCATCAAGGACGAGGCCGTCCAGTTCATCGACATCAGGTTCTGTGACCTGCCAGGAGTCATGCAGCACTTCAACGTGCCGGCCTCCACCTTCGACGAGGAGGCGTTCCGCACCGGCCAGATGTTCGACGGCTCCTCGATCCGCGGCTTCAAGTCCATCCACGAGTCCGACATGAAGTTGATCCCGGACCCGAAGACGGCCTACCTGGACCCATACCGGTCGCAGAAGACGCTGATCATGAACTTCGCGATCGTCGACCCGTTCACCGATGAGCCGTACGAGCGTGACCCCCGACAGATCGCCGCCAAGGCCGAAGAGTACTTGCGCTCCACCGGGATCGCGGACACCGCCTACTTCGGTGCGGAGGCCGAGTTCTACGTCTTCGACGACGTCCGCTTTTCGACCGGCCCCAGCGGCGGCTACTACCACATCGACTCCATTGAGGCGGCGTGGAACACCGGCCGCTCCGAGGAGGGCGGCAACCGGGGCTACAAGACGCGCTACAAGGGTGGCTACTTCCCGGTCCCCCCAGTCGATCACTTCGCTGATATCCGCGACCGGATGTGCCTGGAGATGGAGCAGGTCGGTCTGGTCGTGGAGCGCTCGCACCACGAGGTGGGGACGGCCGGCCAGCAGGAGATCAACTACCGGTTCAACACGCTGCTGCACTCCGGCGATGACCTGATGAAGTTCAAGTACGTCATCAAGAACAGTGCGTGGGCCGCGGGCAAGACCGCGACGTTCATGCCCAAGCCGCTGTTCGGCGACAACGGGTCCGGCATGCACACCCACCAGTCGCTGTGGAAGGACGGAGAGCCGCTGTTCTATGACGAGAGCGGCTACGGCGGGCTGTCGGACATCGCGCGCTGGTATATCGGTGGGCTGCTCTCCCACGGACCGTCGCTACTGGCGTTCACCAACCCCTCGATGAACTCCTACCACCGGCTGGTGCCGGGTTTCGAGGCACCGATCAACCTGGTCTACTCCGCACGGAACCGGTCCGCGTGCGTGCGAATTCCCATCACGGGAAGCTCGGCCAAGGCCAAGCGCGTTGAGTACCGGGTCCCCGACCCTTCGGCGAACCCGTATCTGGCGTTCGCGGCCCAGTTGATGGCCGGCCTGGACGGTATCCGCAACCGCATCGAGCCGCCTGAGCCGATCGACAAGGACCTGTACGAGTTGCCACCAGAGGAGATGGAGGGCATCGCTCAACTCCCCACCTCACTGCCGGATGTCCTGGTGGCGCTGGAGGAGGACCATGACTACCTCACTGAGGGAGACGTCTTCACTGAGGACCTGATCGCCGCCTGGATCGACTACAAGCGCACCCACGAGATCGATCCGATCCGGCTGCGGCCACACCCGCACGAGTTCGAGATGTACTTCGACATCTAACCGCGACGTTCCGGGCCGGGGCCGCGGCATCAGCCGTGGTGAAGTTCCCGCCTCGGTCAGCCAGCGTGCCGTGTTGGGCACCTGACCCGGCACCCACCGGCCGGTCGGCATACGCGGTCGCGAGCCGGTCGACATGCCCCGTCAGTCGTATCTGCCAGAGTGCCGCTATGCCGTCGTCGATCTGGCCCGAGGAGTCCATGAGCGAGGAGAGTGAGTCTCAGGTTGTCCCGGGGTCGGCATCAACACGACGGACACCGGAGCAGATCAGCAGTGAGGCACTGACGCCGGTCGACGCGGCTCAGGCGGCACTGAACCGCGCGACGCTGCGCGAAATCGCTGCGCACGCCGCCTATGGCTGGGCCCGCAACGTGCTGCGAGCCCGGGAACGACGCCGAGCGCTGGCACCGCTCGCTCTTGAGTTGTTCAGCACGCCGGGGCGGCGGGATGCTCACCTTGGACGGTCGGTGTCCCAGTGGGCGTGGGGGCTGCCAGTGTGGCGGGGCGGACACGTTGCGGCAGTAGTGAGCCCGACGGCCAGCGCGATCACCCCGCCCGTCGTTCGCCAGCTGGGCCGAGCCATCATCGTGGTCGCCAGCCCCGAGGAGCAGGAGCGCATTGAGCGCGTTACCGGACCACGACAGCGCTTCGCGCTGCTGTCGGTGCGCATCGTGGAGCCAACGCACGGGGAGATCATCGACTACGCGCGGCGCCACGGTGATCGTGCGCCAGCGTAGGCAACCCAACGGATCACCCGCGCTCGCTGAAGGACTGCACCCCGGTCCCCTACCCATCTCCAGGGCAGGGCAGACGCGGGGCACAACGTCACGGCACATGGGCAGGCCCACCACGACCCGCGGACAGGGGGGTGCACCCCACCGGGTGTGGCGGGGTGCGGGGCGTGATCGTCACGTGTCCACCAACGCCCGGCCCGGAAGGCCGGTGGCTGGCAGGTGCCAGCAGACCTCGGCCTGGGTGACCGTGGCGGTGTAGCCGTACTTGTGCACGATCACGTGGTGACGCCGGCAGAGAGCCGCAGCATTGGACAGGTCCGTGGCCCCGCCAAAGACCCAGTGGACGATGTGGTGGATATCGGTCCACCCTGCCGGCATGGTGCAGCCTGGGAATGTGCATCCCTTGTCACGTAGCAGCACGGCGCTGCGTTGAGCTGGCGTGAACAGCCGCTTGGTGGCCCCGACATCCAGCGGCTCGGACGGCCCGCCCAGGACGATCGGGATGATCTGGGCATCACACGCCAAGCGCCGAATCGCCCCCGGCGAGAGGTGCTCTCCGGTCGCGGCAACCCCGCCGCCGGCTACCTTTCCGGCCAGGGCCTCATGGTCGACCGTGACGTGGATCTTGGCTTTCTCGGTCTGCGGAACGCCATCCGCTGCAGCGACACCACGACCGATGATCTCCAGCAGCGCATCAGCACGCCGGGTCGAGGCGGTGCGCGGGTCCAGTCGGTGAGGCCCGTGCTCTGGCCCCGGCCTCGGCGCCGACAACGGGTCAAGTGCCGCAGTCAGGATCGCCTGCCCCTCTTCGTCCAGGAGCAACTGCCACTCGGTCAACCCGGCAACCGTACCGATCCTGCGCAGCAACCGGCGCGATGCCTGCTGCTCCTGCTCCAGGTCATCAGCCTCCGGCTCGACAAGTCGCTCTCGAGCGCGGGAGACGATCCGAGAGAGCTCGGACGTGGTGGAGGTCTCCACGTGGTCAGTCATCAGATCGGTGAGCGCCTGTAACGACTCCGCCGTGGCGATCGGCGTGAACTCCTGCACCGCCCGTGCGATGACATTGGCCCGAGAAACCCTCGCGCTGCCATCCGCGACCTTGGCCGAGAGCGCCTCAAACCGCTCGTCGCTGCCGGCCGCCGCCACCCGCGCGGTTGCCAGCGCCTCGGGCCGGTCGATACCGGGCGCCCAGGTGCTGATCCAGTCCGGTACCGAGTGCCCGGACTGGGCGGGCAACCCTCGGTCGATCGCCTCCTGGGTGGCTCGCGTCAGCAAGGACTGTGCGGCCTGCACCAGTGCCTGAGCTGCACCGACCGTCTCCCCCAGGGCCTGCTCCGGCAATGCCGACAGCGGGAACTGCCCGGCCAGCATCTGCACCATGTGCGCCGTCCCGGCCGTGAACTCCGGGACCTCATGCGTGGACTCGGTCAGCACCAACGGGCTGTCGGGCCGACCACGGCCCCCACCTCCAGCCGCGCCGGAGCGGAAATCATCGGCGCCGACCTCGCGCAGCGACCCAGAGACGTCGTGCCACTGCTCGTCGCGAACCTCCGGCACCAGCGGCCCAGCCACCGACTCGCGCCACGGCCCCGAGCCGATCACCGGCGCGTAGCGCAGCCGCCCACCGGGGGCCACCCCGTCAGGCGCGGGCATCGCCGCGGTGGTCATCCCACCGTCGTCGCGATGCTCCTGTTGCTGA
>CAYVEH010000054.1:0-5711 GCA_964450585.1 uncultured Ornithinimicrobium sp.
TGCCGAAGCCGGCGGTGAACCGGAAGGCGCCGATCCGCTCGGCGATCGCGTCCTTCTCCTCCCGGCTCACGATCTTCAGCGACAGCAGGGACTGGGCCCGTTCCAGGGCCTCCTTCTGGGTGAAGTGGACGATGTAGACCGGCGCCTGGTGGGTCCCCAGCAGCTCGTTGATCGTCTCGGTGATCGGCGTGATGGCCCAGCTGAAACTCAGCGGCACCGGCCGCTCGGCGCCGGAGACCACGGCGGTCTCCCGCCCGGTGCGGCGGGAGATGTCGTCGACGAAGCGGGTGACATCCCCCAGGGTGGCCGACATCAGCAGGAACTGCGCGTCGGGTAGTTCCAGCAGCGGGACCTGCCAGGCCCACCCGCGGTCCGGCTCGGCATAGAAGTGAAACTCGTCCATGATGACCAGCCCGACGTCCGCCTGGGCCCCTTCGCGCAGCGCGATGTTCGCCAGGATCTCGGCGGTGCAGCAGATGATCGGGGCGTCGGCGTTGACCGCCGCGTCGCC
Source organism: uncultured Ornithinimicrobium sp. (assembly GCA_964450585.1). Classification (GTDB taxonomy): domain Bacteria; phylum Actinomycetota; class Actinomycetes; order Actinomycetales; family Dermatophilaceae; genus Ornithinicoccus. The sequence continues at coordinate 512 of CAYVEH010000054.1, forward strand.
GGTGAGCATCCCCACGTTGTCGGCGCCGAAGACCTGGCACAGGGCGAAGAACTTCTCGCTGACCAGCGCCTTGATGGGGGCGGTGTAGAAGCTGACCCGGTCCTCGGCCAGGGCCTGGAAGTGGGCCGCGGTGGCCACCAGGCTCTTGCCTGACCCGGTGGGGGTGGCCAGGATGACGTTCGCGCCGGAGAGCAGCTCGATGACTGCTTCCTCCTGGTGCGGGTACAGGGCGGTCCCGCGTTCCTGTGCCCACTGGGAAAACGCCTCGTACAGCGCGTCCGGGTCGGGGTGGGTCCCCTCGGGTGGGAGCAGGTCGGTCAGTGTCGTCAGGGTGGGCATCCCTCCCATCATCGCGTATGCCGTGTGCTCCCCTGGAGTCACCGCCTCACCGGGACGGGTGTGCTCAGCTGGCGCGGACCTTCAGGTCCTCCGCCCAGTGGGACATCTCCTCGAACTCCGCCTGGATCGCCTCGTCCTCGGCGGACGGCCTGGTGGCCAGCGAGACCGCATACGCGGCCAGCAGGCAGGCCAGGAAACCAGGGATGATCTCGTACAGGAACCCGGACAGGGCGTCGACGTTGCCCCACACACCGACGACGACCGCCCCGGCGATCATGCCGCACAGTGCTCCGGTGGCGGTCAATCGCCGCCAGAACAGTGACAGCAGGATGATCGGACCAAAGGCTGCGCCGAAGCCGGCCCAGGCGAAGCCGACCAGACCCAGGATGTTGGACTGGGGGTCGATGGCCAGAACGCCGGCGACGACGGCGACCCCGAGCACTCCCAGGCGACCCAGCATCACCTGTTGTGCGGAGGTGGCCTCCTTGCCGAAGACCTTCCAGATGTCCTCCACGAGGGCCGAGGAGCAGACGATGAGCTGGGAGGAGACCGTGGACATGATCGCGGCCAGCACAGCCGCGAGCACGAAGCCGGCGATCAGCGGGTGGAACATGATCTGGGACAACTCGAGGAAGACTGTCTCCGGGTTACCCAGTTCCCGACCCTCGTTGTAGAAGTAGCCGATGCCGATGAGCCCGGTGAAGATCGCACCGGCGGCGACCAGCACCATCCAGCCGATGCCGATGCGGCGGCCGGCCTTGGCGTCGGCCGCTGAGCGCAGCGCCATGAACCGCACGATGATGTGCGGTTGCCCGAAGTAGCCCAGGCCCCAGGCCGCAGCGGAGATGATCCCCAGGAATGTGCCGCCGAACAGCAGCGAGGTCCGGTTCAGCTCCTCGGCCGGGTCGGTCACGGTGGCGTTGACGGCCGCGTCGGCGGCGTTGATGCCGGAGAAGACCTCGTCCAGGCCACCCACCGACAGGATCGTCACGATCGGGACGACGATCAGCGCGGCCAGCATCAGCAGTCCCTGGGCGACGTCGGTCAGCGAGGCCCCGAGGAAGCCACCAAACAGGGTGTAGATCAACGTGATGGAAGCGACCAGCAGCATGCCGAACAGGTAGTTGCTGTTGAAGGAGGACTCGAAGAAGACACCACCGGCCACCATCCCGGAGGAGACGTAGAAGGTGAAGAAGACCAGGATGATGATCCCGGCCACCAACCGGAGCGCGTGGCTGCGGTCCCGGAAGCGGTTCTCCAGGAAGCTGGGCACGGTGATCGAGTTGTTGGCGACCTCGGTGTAGGAGCGCAGCCGTGGAGCGACGAACCGCCAGTTCAGGTAGGCCCCGATGGTCAGGCCGATGGCGATCCAGGCTTCCACCAGACCGGTGGCGTAGATCGCCCCGGGCAGCCCCATCAGCAACCAACCGGACATGTCGGAGGCCCCGGCGGACAGGGCGGCCACGCCCGGCGGTAGGTCACGGCCGGCAAGCATGTAGTCATCCAGGTCGCTGGTCTGCCGGTAGGCGTAGAACCCGATGCTGAGCATCACCGCGAAGTAGATGCCGATCGCGATGAGCTGGAAGGTCTGATCCGACATGACGGCCTCTCCGGAAGCGCGGCGTTGCGTTTCCTCCCCGTACCGTAGGGGCAGAAGGCAGCCCAGTGGGCGGTTGTGATCGGTTTGTGACCTGAGCTATTGCTGGCGACGAGAAGGCCCCGCCCCCGCGCACGCGGGAGACGGGGCCTTCTGGGTGGTGCGGAGGTCAGCCGTCCAGACTGCTGTTGAGCAGCTCGGTCAGCAGGTCCACCACCGTGTCGGAGACGACACTCGTCCCGCCGAGCACCGTGGCCGAGGCCGGCGACAGGCGCTCCAGCTCACCGGAGGTGGGCTTGGGCACCGAGTCGGCCTTGACCAGGTTCACCGGGATGCCCAGGTGTCCGGCCAGCGCCGATCCGGTGAGCGCGTCAGCCCACTTCAGACCGGTGGCGACGAAGGTCGCCTCGGCCTCGGCCGGGTGCTCCGCGGAGATCGCTGCGGCGGTGCCGTAGCGGTTCTCCCCGGCCAACCGGCGGTCGGCGCCGAGCTCGGCCATCACGGCGTCGCTCACGACGTCCTCGCCACCGAGCACCACGACCTCCTGCGCATCCAGACGCGCCAGCGCCTCGGTCACCGTGGCGGGGACATGGTCCTTCTGGGTGAGCAGCACCGGCACACCCTGGTGACCGGCCAGCGCCGCACCGGTGAGGGAGTCGGCGAAGACACCCTGCGCACCGCTGGCGACGTAAACCCGCTCCAGGCCCGAGGGGTACATCTCGGAGAGCTTGGTGGCCGTCTCGTACCGGTCCTCACCGGCGATCCGGTCCACCTGGCCCCAGCCGGTCAGCTCGTCGGCGACCTGGTCAGAGATCGCGTCGGTGCCACCCAGCACCACGAGGTGCTCGGGCTGGATGTCATCCAGCGCCGCACGGGTCGCCGTCGGGATGAGGTCCTCCTTCACCAGCAGGGCCGGGGCCGGGGAGCCGTCGGCGGTGAACAGGTTGACGCCCTCGGGGATGCGACCCTCGCTGGCCGGTGCGGCACCAGTGAGGGCATCAGCGTACTTCTGGCCCGTCATGATGTAGACGGTGTTGATGTCCTCGGGGTACTCGTTCGCCAGCAACGCTGCGGTCTCGTACCGGTCCGCACCGGCGATCCGGTCCACCTCGACCGGCTCCGGCTCGGGCTCCGGCTCGGGCTCGGGCTCCGGCACCGGCTCGGTCGGGAACTCCGGCAGCAGGTAGGCGTCGATCACCTCCTGGGTGACCGCGTTACCGACGGAGTCCTCAACGGTTGCCCGCAGGGACACGGTCTCGGCCTCCTCCGGATAGGTCACCTGTGCGGTCCACGAGTCGCCCTGGCCCAGCAGCGACAGCTCCTCCCAGGTCTCACCCTGGTCGTAGGAGATCTCCAGCGTCGCCGACTCGATCTCACCGGCACCGGCCACGTCCGGCAGGTGCCAGGCGGACAGGCCGATGACATCCTCCGGGCCGGAGGCCGCGTTGCCGCTGAGGTCGGTGTCCACGGCGAAGTCCACCTGCAGGAACGGCAGCAGGTTGGTCCAGTCCTCCGGCTGTGCCGTCCAGAAGGTCCACTCGGTGCTGGTGGAGGTGCTGGTGACCCAGGAGTCATCCCGGCTCACGTCGTTGGTGACCCGGAACTGGGTGCGACCAGCGGCCTCGATCTCCATCCAGTCGCTCTGCCAGCCGGAGGTCTCCCGGATCAACTCCTCACCCTGGTACCAGCGGATCACCTGATCGTCGGTGCCGTCAAAGACGCCCATGGCACCGGTGTGGGTGGGCTCGTCACCGGCCCAGCTGGGCAGGTTGACCTGCAGCATGTTCCCCTGCCGATTCGGGGTCCAGAAGCCTTCGCCGAGGCGCGGCTGCACGATGGCGGAGAACCAGGACTCCTCGGTCGTGCTGCCCGGCTCGTAGGCCTGAAGGACGCCTCGCTCGTTCCAGTTTCCTTCCAGGATCGTGGCGTCCTGGTACCAGGAGGTGCCCTCCTGAGCCGAGACCCACTCGGTGCGCTCGTACGGAACGGTGAGCACCTGGTTGACGCCGACGCCGTAGTCGGAGTGCGGCCGGAAGTCGTACCGGAACTCGCCAGCGTCCAGCGTGGCCGGTGCCGCATACCCGGCGTCGATCCGGGCTAGGTCGTCCTCGGTGGGTGCGTAGGTCAGGTCGCCGGAGATCTGCCCGACGTGGGGGTCGACCAGGTCATAGACCACCGAGCTGTCCGCGCCGCCACCAATGGTGAGCTGGACGGTGCCTGCCTCGATGCGGGAGATCAGCTCGGCGCCCTCTACCCCGCTGAGACCTGCGGCGGGGATGCCCAACACCGGATCGAAGCCAACCAGTTCGGAGAACTCACCTGGCTCATCATTGACGATGACCAACGCGGCCGCCCCGGCGTCCTCGACCCCGGCAGCAATCGCCATCAGATCCAGCGACTGGTCCCGCGTGATGACGACGGCCTTGCCGTCGGTGTCCACCGCCGCCAGGTCGTCAGCGGTGCCGGTGCCGGCGTAGACGGCATCCAACGTCATTTCCTCGGTCGGCAGGACACTGCCCGGCATCCCGGTCGCGTCCAGCGCGGTGCCGTCTTCGGTCAACGTGAGGAACGGCGTGCGGAGGCGCCACCGCGTGACGTACTCGAAGTCGCCGTCGGTGGTGCCGTCCATCGGTGCAGCGAAGAGGTTGTCCACCGTGTCGGGCACCATGTAGGAGCCGATCAGTGGCGTCCCGGCGGAGATGCTGTACTCCATCCGGCGGGCCGTCGGGGCCACACCGTCCTCTGGCACGTCGACGGTGATCTCCTCAGTCTGCCGGGCGTCCAGCTCCAGCACCGTGTCGCCGGTCAGTTCGACCTGCGGGTCGCCGACCATTGCTACCCCGAGCTCGTCTGGAGCGGTGTGGACGTCCATGAAGCTCATCGCGGCGTAGGTACCAGCGGGCAGACGGAGCGTCTTCGTACCGTTGACCTCGATCTGCTGAGGCCGGTCCTGGTGACGGCCCATGAGCACCACGTAGGCGGTCGTCGGGTTGCCGTCGAAGTCGGTGGCGCTCAGGGTCAGGCTGTAACGCTCGCCCTCCTTGACGGTGCCCCACCCGGTCCGCACGATGTCCTCGTCGGCGGCCGAGGCCACCACGTACCCGGACAGGGTCGTCTCGACCGGCACGGCCTGCGGGTCCATCGTCAGCTGCACGGTGGCCTCGCCACCAGCCGGCACGGTGACCTCGGGAGCGGACAGCGAGAGGACACCCTCGGGCACCGGCTCACCGACGTCGCTCCCGCCCTCGACGCGCAGCGTCAGGG
>CAYVEH010000054.1:5811-15428 GCA_964450585.1 uncultured Ornithinimicrobium sp.
CCCTCGGGCACCGGCTCACCGACGTCGCTCCCGCCCTCGACGCGCAGCGTCAGGGCCAGGTCCTCCTCACCGTGGTTGGTGTAGACGATGTCACGGGTCACCGGCTCATCACCCTCGTGCGGCCAGTCAAAGAAGCCGAACGAGACCGAACCGGTAGCGGTCAGGTTGGCGTCCAGCGCAGCGGGGACGTCGACCCGACCGGCGCCGACCTGGAACGGGCCCTCGCCCTCCAACGGCTTCGCCGAGGACATCAGCCGTTCCTTGAGCTCCTCGGCCGACAGGTCCGGGAACTCCTGCAGCAGCATGGCGGCCACGCCGGTGACATGCGGGGTGGCCATGGAGGTGCCGTTCATCGAGACGTACCAGCCCTCACCGCCGCTGTCCTGCGAGCGGGCCGCTGTGACATCCACCCCTGGGGCGGTGATGTCCGGCTTGACCAGGGCGTCGCCCAACCGTGGGCCCATGTCCTGGAACGGCGCCCGCACATCCTGGCCGTCCACCGCACCCACGGTCATGGCGGCGTCTGCGGCTCCGGGCGAGCCGATGCCGCTGACGCGGCCCAGGTTGCCGGCCGCGACGACGAACAGTGTGTCGGTCTCGGCGGTGATCTCGTTCAGTGCCTGCGACATGGGGTCGGTGCCATCGCTGGGCTCGGTGCTGCCCAGGCTCATGTTGACCACATCAGCGTTCTCTGCGGCCCACTCCATCCCGTCGATGATCCAGGAGTTCAGACCGTAACCGTCGTCGCCCAGCACCTTGCCGATGACCAGGTCCGCGCCGGGGGCCACCCCGGCCATCGAACCGTCCTCCGAGGCCGCGCCGGAGCCGGCCACCGTCGAGGCGACGTGGGTGCCGTGCCCATGGGCATCGGTGACCTCCTCACCGGGGACAAAGCTCCTGGAGTCGACCACCGCGTCCACCAGATCGGGGTGGTCCACGTCAGCGCCACTGTCCAGCACTGCCACGGTGACACCCTCACCGTCCACGCCGCGCTCCCAGGCCTCGGGCGCGCCGATCTGCGGCACGCTGTCCGAGAGGGAGGCCTGGACCAGGCCGTCCAGGTGCACGGCTTCGATGCCGGTAGCCAGCGTGCCGTCGGTGTGTCCGCCGGTCAGCTGCTGCCAGAGCTCGGAAGCCTGGCTGGACCGGCTCTGCAGCGCCACGGCGTTGATGCTCTCCAGCTGCGCGGTGGGGGTGCCGAGAGAACGGTCCAGCACCGAGGCCGTCGAAGCGCCTTCGGCGAACTGGACGATGAGCGGGATGGTGGTGGACTCCTGGGTGCCCACGCCCTGCTCGATGAGGCGGGTGACGTTGAACAGGTCGCCATCCAGCGTGCCGGCGGCCAGGAAGGACTGGGCCGCGTCGGGGATGACATGCAGCTCGTCATCGACGGTCAGCGTCTGGTAGGCCGCGTGGCCCCCAGCGGCCATCGTCACGTCGACAGCGTGCTTGCCGTCGGCGAGGTCGGTCACCGTCACCACATCACCGGTGATCAGGGTGACCTGGTGGGTGATGCCCGCAGCGTCGGCCCCCGCGCCCGCGCCGGGCACCCGACTGTCTGTGGATGACGCCGGTGGCGGCGTCGTGGACTCAGTATCTGGTGCGCTCCACGCGGCGCCGGCGGTGGCCGTCGCCAGGAGTGCCGCGGTGACTGCCCCGGACAGGGCTGTCCTCGCGCGTGGTCGGTGGGTCATGTGCCGTCCTTCGCTGATCAGGAAGTAAGAACGTCATAAATCTGCCACTTATGGGACAGGCATACAATGGCGGATATCTGCCGTGGCGTGAACCCGCCGTACACTAGGCCTCCCATCCGTGACGGAACGAGGACACGATGCTCGATGTGCTAGGACTCGATCCGGTCGAAGAGGCGACCTACCGACACTTGATCACGCTGCCGTCCGCGAGTTCGATGGATTTGGCATCCCACCTGGAGTTGGACCTACCGATGGTGCGCTCGGCGCTGGTCACCCTCGGGGAGAAGGGCCTGGTGGCCACCTCCACCACGGCCGAGCAGTACGTCGCCTCTCCCCCGATGGTGGCCCTGGGTGCGCTGGTCCGGGAGCGGCAGGACGATCTGGCCCGGGCCCGCTCGGAGTTGGAGGTGCTCACCGAGCAGTACCGTGGCGCTGCCGCCCAGCGCACGGTGACCGATGTGATCGACGTGGTAACCGGGGCGGAGGCCGTGGCTCAGCGCTTCGCCCAGTTGCAGCGCTCGGCGCGAGCAGAGGTGCATGCGCTGATCCGGGAGGGGGTCGCGGTGGTCTCCGCCGAGCAGAATGTGGAGGAGGACCGGGCCGCCGAGCGGGGCGTCGCCTACCACGTGGTGCTGGAGCGGGCCGTCCTGGAGCAGCCGGGGGTCTACGACAACGCCGAGGAGGCGATGGCCCGGGGTGAGCAGATCCGGGTGGCCGAGCAGTTGCCCCTGCGGATGATGATCGCCGACCGCGAGTTGGCGCTCATCCCGCTGGCACCCGCCGCCGAGGAGGGGCAGGGACCGGCCGGCGCGCTACTCGTGCACCCCAGTGGGCTGCTGGACGGGTTGCTCGGGCTCTTCGATCACTGCTGGGCCAGTGGTCGACCGCTGGGCCATGTGGCCAGCGCCGGCGCCGAGCGCGACGGGCTGGACGAGACCGACCAACGGGTGCTCTCGCTGTTGCTGTCCGGGTTGACCGATCAGGCCGTCGGCAGCCAGCTGGGGTTGTCGCTGCGCACGGTGCAGCGCCGGGTGGCCACCCTGATGGACGCCTGCGGCGTGCACACCCGCATCCAACTCGGGCTGCAGGCCCACAAGCGCGGCTGGGTCAGTTAGCCGCCTGCGCGGCCCGGGCGGCCTCCTCGATCCGCTGCCGGTGCCGTTGCCAGTACCCCGGCTCCTCCTGGCCCCACATGTTGTCGACCTCGCGCCGGTGCCCGACGGCACCGTCGATGAGCTCACGGATGATGTCGGCGTGGCCGGCGTGCCGATTGATCTCGGTGGTGAGGTGCACCAGGATCCACTGCAGCGTCACCCTGCCGCGATCACCCCACCAGGGCACGTGGCCGACGGCGTCCAGCTCCAGCTCCGTGACGGTGGCATCACTGTGGCGGGCCACCTGCTGGTACAGGTCGATGATGAACTCACTGGACTCCGCCGCTGGCACCCACAGGTCGGCATTGGGCTCCCCGGTCGGGTCATCGGTCACCCACGGCAGCTCGATCCCAGAGGGTCGGCCCATCACGGAGCCCAGATACTCATGACTCACGCTGGCCACGTGCTTGACCAGCCCCAGGAGATTCGTCCCGGTGGGAGTCATCGGTCGGCGCATGTCGTAGTCGTCGAGGCCGTCCAGTTTCCACAGCAGGGTATCCCGGGCGGTCCGCAGGTACCGGTGCAGCACAGCCTTGTGATCGGTGGCAGTCATGGGTCGAGACTGTCAGGTGGCCCTGACAACGCACCAGAGGCACGCACCGCCGGCGCCGGAGGGGCATGTCCACGGCCGGCGCCCGGGGCCGATCGAGGTCAGGCCGCCACCGCGGTGAGCACCTCCTGGCTGGTGCGCACGAACAGTTGCGGGGCATACATCGCCATCGTGTCCAGCGCCCGCTGGTGGGCCTCGTCGTCGGAGCCGGCGCAGGCATCGGAGACCACCGTCACCTGTGCTCCGTCGTCGATGGCCGGTAACGCGGTGGAGAGCACGCAGCAGTCGGTGGCCACCCCGGCCAGCACCAGGTGCGGCGTCGGGCCGGTGAGTGCTCGCAACTGCGCGCCCCACTTGCCGAAAGTCGGCTCCGAGACGGTATGCCGTGCCCCCAGCCCGGTGGCCGCCGGCACCAGGTCGAACAGGGCATGATCGGGCGGTTGGTCGGCGAACGTGAACTGCTGAAAGTAGGGCACCCAGGACCCGGTCTTGGTCACCGGCGGCACCCACCGGGTCAGCACCACCCGGTCGCCGAAGGCCGCCGCCAGGGCCCGCACCGGCTCCACGATCTCGCCGAAGCGCGGGGCGGCCCACTCCGAACCGGGGTCGGCGAAGACCACCTGGGCGTCGATGACCACCAGCCAGGGGTCCCCGGCCGCGCCGGCCCCGGTGAGGTCCGGCGCGTCGATCTGGGGACCGGTCCCGCCGGTGGGCTCGGTGGCAGACCCGCCGGACGGCATACGGCTCATGCCAGCGTGTCCTCGGCCTGCCGCGGAGCCACCGGGGTCGCCTCCTGGCGGCGGACCGCGCCGGCCTGCAGCACGGCATACCCGAGGAACCCGACGACCAGGGAGACCAGCACGCCCAGGTTGGCCCAGGCCCAGTCACCCTCACGTCCCCCCAGCCCCAGCGGGCCGAGCAGGTAGCCCTGCCAGTTGTTCCACGAGGCCGCGTCGGCGAAGTTGTTGATGACCAGACCCCAGCCCAGGACCGAGGCGACTGCCATGATGGCCACCGAGACCCAGTTCCAGCTGCCGTAACGGCCGCTGCCGCGGAACAGCGCCACCTCGTCGTAGTCACGGCGGCGCAGCATGATGTCGGCGATGAGGATGCCGGCCCACGCGGCGATCGGGACACCGAGGGTGATCAGGAAGCTCTGGAAGGGAGCCAGGAAGCTCTCGGCGAAGAAGACCACGTAGATGGTGCCGATGGTGAGGATGACGCCGTCGATGAACGCGGCGGCCGGGCGCGGGATGTTGATGCCCAGGCTCAGCAGGGTCAACCCCGAGGAGTAGATGCCCAGCACCGCGCCGCTGACCAGGGCGAGCACCGCAGCGATCCAGAACGGGATGAGGAACCAGGTCGGCAAGATGGTGGCCAACGTGCCGATCGGGTCGTCGGCGATGCCGTCGGTCAGCTCGGGGTTGGAGCCGGCCAGCGCGAGGCCATAGCAGACCAGCAGGACGGGGGCCAGCGCGCCGCCGAAGGTGTTCCAGAAGACGATCTTGGAGCCAGCCGCGTCCCGGCGTTGGTAGCGGGACCAGTCGGCGGCGATGTTGATCCAGCCCAGACCGAAGCCGGTCATCACCATGACCAGGGCCCCGATGAGAGCCTGGTTGGAACCGCTGGGCAACTCGGTGGCGGCGCTGAGGTCGATGTCACCGAAGGTGATGAGGATGTAGCCGACGGTGACCAGGCCGGTCAGCCAGGTGAGCACCGACTGCAACCGGATGATCGTGTGGTAGCCGGCGACCGAGGCCAGCACGATGAGCGCGGCGATCACTGCGCAGGCGATCACCTTGGTGCTGGTGCCGCTGGACCAGCCGAGCTCGTTGAAGACGGTGGCGGTGGCCAGCGTGGCCATGATCGCCAGGAAGGTCTCCCAGCCGATGGAGATCAGCCAGGAGAAGATCCCGGGGACCTTCTGGCCGGTGACCCCGAAGGCTGAGCGGGACAGCACCATGGTGGGCACCGAGCCGCGCTTGCCGGCGATGGCGATGATGCCGCACAGCAGGAAGGAGAAGGTCACCCCGATGACGGTGACCAGCACACCCTGCCAGAAGCTGACGCCGAAGCCGTAGACGAACGCCGCGTAGCTCATGCCGAAGACCGACACGTTGGCGGCGAACCACGGCCAGAACAGGTCGGAGGGCTTGGCGGTGCGCTCCGCCTCGGTGATGATGTCGATCCCGTTGGTCTCCACCAGCGTGCGGGTCGCGGCCTGGGGCACGTCGGTGTGCATGTCGGTCATGGGCGGATTCTCCCACCAGTTGGGCGTTAGTCCAGGTAGTCCCGGAGTTTCTGGAACGTGGCGTTGCTCACGGCCGAGGTCCCCCCGAGCACAAAGATCGTGTGCGGGTCCAGGTGGGCCAGCGCGAGATCGGTGCCGTTGGTGATCGCCTGGGGCTTGGTCAGCACCACGGGAACTCCGCGGCGGCCAGCCAGGGCCGCACCCACCAGCGCGTCGGGGAACTCCTCGCCGGAGGTGACGATCGTCGAGGTCGCCGGGGCCGGGTACTGCTGGGCCACCTTGCGGGCGGTGTCGTATCGGCTGGCTCCCTGGATCCGGCGGTAGCCGTCGCTGGCGTAGGCGCCGGCCTGCTGGGCGACCGCGTTGGAGATCGCCGACTCACCGCCGAGGACGACGACCTCACCGGGGTCCAACCGGGCCAGTTGCCGCATCGTGGCCACGTTGAGGCTGTCGTGGTGGGTCAGCAACAACGGGGCATGCTCCTTGGCGGCGATCGCGGCCGCGGTCAACGCATCCGGGTAGTCCTCGCCGCTGGCCAGGTAGACCCGCGGCTGGTCGCTGGCGTAGTAGGAGGCCAGGTTCGCCGCGGTCTCGTACCGGTTGGCGCCGGAGACCCGTTGCATCGTGCCGGGGCTGTAGGCCCGCAGCTTCTGCTCGGTCTGCGCGCTGATGGCCGAGTAGCCACCCAGCACGACCAGTCGACCGGGCTTGAGCCGTTTCAGGGCTTGCTGCGTCGGCTCGGGGATGCTGTCGCGCTTGACCAGCAGCACCGGTGCGTCATAGATGCCGGACCGGGCGGCGGCGCTCAGCGCGTCGGGGAAGTCCTCACCATTGACCAGGTAGACGACGCTGACCCCGGGTGCCCAGGCGTTGGCCACCTCGGCGGCGGTGGCATATCGACCGGAGCCGGCGATGCGGTGCACCTCCCCCGGCTCCGGTCCCGGCGGCGCCGGGGCCTGGGCGTCGGTGAAGGTGAAGTAGTCGGTGGACAGGCCATCGGAGTTGAACGGCCAGGGGTTGGCCAGATAGAGGCTCACCCCGGTGGTGTCGTTGTACGCGTAGCGCCCGTCGGCAGTGAAGCCCTCGACCTTCGCGGTGACGATCCGCCCACCCCAGGCGCCGTAGCCGTCCCGGGTCAGCACCTGCACCCGGGTCACTGTGTGGATGTTGTAGCGAGCCTGCAGGTCGGCGGCGGACAGCGTGGCCTCCCACCGGTACCGGGAGTTGCTCGGGGTGTTGTCGTAGGGGTCGGCCTGCGCGGCCAGGTACGGGTGATCCTGGTTGATCGGGATGGTGTACCCGCCGGTGGAGGAGGAGTACATGGTGGTCGCCAGGCCGGTGCCCCAGGGGAAGTCGTAGGTGAGCACCTCGTCCTCGGTGGCGTTCACCGCCCGTCGGTTCTCGGCATACTCATAACTGGTGATGCCGCCGTCGTTGTCGCGCTCGCCGCGGCCCTTGTAGGCCTGGCAGGCGGTGGTGTCGCAGGTGTCGTAGTAGCCGGTGCCGCCGACCCCGCGCTGGGCGTAGGTGCGGGCGGCCACCGCCTGGGCACGGAGCGCCTGCTGGTGGAAGGTGGCGGGCATCTCGGCCGAGACGACCGACCACAGGTAGTGCTGCATCGGCAGCCGGTTGACGGTGGTCAGCGCCGCCTTCCCGTGGTGGGTGGCGGTGATCTGCCCGCGGTAGACGCGCCGGCTCCCACCGGGCAGGTAGAGGTCGATCGTCTTCTCCGTCGGGGAGGTGAAGGTGATCGGGCAGCCGACGGGCATCCCCTTGGGCTGGTAGTTGGTCCAGTTGCCCGCGTTGTCGCGGGCCTGCAGCACGCAGCTGCTGGGGTCTGCGGTGCTGGCCTGGACGCGCCACTGGTCCCGGGTGGGCAGCGGGTATGCCGTGGCGCCGGGGCCGTGGCTGACGACCAGTCCGGGGCGGTGGTCCACCCGAGTGACCCCGTCGTTGTCGATGGTGATGCCGATCTCGATCAGGTCGGTGTCCCAGGTCTCCAGCTCGGTGCCCGGGTAGTAGAAGTCGAGGATCTGCTGGTGGCTCAGTCCTTGCAGGCCGGCGCCGTGCGCCCCGTACTGCGACATGCCGTGCCGGTGGCCGAAGCCACCTCCGGTCACCGAGTAGTAGCCGCTCTTGGGCATCGGGTAGACCTCGGCCCCGGCCGCCGGCTCGGGCAGGGAGGTCAGCTGGGTGACCGTGGTGGGCTGCACCAGCTCGGGGTTGCTGGTGATGAGCCCGTACCGGTTGTCCAGGTGCTCCTCGGGCAGCGGTTGGCTGAGCTGCTCACCCTGGGTGCCGTCGAGGGGTTCTGGTGATGCTGGGCTCGGCTCATCGGACTCGGTGGTCTGTTCCGTTGCCGGGGTCGGCTCCGTCGTTGCCAGCGCGGCAGGGGGCAGCAGCGCAGCGGTCAGCGCAAGCGCCAGTGAGGCGGCAAGAGTGGGGCGCACAGAGAGTCTCCTGAGGTGTGGGTCGACACCAATATGAGGCAGAAGTGACTGATGTGACAAGGGTGCTGCGGGAACTACAGGTGTGTGATTCGACTCTCCCGTGCGGGCGGTGCAAGTGGCCGGGCAAACCGTGACGAACTTTTCACCTGGGGTTTACGGCATGATGAGTCGTCCTAGAGTGTGCCGGGAGGCCCGACTATGGATGTGCGCTTCTCGACGTTCAACGCCTCCCTGAACCGGGCGAGTGAGGGCGAGCTGCTGGCTGACCTGGCGACGCCGGAGAACGAGCAGGCCCGGGTGATCGCCGAGATCATTCAGCGCACCAACCCGGACGTGCTGCTGCTCAACGAGTTCGACTACGTGCCGGGCGGGCAGGCGGCCGAGCTGTTCCGGGAGAACTACCTGGCCGTGGGGCAGAACGGCGCCGCCCCGGTGGACTACCCGTACTACTACGTCGCGCCCTCCAACACCGGCATCCCGAGCGGTCACGACCTGAACCATGACGGCCAGGTCGGCGGCGCCGATGACGCCTTCGGGTTCGGGGAGTTCCCCGGGCAGTACGGCATGGTCGTGTACTCCAAGTATCCGATCGACCTCGACGCGGTGCGCACGTTCCAGCACTTCCGATGGCAGGACATGCCCGGCAACCTGATGCCGACCGACTTCTACTCCGAGCAGGAGCAGGCGATCCTGCGGCTGTCGAGCAAGTCCCACTGGGACGTCCCGATCCAGGTGGGGCACCGGAGGGTGCACTTCCTGGTCAGCCACCCGACCCCGCCCACCTTTGACGGGCCCGAGGACCGCAACGGACGGCGCAACCACGACGAGATCCGGTTCTGGGCCGACTACGTGGGCTCGCCGAGGGACTCGGCCTACATCTATGACGACAACGGTGGCACCGGTGGGCTCGCCCCGGGCTCACGCTTCGTGATCGCTGGGGACCAGAACGCCGACCCGCTGGACGGTGACTCCTTTGACGGAGCAATCAACCAGTTGTTGGACCACCCACGGGTCAACACGACCCGCACGCCGAGCAGTGCAGGCGCGGTTGAGGCCACTGCGTTGCAGGGTGGCATCAACCTGGAGCACCTGGGCGACCCGCAGTTCGACACCGCCGACTTCGCTGAGCCGCCGGGCAACATCCGGGTCGATTACGTGCTGCCGAGCATGAGCCTGCGGATCCTCGACTCCGGGGTCTTCTGGCCGGTCTCCAGCGACCCGCTGTCCGCCCTGACCGGCACCTACCCCTTCCCCTCCAGCGACCACCGCCTGGTGTGGGTCGATGTGCACCTGCCGCACAAGAGCTGACGCTTATCGGCCCCGCACTGGCCCTGGGAGCAGTACGCCGTGCCCTGTCCGCGCACGTAGACTGCCCTGCGGACGTGTCCCCCGGGAGGCGCTCCGGGCCTCTAGCTCAACGGTAGAGCTGCGGACTTTTAATCCGTAGGTTGTGGGTTCGAATCCCACGGGGCCCACCGTGTCCTGGCTCAACACATCGGAATGGGGTGTCTCAAGACA
>CAYVEH010000055.1:0-15031 GCA_964450585.1 uncultured Ornithinimicrobium sp.
TGTTTGCGGGCGGCCTGCTTCTGGGCGGCCTGCTTGCCGGCGTCTTCACCCTGCCCTGTTCGTGCCTGCGTGACCGGCGCTGAGGCGGCTGCACCCGCAGGCGGTGTGGGTCGCAGCCGGATCACCCCCGAGGTCCGCAGCCGGTTCAGAACCTCCTGGTACACCTCCTCTACATAGTGGAACGGCGCCAGGCCCCATTTGTGATTCGGGTCAGCGATGGCCAACTCCGACGGAATCTGAATCATGGTGTGGCCCAGCCCGCGAAGGATCTCGTAATAGGGCTCATACAGCCGGTTGGCATCCCGCGCCCGCATTCCCATACTCCACGGCGTCGAACGACCTTGGGTGGTGTGGAGAGCCCAGGGCACCTGCAAGACAACGGTGTGCTCGAGCAGACCGACGTCGGCCAGGAAGGCGGTGAACGACACGGCCGCCGGTTCCCACAGGGCAAGGTGCTCAGGTGAGCCCAGTGGAAGATGCTCGGTTGCGTCGAGCACCTCGAGGATCCTGGGGACCTGGATGTTGTCGATGCTTCGGGTCACGAAGGTGCCGTCGCTGAAGCGGTGCACGCCATGGCGTTCATCAGCCAGGTCCCACAACAACACGTCAATCTCTGGGGCGGAGCTCGCCAGGTCTGTGCGCAGCGACCCGGCAAAATCCTTCTGGATCATCCGCAGCTTGAATCCCTCGCCGACGTCGAGATCCCCCGGCGGTAAGTGGGCCGAGGCGTCACTACCGGCCGACAGCAAGGACTGACGGGCGATGTAGGACTCGATGGCCAGCGTGTTGCGGTCGACCAACTCAAGGGTGTCCCGGGTGACGCAGCTGCCGAACACGAAGGCGCGCGGTGCGCTGCTGTGGCTGCTGGTCACGTGGCTCCAGGTGTGATCTTGCGGTGGTGTCTGCTGTCCCAGGAACGTCTAACGATACGCCGTTGTGCTGAATGCCGGCTGAGGCTTGGCTGGTCAGATAGCGTGGCTCGGCGTGCGACACATGACGGCAGCACGCAAGCGCCTGGTGATGGCCATGGCCCTACTGTGCCTGCTGGCTGCTGTGCTGGTTGTCGGGCAGACGCTAGGCATCGAAACGGCAGTCGTGCTGGCCGCCGTGAGTGCCCTGGGTGTGCTGCTGATCCTGGGCCAACGGCGCCACGCGCGAGCGGCGCAGGCGGCGACGCAGCGGCTACGGCCCGAGATACAGCAACTGCGGTCCGCGGTACAGCAGCTGCAGGACCAGCAGGTGCGCGACCGCAAGGACGCCTCCCGGTGGGAGTGGCGGATCAAACAGTCGGTGGAGGAACTTCCTCGTCGCACCGAGTCGCTGATCCGGCATGAGACACGGGACGTGCTGGAGTCTCTGGTCAACGAGACCGTGGTCGGACCTCTCACGAGCGCTGCAGAGGAGCACCAGGCCACAGCCGAGCGACACCAGGAGGCTGCGCGACGGTCCGCCCTGACGCTGGAGCACCTGACCGATCTCGCGATACTGCTGGACCAGGCGGGCATCTTCCACCGTTCCTACTACGAAGCAACGCAGCAGCGCACCTTTCCCGACGACACCAGTGCACGAGTGCACTTCGTCTCCGTCGGCATGCCCACGCTGAGTGGACCGCACCCGCTGCTCAGGCCGGACCAGTTGCCGGAAGCAGTCAAGGAGGCCTACCGCGCCAGCGATCTGCCCGCGCTCCTGCAGTTCCTGCAGCGTCCCACCGCGTTGATGCCACCCCTGAGTAACTTCTTCTCGCCGTCACTCGTCGAGGCGACCGAGCCAGAAACAGCTGAGCATCCCGGCGGATGCCTTGGCTGGTTCCTCGAGCACGTCAGGGACAGCGACCTGCTCCCCAGCCGTCAGGTACACACCCGCTGGGGTGACTTTGAGACTGCCATCAACCAAGCGCTCACCGCCCACCGGCGCTCCTGGCGAGTGACTGAGGCACGCTGGCAACGAACCTGGGACGAGCAAGCGGAACGAGCGTGGAACGCAGCAGTCCACTCGAACAGCCCCGACTCGACGGCGATGACCGGAACGGTGAGCATCATCATGCTCGCCCGTCAGGGCAGCCACGCCGTCACCGACGCGATCGCATCGGTCTCCGCGCAGCAGTGGCAGGACTGGGAACTCATCCTCCTGACGCCCGAGGGAGCCGCTCCACCGGCCCTCCCGGAACCCGTGGTGCACGATCCCCGCGTCACCATTCAGCCTGTTGCTGCTGGTGCCGATGCAGAGATGCTCAACGCCGGTCTGGCACATGCCCGAGGAACCTGGGTCGCCTTCCTGGACTCGGACACCCGATGGCGGCCAGACTTCCTCCACCTCATGGTGCAGACGATGGCGCCCACCACGCTTTCCATGGCTTACTGTGCCGGCACCGTCCACAGACACGATGACGTGCGCTACCGAGCCTTCGACGGTGGCATCGACGAACTCCTCACCGAGAACCACATCCACCTGCCCGGGGTCGTGGTTCCACGATCGGTGATCACCCAGGTCGACGGCTTCGATGAATCACTGGACGTAGGAATCGAGTACGACCTCGTGCTGCGACTCAGCCGTCTCGGGGAGCCGCGGTACCTTCCCTTCCTCGGGTTCGAGGTGCTGGAGAAGCCGGGGCAGGACGCGGAAGGCCCTGACGACGCCGTCAGCCAACTCATCGTGCTGAACAGGGCCTGGACCCGTGCGCCCCAGGGCACCGACGGGTCCCGGGTCGCCGGCCGGGTCTCGGTGATCATCCCGACGATGGACCACGCCCAGCTCACCATCCGGGCGGTCCGAGCGGTGCGGGCCACGCAGGAGGATGCTGATATCGAAGTCCTCATCGTCGACAATGGCTCGACGCTGGAGACGCGACTTGAGTTGGCGGGAACCTTCGCCGGGGATCCCCACGTGCAGATAGTCCCCATTCACCGCAACCTGAATTTCGGGATCGGCTCCAACATCGGACTGGCCCGTTCCACCGGTGAGTTCGTCATGTTCCTCAACAATGACACGGTGGTGCGCGAGGGATGGCTGCCGCCCCTCGTGCAAGCCCTTGAGGACGACCGTGTCCTGGCGGCCCAACCAGTCCTGCGGTATCCAGATGACTCGATCCAGACCGCTGGCACGGTCTGGGTGGCCGCCGACGACCTCCCGGTTCACTTCCTGGCGCACCACCCACCTGAGGACGCCCGGGAGGTAGACCAGCACAGGTTTCCGGCCGTGACTGCTGCGGCGATGCTCCTCAGGGCGGCCGATGTTCTCGAGGTCGACGGTTTTGACCCCCGTTTCCGCAACGGGATGGAGGACGTCGATCTATGCCTCCGGCTGGCCCGGGCGCGGCACGGTGCCTTCCGCGTGGTGCCGTCGTCGGTCGTGACGCACGACGAGAGCAGAACTCCCGGCCGGTCCGTGCACCAGATCGCCAACCGTCGCCTCTTCCTGGACCGCTGGCGCGGACAGCTGCCGGCGCCCAGCCGTGAGATCTTCGCTGCGCACCAACTGAGGGTGGATCGGGTCGAGCACGACACCCTGGAGGTGCCGACCCCACGCCCGATCGTGGTGCGAGACCGGTCCGGTGCGCCGCGCCGGTGGGGCATCCGGCACGCGGCCACCGGAGGGCCAGATGGTGACCTATGGGGTGACACAGCGTTCGCGGAGTCGCTGGCCCGCGCGCTGCGCACCCTGGGGCAGGAGGTCGTCACCTACCGCCACGGGCCAAATGCCGACACCACCGGGGTGCTGGACGACGTCTCCCTTGTGCTGCGCGGCAAGGATGCTGTTCCGAGGATCCCGGGCGCTGTCAACATCCTCTGGGTCATTAGCCATCCCGACGAGATCGCCGATGAGGAGCTGCGCCAGGCAGACCTCGCCTACGCCGCGTCGCCTCTCTGGGCCGCCGCCCGGTCCCAGACGGCGGGGCGGCAGGTGAACCCTCTCCTGCAGTGCACGGATGCCGACTTCTTCCACCCTGCCGGCCAGCAACCGTGGCCAGCGCGCCCGGCGACCTTCGTGGGCAGCGTGCACCCCGGCCGGCGCCGCAGAGTCGTCGCTGACGCCCTCGCTGCGGGCGTTGATCTGCGGGTCATCGGCCGAGGGTGGCACCGCACCCTGCCGCCGGAGGTGTGGGAGCGCGAACACATCGCCAATGACCAACTCCCGGGGATCTACCGCTCTGCCTTCCGGGTGCTGGCCGACCACTGGGCCGACATGGCCGAAGGAGGGTTCATCCAGAATCGGATCTTCGACGCCGTGGCATGCGGGGCACCGGTCATCAGCGACCCCGTCGCTGGCTTGCACGATGTCTTCGGTGATGCCGTGGCGGTCTACCGCACACCGCAGGAACTCGCGAGGCTCTGCGCCCCGCACAGTGCGCATCCCGCCGGGGACCGCGAGGCTCGGGCCAACCTTGCCGATCACGTCCGCACGACGCACTCCTTCGCAGCACGCGCGCGAGAACTGGTGGCGGCAGTCGATGCCATCGCGTCCCGGTGAGCCATCACGTCCCGGTGACACCACGCAGACGTGCTCAGGATGACGCGTCCGGCAGGGACTCCACGTACTCATCGAGCATGTCGAACTGATCCCGGGGGTGGAAGCCCGTCGACTCGAGTTTGTCCAGACACAGCGCGCTGTGCAGCGGCCGTGGCGCGATGTCCTCCTTGCCGGCGTAGTACTCAGCAGTGGTGACCGGAGTGACTCGGTCTGCTGCGTGACCTCGACCGGCGAAGACCCGTCGGGCAATCTCGGCCCAACTCGCAGGGGAGCCAGAGTTCGAGACGTTGTAGACCCCATAGGCGGGGCGGGACTCCAGCAGGTGGTCGATGGCCCGTGCCAGCTCGACGGCGAACGTGAGCCGACCCACCTGATCCCCCACCACAGTCGGGTCGATCCCGCGACTGGCCAGCGAGTCCATCGTGGTGATGAAGTTCTTCCCGTCACCTACCACCCACGACGTTCTCAGGATGTAGTGGCGCGGCGTCACCGACACCGCCAGGTCACCAGCAGCCTTCGATTGGCCGTAGACACCCAGCGGCGCCAGGTCCTCGTCCTCGGTGTGCCACTCCTGCACCCCGTCGAACACATAGTCGCTGGAGACGTGCACCAAGGTCAGGCGGTGCTCGGAGGCGATCGCCGCCAAGCGGGCCGCACCGGAGGCATTGACGGCCCACGCAGCCTGGCGACCCGCTGCGGTCTCGGCACCATCGACTGCCGTGTGGGCGGCAGCATTGACGATGGTCTGGTATCGGCTCCAGGGAATGCGCTCCAGGGTCTCCGGTCGTGACAGGTCCACGTGGTCACGACCCACGAATTCGACATCGGTGCGGTGCGCCCACACACCCCGGAGGGCACGGCCCAACTGTCCGTTGGAGCCCAACACCAGCGTCTTGCGCGCCGGCATCGGCGCGACCTCTCCCAACATGGGGTGCGCGCGGTCCTTCTCGCTGAGCTCCGCCTGCTCCAGGGGGATCGGCCAGGGCACTGCGGCTGTGGCATCGGCCAAGTTCAGGAAGGTGTAATCGCCCTGAGCGTCCGCCGACCAGTGGTCGTTGACCAGATAGGTATAGGCGGTCCCTTCCTCTAGCGCCTGAAAGGCATTGCCGACCCCGCGGGGCACGAAAACCGCTACCGATGGGTCGATCTCACACCAGAATGTGGCCCCGAAGGTCTCACCTTCTCGCAGGTCGACCCACGCCCCGAAGACACGACCAGCGGCTACTGAGATGTACTTGTCCCAGGGCTCGGCATGAATGCCGCGGGTCACCCCCGCCGCCGCATTGAACGAGATGTTGTTCTGGACCGGGCCGAAGTCGGGCAGCCCCCGTTCGATGAGCTTCTCCCGCTGCCAGTTCTCCTTGAACCAGCCACGGTTGTCGCCGTGCACCGGCAGATCAATGACGAGAAAACCCGGGATCGGGGTCTCCCGGACGGCGAGTTGCTTGCCCGTGAAGGATTCCTTCATGGTCAGTGCCCGGCCGCCGCGTACTTGGCTTCGGCCGCTGCCTTCTGGGGCCGCCACCATGCTTCGTTCTCGCGGTACCAGTCGATGGTCGCGCGCAAGCCCGCCTCAAAGTCGGTATACGACGGCTCCCACGCCAACTCATCACGCAACTTGGTGGCGTCGATGGCATACCGCAGGTCGTGCCCGGCACGGTCCTTGACGTGGTCGAAGGCGTCGGGCTCCTGGCCCATCAGCCGCAGGATCGCCTGGACCACCTCAAGGTTGTTCCGCTCACCATCGGCCCCGATGAGGTAGGTCTCCCCGGTGCGGCCCGCCTCCAGAATCCGCAGGACCGCGCTGGAGTGGTCATCGGCGTGGATCCAATCCCGCACGTTCTGTCCGGCGCCATAGAGGCGGGGACGCACCCCGTCCAGCACGTTAGTGATCTGTCGGGGGATGAACTTCTCCACATGCTGTCGTGGGCCGTAGTTGTTCGAGCAGTTGGACAGGGTCGCCTCGAGCCCGAAGGAGCGCACCCACGCCCGTACGAGATGATCTGAGCCAGCCTTGGTTGACGAGTAGGGACTCGAGGGGTTGTACGGGGTTTCCGGCGTGAACTTCGCCGGGTCGTCCAGTTCGAGGTCCCCGTACACCTCGTCGGTCGAGATGTGATGAAACCGAGTGCCGTGACGGCGCGCCGCTTCCAGCAAGACGAAAGTTCCCACCAGGTTGGTGGTCACAAAGGGAGAGGGATCACTGAGCGAGTTGTCATTGTGCGACTCGGCGGCGTAGTGCACGACAGCATCCGCTTCGGCGACCAGCGGATCGACGGTGTCGCCATCGGCGATATCGCCCACGACCAGGGTCACCCGGTCGGCGGGAAGACCCTCCAACGAGGCCTGGTCCCCGGCGTATGTCAACTTATCGAGCACGGTGACCTGATAATCCGTGTTGGCCACCACGTAGTGCACGAAGTTCGAACCGATGAAGCCGGCGCCGCCGGTCACTAGAAGCCTGCTCATGCCAGGAGCATAACGACCTTGTGGCAACGATTGCTGAGCGTCGGGCTCGGGACCCTACTCCCCTGACTCCCGGCATACCAGCACCTTGCCGGCTGTTCACCCACGCCTTCCGTCGGTATGTCACTGACGATGACCTGCCCTCACAGCGACCATTTCCGGGGATGCCTCGTCTCTCAGGTACCCTGAGCCGGGTTCCACGCGTGATCCACGCGCACTCGACACGGCAGGAGGATCTGGGCCTTGATGGCGTACCAGGACTATCGCCTCACGCAGCTCGATGAGCTCGAGGCCGAGTCCATTCACATCTTCCGGGAGGTGGCGGCCGAGTTTGAGAAGCCGGTCATCATGTTCTCCGGCGGCAAGGACTCGATTTGCATGCTGCGCCTCGCGCAGAAGGCGTTCTACCCGGCGCGAGTGCCGTTCCCGGTCCTGCAGGTGGACACCGGCTATGACTTCCCCGAGGTGCTCGCCACGCGTGATGCCTGGGTGGAGCGGCTGGGCGCCCGACTCATCGTGGCCTCTGTCGAGCAGGCGATCGCTGACGGCATCGTCGTCGATGATGGCAAGACCCCCCGCAACAGGCTTCAGATCGGCACCCTGCTGCACGCGATCGAGGAGCACGGCTTCACCGCGGCCTTCGGTGGCGGGCGACGGGATGAGGAGAAGGCCCGCGCCAAGGAACGCGTCTACTCCCACCGCGATGAGTTCGGCCAATGGGACCCCAAGAACCAGCGCCCCGAGCTGTGGAGCCTCTACAACGGGCAGCTGCATGAGGGCGAGCACATGCGCGTCTTCCCGCTGTCGAACTGGACTGAGCTCGACATCTGGCACTACCTGCGCCGGGAGCAGGTGGACATCCCCTCCATCTACTTCAGCCACAAGCGTCGGGTCTTTGAGCGTGACGGCATGCTGCTGACCGAGAGTGACTTCAACCCCCTTCGGGCCGGCGAGGAGGTCACCGAACGGCAGGTGCGCTTCCGCACCGTGGGTGACCTGACGCTGACCGGCTGCGTGGAGTCCGAGGCCGACACCTACGACAAGATCATCGACGAGATCGCCGTGGCCCGCCTGACCGAGCGTGGAGCGACCCGTGGCGATGACCGATTCTCCGAGGCAGCGATGGAAGATCGCAAGAAGATGGGGTACTTCTGATGGACCTTTTGCGTTTCGCGACCGCAGGGTCGGTCGATGACGGCAAGTCGACGCTGATCGGCCGGCTGCTGATGGACTCCAAGGCGATCTTCGAGGACCAGCTCTCCTCGGTCGAGACCACCTCACAGAGTCGCGGTTTCGACTACACCGACCTGTCCCTCTTCACCGATGGTCTGCGGGCCGAGCGTGAGCAGGGCATCACCATCGACGTGGCCTACCGCTACTTCGCCACGCCCCGCCGGAAGTTCATCATCGCCGACACCCCGGGGCACGTGCAGTACACCCGCAACATGGTCACCGGTGCCTCCACCGCTGACCTCGGGCTCGTACTGGTCGATGCGCGCAACGGTCTGACCGAGCAGTCGCACCGCCACGCCCTGATCCTCTCCCTGCTGCGGGTGCCGCACGTGGTTCTCGCCGTCAACAAGATGGACCTCGTTGACTACTCTGAGGACGTTTTCCGGAAGATCCAGGAGCAGTTCGTCTCCTTCTCGGCCAAACTCGAGATCCCAGACCTGCAGGTGATCCCGATTTCGGCGCTGCAGGGCGACAACGTGGTGAACCGTTCGGAGAACATGCCCTGGTATGAGGGCCCGTCCCTGATGTACCACCTGGAGAACGTCCAGATCGCTGCGGACCGCGACCTGCAAGACGTGCGCTTCCCGGTGCAGTACGTGATCCGCCCGCACTCCGATGAGTTCCACGACTACCGTGGCTACGCCGGCACGGTGGCTGGCGGGATCCTGAAGCCCGGCGATGAGGTCATGGCCCTCCCCTCTGGGTTGACCACGACGGTGGCCGGGATCGACCTCTTCGACCGGGAGGTGGACCAGGCCTACCCACCCATGGCCGTCACGGTCCGTTTGAACGATGACGTCGACATCTCTCGCGGTGACATGCTCTGCCGGGTGAACAACCAGCCGGAGGTCACCCAGGACATCGATGCCCGCATCTGTTGGATGACGCGGCAGCCCTTGCGGGTCGGTGGAAAGTACCTGATCAAACACACCACCCGGACGGTGCGCGCGATCACCAAGGACGTCCAGTACCAACTGGACGTGAACACCCTGCACCGCAACCAGAACGCGGATGAGTTGAAGCTCAACGAGATCGGACGGGTGCGATTCCGCACCACGCAACCGCTCTTGGCTGACACCTATGAGCGGAACCGCACCACCGGTTCGTTCATCATCATTGATCAGGCCACCGGCAACACCGTCGGGGCCGGCACCGTCCTGTGAACCGATGAGTGAACAGTCCGACGCGTCGCTCGCGGCCACCATCGCTGAGCAAGCAGGGCAGTTGCTCCTGCAGGTGCGCGAGGCTGCCGAGGTCGCTGGGGAGCAGGACCAGCGCGCCATGGCCCGCGCTGGCGACCGCGAGGCCCAGGCCTTCATCGCCGCACAACTGACCGAACACCGCCCGGATGACGTGGTGTTGTCTGAGGAAGCCAAGGACGACCTGCGGCGCCTGACAGCGCCACGTGTGTGGATCATCGACCCTCTCGACGGCACCAAGGAGTACTCCCAGGGGCGCCACGACTGGGCGGTGCACGTGGCGCTGTGGCAGGAGGGCGAGCTGGTGGCGGGTGCGGTGGCGCTGCCCGGCCTCGAGACGACCCTTCGCTCCGATGAGCCCCCGACGCCACCGCAGCCCGACACCTCTGGGGCCCCGTTGCGGTTCGCGGTGTCCCGCTCACACCCCTCGGAGACGGTCACCGCCGTGATCGAGGCGAGCCACGGGGTCGCCGCGCCGATGGGTTCGGCGGGATACAAGGTGTGTGCCGTGGTGCGCGGTGAGGCGGACGCCTACGTCCATGCCGGTGGCCAGTTCGAGTGGGACTCCGCGGCGCCGGTCGCGGTGGCGCGGGCTGCCGGCCTGTTCACGAGTCGGCTGGACGGGTCCCGGCTGGAGTACAACCAGCGCGATGTGTACCTGCCTGACCTCATCATCTGCGCACCCCAGCACGCGCAGACCGTCCAGCAGGCGGTAGCGACGGCCGCGGCCGCTACGGGGCAGTGAGACCAGGAGGTAGTTCGCAGTGAGATTGTCGCAGCATGTAGAAGGGGTGCCTCACAGGTGACCAACAAGGGAATCGACGGCCTGCGCAATACGGGCATTCGCGAGATTGGTGACCCAGAGGCCCTCCGTGCGCCCGAGAAGACGCTGGTCGTGGTCGGCGCCCCCAGGGGCGGGACCTCCCTGGTGGCCGGTGTGCTGAGCTCGCTCGGTGTCTTTATGGGCACGTATGCGACGGCTCCGGTCTTTGAGGATCTGCGCCTGGCGTCGCTGGCCGACGCCGATGAGCGTGACAAGGCCGCTGAGGTGATGCGGGAGTATGACCGCGAGCACGCGGTCTGGGGCTACAAGCGCCCGATGATGCTCAACAACTTCGGGGCGATCCACGATTACGCGCGCAACCCCGTCTACCTGTTCATCTTCAAGGACCTGTTCTCCCTCGCGAACCGGGAGTCCATCTCCATGCGGGGCGACCTCGTGGAGGGTCTGCGCACGGCCCACGGCCACTACGACAAGATCATCGGCTTCGTGGAGCGACGTCGTCCCACCGGCCTGATGCTCTCCTACGACCGTGTCATGCAGGATCCGGCAGCGGCGGTCGACGCGATCATCGGGCTGCTGCCCGAGGACTCGGTCAGCACGGCGCAGCGCGATGCCGCGATCGCCTTCATCGAGCCGAACCCCGAGGCCTACCTGGACTCCTCCCGGGTCACGCGGGCCGTAGGTGAGATCCACACCCTGGAGGCGACCACCGCCTCGGGGCGTGCCCGCTACGAGGGTGACCCGAACCGCGGCATTGAGGTGGAAATGGCGGTCGACGGTCAGGCACGCGGCGTGGTCACGGGTCTGCCCGACGGGTCCGGCCAGTGGCACGACTTCAGATTTGACTGGGAGTCGAGCTTGCAGCCGGGGCAGACGGTCTCCTTCCGGTTGACCGACGACGTGCGTCCGTTCGGGGAGAGGACTTGGCAGGGTGACTGAGACCGATGTCGGGTTGGAGGCCCTGCACAACACCGTCGCGCATCGCATCGGAGCTCAGCAGGGACGGATATCGGAGCCACAGAAGACCCTCATTGTCGTGGGGCCGGCACGTGGCGGGACGTCCCTGATCGCCGGGGTGTTGGCTCACCTTGGCGTCTTTATGGGCACCCAGTCGACGTCCCCGACCTATGAGGATCTACGGCTGGCCTCGGCTTGCCGAACGGGTGACGGGACGAAGGTTGCGCAGGTGATGCGCGAGTACGACGCCTCCCACGAGGTGTGGGGGTACAAGCGCCCGGCAATCATCGATCACTTCGACATCGTCCATGCCCAGGCCCGCAACCCGGTCTACTTGTTTGTCTTCAAGGACATGTTCTCGATCGCCAATCGCAACCGGATCTCGATGAAGATCGGTATCCAGGATGCCCTCCATCGCGCCTATCAGGATTACGGCAAGATCCTGAACTTTGTTCGCGAGCGCCGGCCGAACGGGATGCTGATCTCCTATGACCGGGTCATGCAGGATCGTGAGGCTTTCGTGGAGCTGATGGAAGGGCTCGTGCCCGACGGCGTTGGGCAGGAGCAGCGGGCCAACGCCCTGGCATTCATCGACCCCAACCCCGCTGCCTACCTCAACGCATCCCGCATCACGCGGGCCGTCGGGGAGATCTCGAGCTTGGTCGCGGGGCGGGTCGCAGGACGAGCACGGTACGCTGCCGCCCCTCAGCGAGCAGCCCGCGTGGAGGTCGTTGTCGACGGAGAGGTGCGGGGAACCACGCAGGCCGTCCCCATGGCCGAGGGGTGGCACGAGTTCACCCATCCGCTGGACCCGCAGTTGGAGCCGGGCCAGACGGTGACCCTTCGACTGACCGAGGACGTGCGGCCGTTCGCGGAGCAGACCTGGCGCGGTTGAGAGCCGTGCCAGCGGAAAGTGATCCGGTAAAGGAGGACTGAGATGGCTGGGATGAATGGGTACGTCATCCATGACTGGGGCGGGCCGAGCGTCTCGGGTTGGGCGTTGGGTGCCGTGCGGGCAAGGGCGCACCTGGATGGAGTGCAGATCGGTGAGGCCGAGCTCGCAGGCTCACCTGACCCGTCAGTGACGACGGTGGAGGGGGCCCAGACCTTCGAGATGCCGTGCACGCGGTCCTTCACTCCGCTGGACGTCATGAGCGGGCGCATGGTGGTCGTGGCTGAAGCGGCCAACGGTGAGACCTTCACACTGCGACTGACAGAGTCGCGGCGACTCGATGTGGCAGCACGTGCCATCGATGAAGTGCTTGCCAAGGTCCCCGAGCCGGCTCGACGCCCGGTGCGGCAGGAGGCGCTGAGCTGGCCTCTGTCCGCTGCGGACCAGTTGGCGGCGAGCATGGATCGTGGTTATGTGAGCCCGCAGATCGTCCCCGCGAATCTGCGATCGGCTGACGGCAGCGTGGTCACTGGCATGGGTGGCCACCTCTTTTACATCGGCAAGGACGCCAGCCTGCTACCCCGATACCGTCCCGATGGCTTTGACCTTGGGGCAGAGGGGATGTCGGGTTTCCTGACCGAGTGGCAGTCGGTCCTGGACGAGCGTCGGAGTGTCGCCGAGCGTTACGGGGCCAAGTACGTCCACCTCGTGGTCCCGGAGAAGTACACCGCGTTGCGCCGCTACTCGCCGATCCGTGTCCCTGGACCGACGGTCCCGTTCTCCGCCTACCGGGAGCGGTTCAGCAGCGACTGGCACCCAGACCTTCTGGCCCTCTGGGAGACCTGGCAGCGACCAGAAGAGCCCTACCTCACCACGGACTCGCACCTGTCCGCTGCGGGAGCCCAAGCCGTCACGGCCGCGGTGGCTGACTGTGCCGCGCCACACATCACCCCGCGGATCGAAGCAATCCCCCTGACCGTCGCCAACTACGTCCAAGGCGACCTGTCGGTGCGGATGCAGTTGCCATTCTATTCTCGGGCGATGCGACCCGACCCAGTTGCCATGTTCCGCATGTCAGAGGGACTGGAGGAGGTCAGCAAGACCGGAGAGCACACCCGGGGCCGTCCGGGAAGGGTGTTGCACTGGAAGAACTCCACTGCTGCCACCAAGATGCGACTGCTCATCTTCGGCGACTCGATGTGCGGGGATGGTGACCAACCCGAGGATCTCGCCTGGTGGCTCAAGCACGCCTTTGGGGAGGTGCGTCTGGAGTGGCGGGCCGATATGGGCCTAGAAGCGGTGGAGGCCTTCAAACCCGATGTCATCGTGACCCAGACGATGGAACGGGACATCACGGCCGTCCCAGTGAGGTGACGTCAATGTCTGCCACGAGGCTAGACCGTGAGCAGCGCGCCGCAGTCGTCGCCCACTTTGACGTCTCGAGGAAACTGGCCCACCATGTGCGGCTGATGCTCGAGGAGTTGCTCAGCGTCTGCTCCCAGGTGGTGTTGGTCTCCACGACTGGCGTGGACTACGAGAGCTCGTTGTGGATCTCTCGCCACCCGGCGCTCAAGCTCGTGGTCCGAGAGAACGTGGGCTACGACTTCATGAGTTACCGGGAAGGCATCCGCCATCTGGGCGATGTGGAGGAGCTTGCTGGTACCGAACTGCTCATCTGCAACGACTCCTTCGTCGGGCCGGTCGTGCCGCTCGCTACCATGCTCGATCAAATGGACGGCTCACCCGATGACTTCTGGGGGATGACGCTGAGTCACGAATTGAGCATGCACGTCCAGAGCTACTTTATGTACTTCCGTTCGAGTGCTACAGCGACGCCAGCATTCCAGAACTTCTGGCGTGACATGGTGGTGATCTCTGACCGGGAAGAGGTGATCAGGCGGTATGAACTTGGGCTGTCACGCGCGCTCATGGATGCCGGCCTGCGGCCAGGGGCCTACTTCAGGCCGAGTCCGCGCGATGTGTGGGAGGCCTGTGAACGACAATTATGGTGGTTGACGCCAACCGGCGTCGACGGGGCGGTTGCGGAATGGCGGGAGCGGACGGTCAAGCGCTACCTTGATGATGACAAGCGGAACGAATTCAACGCCACTGTCGTCCTAGCGGACCGCATCCTGGATGGCTCCCTGCCAATCCTGAAACTTGAGGTGGCACGCTTGGACCCTTGGGGGCTCAATGCCAACTGGCTTCTGGACCAAGCGCAACGAGTGCACCCTCGGTGGTTTAGTCGGGTCCGGGACTACCTACGAGCCACCGATGGAGAGAGCTACGCGCACCGGAAGGCCAACATCCCAGTAACGGGCGACACCCAACCCATCCAGTCGCGCATCGTGTACCACGAGCCAAGGACGGAGGTGGGGGCATGACCACTTCCGCTGGCGCCGAGGGGCTTGACCCCCAGGACCTGAACGAGGACACCGCCTACTTCGGGCGGGAGATCACCGAGGAACTGATCCAGCGCAGAACCTCCCGCCTGGCCGTGGTGGTCCATGTCTACTACCTCGACGGCTGGCGCCACATCGCCGCGATGCTGCATCGACTCTCGCCGGTGCGCACCGACCTCGTGGTGACCGTTCCGCAGAACCGTGCTCATCTCGTGCCCGTCGTGCAGCGGGATCGCCCGGACGCGCTGACCTTGGTCGTGCCCAACCACGGCAAGGACTGCTACCCCTTCATTCGCGTCGCTCGACGGTTGCGTGATGCGGGTTACGTCAAGGTGTTGAAGCTCCAGACCAAGAAACTGTCTGGGGATGCACATGATGCGCAGTGGCAGGTCTCCGCGCTCGACCAACTCATCCCGGCGAGTCACGAGTTGCTGCTGGAGACGGTGGCAGCCCTGGACCTCGCTGACGTGGCGATCATCGGCCCACGGCGCTACTACCTGCCCATCGATATCGCCTTGAACAACGTGCGCAAGCCCCTCACCACGCAATTGCAGCGGCTCTATGACGGGGCAACAGCTGAGTTCCTTCTGGGCGACCCACTGGCCCACGGATTCTTTAGCGGTACGATGTT
>CAYVEH010000056.1:0-14727 GCA_964450585.1 uncultured Ornithinimicrobium sp.
TCACTCTGGCGTGCACGGAGTGCAAGGAGCGCAACTACATCACCAAGAAGAACCGCCGCAACAACCCGGACCGGGTCGAGCTGGCCAAGTTCTGCTCACGCTGCGGCAAGCACACCCCGCACCGCGAGACCCGCTGAGGCACTCCGGCAGCACCTGGCGGTGCTGACCTGAGAGTCGGCACCACCCAGAAGGCCGTCACCCCGCAGGTGGCGGCCTTTCGCGTGCCACCCCGCAGGCCAGGGGCAGCGGGCACATTAGGCTGTCCGCCATGTCCGTCAACCTCGACTACGCCGGACGGGAGTACCCCCCGGTCGGTCCGTTCACCGTCACCCGTGAGGAGATCACCGCCTTCGCCGATGCGATCGGTGCCTCCAGCACCGCGCACCGGGACCCTCAGGCGGCGCACGACCTGGGCTATGCCGACGTGGTGGCCCCACCGACCTTCGCGGTGCGACTGAGCCAGCAGTGTGAGGCGCCGTTCATCCGGGACGAGGAGGCGGGCATCGACTTCGCCCGGGTGGTGCACGGGGAGCAGGGGTTCACCCACCACCGCCCGATCGTGGCCGGTGACCAGTTGACCGGGGTGCTGCACATCGACCGGATCCGTGAGGCCGGGGGGCACACCATGATCAGCACCCGGGTCGAGCTCACCGACAGCCAGCAGCAGCCGGTGACCACCGCGACATCCACCATCGTGGTGAGAGGAGCCGAGGCATGAGCGCCCTGCCGACCGACCCCGCGGCGCTGAGCCGCACCGTGCAGGTGGACCGGGCACGCCTAGTGGACTACGCCAACGCCTCCGGCGACCAGAACCGGATCCACCAGGATGCCGACTACGCCCGCTCGGTGGGCCTGCCCGATCTCATCGCCCACGGCATGTGGACGATGGGGGCTGCGCTGGAGGTGGCCACCGACTACGTGGGTGGCGACCCCGGCCGAGTGCTGTCCTGCACCACTCGGTTCACCGGCATGGTCGTCGTCCCCGAGGGGGAGTCGGTGACCGTGCAGGTCGAGGGCGTGGTCAAGAGCACCGATGCGGAAGCCGGCACCCAGACCCTGGAGATCAGCGCCAGGTGCGCCGACCAGAAGGTGCTGGGGCGGTGCCGGGCCGTCGTGCGCGGATGAGCGACCCGGGCACCCCCGGGAACCCCTCGGCCCCCACCGGGCCGGAGCCACCCGACCCCACGGCCTACCCGAGGCTGGCCGAGCTGACCACGATCCGGGTCGGTGGCCCACCGGCCCGGCTGATCACGGCCGACAGCGAGGCCGCCGTGATCGCCGCCGTCCAGGAGGCCGACCAGGCCGGTGCGCCGCTGCTGGTGCTGGCCGGCGGGTCCAACCTGCTGGTCGCCGACGCGGGGTTCCCGGGCACCGTGGTGGCGATCCGCACCCGAGGGATCACCGTGAATCCGGACACCGACCGGGGCCGGGTCCAGATCACGGTGGCCGCCGGCGAGCCCTGGGACGAGGTGGTGGCCGCCGCGGTCACCGAGGGCTGGTCGGGGATCGAGGCGCTCTCCGGGATCCCCGGAGCCGCCGGGGCCACGCCGGTGCAGAACGTCGGCGCCTACGGGCAGGAGGTCGCCCAGACCATCACCAGGGTGCGGGTGTGGGACCGCCACCGGCGCGAGGTGCGCACCATGACCCCACCCGACCTGCAGTTCTCCTACCGGCACTCGGTGCTCAAGGACACGATCGTGGGCCCGCGCGCCCCCCACGGGTCGGTCACCCCGCGCCACGTGGTGCTGTCCGTGACGTTCTCGCTGCAGCGGAGCCCACAGTCCCAACCGGTGGCCTACGCGGCGCTCGCCGACGGCCTCGGGGTGCGGCTGGGGGAGCAGGTCCCACTGGCCCGGGCCCGGGAGGCGGTGCTGGCCCAACGCCGCCAGCGCGGCATGGTGCTGGACGCCGCCGACCACGACACCTGGTCCTGCGGCTCGTTCTTCACCAACCCGGTGCTGTCCCGGCAGCAGTATGCCGACCTGCTCACCCGGGCTGCCCGGCACCGGGGCCCGGACGCGTCGCCACCGCCACGCTTTCCCGCCGGGCAGGGGACGGTGAAGACATCGGCGGCCTGGCTCATTGACGCCGCCGGATTCGGCAAGGGGCACCGGATGCCCGGGCCGGCCGCATTGTCAACCAAACACACCCTGGCGCTGACCAACCGGGGCTCCGCCCGGGCCACCGACGTACTGGCGCTGGCGCGGGAGGTGCGCGACGGGGTCCAGGACACCTTCGGTGTGCGGTTGGTGAACGAGCCGGTGCTGGTCGGGCTGACCCTCTGACTCAGTCCGGCGTCCGTGCACCGGCATCGGCGAGCCAGGCATCGATCCGTGTCAGCAACTCCCGCTGGGTCTGCTCCGGGGCCCGACTGCCGCGCACCGACCCGCGCGCCAACTCGGCCAGCTCGGCATCGGTCAACCCGTGGTCGGTGCGGGCCGAGTCGTACTGCGCCAGCAACCGGGACCCGAACAGCAACGGGTCATCGGCGCCCAACGCGATGCCGACCCCGGAGTCAATAAGCTGCCGCAGCGGCACGTCGGCGAGCGTCTGGTACACCCCCAGGGCGACATTGCTGGACGGGCAGACCTCCAGGGTCACCCCCTTGCGGGCCAGCCCGGCCAGCAGGCCTGGGTCCTCACTGGCCCGGACTCCATGACCCAACCGGTTCGGGTCCAGATGGGTCAGCGCATCCCGCACGTGCGAGGGCCCGAGCAGCTCCCCGGCATGCGGCATCCGGGCCAGCCCGGCGCGGGCCGCGATCCGGAAGGCCCGCTCAAACTCGGCGGTGTCCCCCCGTCGCTCGTCGTTGGACAGCCCGAAGCCGACGACGGTGCCGGGGCCCTCGCCGGCATACTGACCCGCCAGACGGGCCAGCGTGCGGGCATCCAACGGGTGCCGGGTGCGGCTGGCGGCCACGATCACCGCGACCTGGGTATCCGTCTCCCGGCTGGCGGCCCGCGCCTCATCCAGCACGATCTCAATCGCGGGGGTGATCCCACCGACGAACGGTGCGTACGAGGTCGGGTCGACCTGGATCTCCAGCCACCGGGAGCCCTCCGCCGCGTCGTCCTCGGCCGCCTCCCGCACGATCCGCCGCATGTCCTCCTCGTCGCGCACACAGGCCCGTGCGGTGTCATACAGCCGCTGGAAGCGGAACCAGCCGCGCTCATCGGTGGCGCGCAGCCGCGGCGGCCAGTCCTCCAGCAGGGAGTGCGGCAGCCGCAGCCCGTGCTTGTCGGCGAGCTCACGCAGCGTGGTGATCCGCAGGGACCCGGTGAAATGTAGGTGCAGGTGCGCCTTGGGCAGCGCCTGGACGGAACGGGTCATCCGCACTGTCTACCTCATCGACCAGCCGCTGACCCAGCACCCCGCCCGAGAACGGACACCAGGGCCGGCCACGCCCACGGGTATGCCGTGCTGCCGGCTGGTTGCACCCCCGCCCTGACGGGCGCGGCGACCTGGTCCAGACTGGGCAGATGGTCGCAGACAAGGGTGTGGACGACCGGCCGCGCGGGGCCGCCGAGCCGCCGGGAGCGACGTCCCTGCTCGGACTGGCCCTGGGCGGTGGTGGGGCCCGGGGACTCTGCCACATCGGGGTCCTGCAGGTGCTGGAGGAACTGGACATCCGCCCCGACGTCATCTCCGGCACCAGCATGGGAGGCCTCATCGGCGCCTTCATCGCCGCCGGCTACAGCGGTGAGCAGATGGCTGAGATCGCCACCGACCTGCGGTGGCGCAAGCTCATCGACTGGAGCCCGTTCTCCGGGCGGCTGGTCAACACCAAGGGCCTGGAACGGTGGCTGGCCGACCTGCTCCCGGCCACCTTCGAGGAGTTGGAACTCCCCCTGGTGCTGACTGCCACCGACCTCAACGACGGCCGCATCCACTACAGCCAACACGGCGACCTGATCCACGCGCTGCGCGCCACCACCGCCTACCCGGGCGCCCTGGAGCCGGTCACCGTGGGCAGAGCCCGGCTGGTCGACGGCGGGTTGCTCAACCAGATCCCGGTGGACGGGGCCCTGTTCCTCGGCGCCCACCGGGTGCTGGCAGTCAACGCCACCCCCCTGGCCCGGGTCGACCACCCGGTGCCGGAGCCGGGCGCCCCACGCCACCGGGTGCGGTTGCGGTCGCTGCGCGAGCTACTCCGGGCCGCCGACGTCATGCAGGCTCAACTGAGCATGGCACGGCTGTCCTTCTTCCCCGCCGACCTGGTGCTGGACCCCGACACCGACGACATGCAGATCGCCGACTTCCACCGGGCCGGGCAGGCGATCCAGGCCGGACAGGACGCGGCCCGCCGGCAGCTTGAGCAGCTGCGCGCGCTGAGACCCGAGGTGCCCGGCGAGGTCGGAGACCCTTACGATGCTCCCGACCCGGGTGCCGGCGAGTCCGCCGACACCTAGCGTGCGGGGGCTGCCCGAGGGGTGCGCCGGACTACCGCACCGCCGTGCCCGCCAGTGACATCCGAGGAGTGCTCCATGCCCCACACCGCCATCGAACCGGACGCGACGGCCGCTGCGGCGACCACCGACCGTCAGCACCGGCCGGCGGGGGAGAAGCGCTGATGGAGGTCATCATCCTGCGGGATGCCCACGAGGTGGGGCAGGTCGGTGCCGACGTCATCGCCCAGCACGTCCGGGCCAACCCTGCCACCGTGCTGGGGTTGGCGACCGGGTCCAGCCCGCTGTCGGTCTACCAGGAGGTAGCCCAGCGGGTGCAGACCGGTCAGCTCAGCCTGTCCGGCTGCCGGGCCTTCATGCTCGATGAGTATGTCGGCCTGCCCACCGGTCATCCCGAGTCCTACGCCTCGGTGGTGCACCGTGACTTCCTGGACCATGTCGACCTGAAGCCGGCCAACGTGCACCTGCCCGATGGGTCCTCCGAGGACGTACAGGCCGCCTGCCACGACTACGAGCAGCGGATCAGCGACGTGGGCGGTGTCGACGTGCAACTGCTAGGCATCGGCAGCGACGGCCACCTGGCGTTCAACGAGCCCGGCTCCTCGCTGGGGTCACGGACCCGCGTGAAGACCCTGCACGAGCAGACACGCCGGGACAACGCGCGGTTCTTCGGCGGCGACCTGGCCGCCGTGCCCCGCTATGCCCTCACCCAGGGCATCGGCACCATCCTGGACGCCCGTCACCTGGTGCTGCTGGCCCTGGGTGCCGGCAAGGCCGAGGCTGTCCACCACATGGTGGAGGGTGCGGTCAGCGCCCGCTGGCCCGCCTCCGCGCTGCAACTGCACCAGCACGTGACGGTGCTGCTGGACCAGGGGGCGGCCAGTCGGCTGGAGCTGGCCGAGGACTACCAGGAGGCCTACCGCGGCAAACCCGCCTGGCAAGGCTTCTGAGACGACCGCTGGAAATGGTCCGTGCACAACGCCGGTGAGGCGCTAGGTTGGACCCCGTGGGGATCATCGACACCCAGGGCCTGACGAAGCGCTACGGCCAGGTCACCGCCCTGGGCGACCTGGACCTGAGCATCGACGCGGGCGTGACCGGCCTGGTCGGTGCCAACGGCGCCGGCAAGTCCACGCTGATCAAGATCCTGCTGGGGCTCATCGACGCCACCGAGGGCACCGCCCAGGTGCTGGGGCACGACATCCGGCGGGAGGGGCGGCAGATCCGCACCGTGGTCGGGTATATGCCCGAGCACGACTGCCTGCCACCGGACGTGCGCGCGATCGACTTCACCGTGCACATGGCACGAATGTCCGGGCTGCCCCCGACCGCGGCGCGGGAGCGGGCAGCCGACGTGCTGCGCCATGTCGGCCTCGCCGAGGAGCGGTACCGGTTGATGGGTGGCTACTCCACCGGGATGAAGCAACGCGCCAAACTCGCCCAGGCGTTGGCGCACGATCCGCAACTGGTCTTCCTGGACGAGCCGACCAACGGCCTGGACCCGGCCGCTCGTGACGACATGCTGGCCCTGGTGAGCCGGATCGGGGACGACTTCGGGATCTCGGTGCTGGTCACCTCCCACCTGCTCGGTGAGCTGGAGCGGGTCAGCGACCACGTCGTGGTGCTCGACGGCGGCCACCTGCTGCGCTCCTCGGCGACCACCGAGTTCACCTCCGACACCGGTCTGTTACTGGTGGAGGTGCTCGGTGCCGGTGACGCCCAGACTGCGATGGGGGAGCGGCTGGCCGCTCGCGGCATCCCGTGCCGCCCCCGCGGCCAGCTCATCGAGATCAATGCACCAGGCCGGGCGGACCTGCACGACCTGGTCCGCGACACGGCCGTCGAGGTCGGCGTCGGGCTGGTCCGGCTCGGAGCCGACCACGGCCACATCGAGGATGTCTTCCGGACGGAGGTGCCCCATGGCACAGCCCCATAGTCAGGGCAGCCGACCCGGCGGCGTCATCCACGACCTCGGCTACCGGCCGTATGCCGGCCCCCGGCTGGGCACCGACGACGCCGCTCGGTCGCTGTTCGGCACCGGTCTGCTCAACGCCTACGGCATCGGCCGCTCCGGCAGGGCCAAGGCCCTGCCGATGGCTCTGCTGGCGATGATGATCATCCCGGCGGCGATCATGGTCGCCGTGATGGTCACCCTCGGGCTGACCGAGGGCTTCCTGGACTACGGCACCTACCCGGTGACCCTGATGCTGGTCATCGTGATCTTCGTGGCGGCCCAGGCCCCGGTGCTGTTCTCCCGGGACCTGCGCTCCGGGGCCATCATGCTGTACCTGGCCCGCCCGCTCAGCGCCACGGCATACGCACTGGTCCGGTGGGCCTCTCTCTTCGTGGCCATCCTGATCTTCGTCGGTCTGCCGATCGTGGTCCTGTATATCGGCGCCCTGAGCGCCGAGGCGGACGTCGTGGAGCACACCGGCGACTTCCTGGCGGCCATGGTCGGGGTGCTGCTGCTGGCGGCGGTGCTGGCGGTGTTGGCCGGTCTGGTCGCCTCGCACACCCGACGGCGCGGCCTGGCGGTCGGTGTGATCATCATCGCGCTGCTGGTCAGCAGCGGGGTCGTCAGTGCGGTGCAGGCGATCACCGCCGCCCAGGGCAACGAGGTGGCCGGCATCATCGCCGGGCTGTTCTCACCGTTCTCGCTGGTCGACGGGGTGCAGGCGGAGTTGCTCGGCGGGCAGAGCTCCTTCCAGGTGCCTCCGGGCAGCGCCGGCTGGGGGCTGGTCTACCTGCTGGTCACCCTCGCGGTCATCGCCGGTGGCCTGGGGCTGCTGGTGCGCTACTACCGGAAGCAGGCAGGCCGATGAGTGTGCTCGAGGTCGCCAACGCCTCCCGCTGGTACGGCAACGTGGTCGCGGTCAACGACGTCTCCATGCAGATCGGGCCCGGCGTGACCGGCCTGTTGGGGCCCAACGGTGCGGGCAAGACCACGCTGATCGCGATGATGGCCGGGTTCCTGGCGCCCTCGGCCGGCACCGTGCAGCTGGACGGCGCCCCGGTGTGGAACAACGTCTCGATCTACCGGGCGGTCGGCCTGGTGCCCGAGCGTGAGGCCAGCTTCGGCTACCTCAGCGGGCGTCAGTTCGTGCGGGCCAACGCCGAGTTGCACGGGCTGCCCTCGCCGGCGGAGGCCACCGAGCGGGCGCTGGGCATCGTGGACCTGGTCGAGCCGGCCTCTCGGCTGATCAGTACCTACTCCAAGGGCATGCGGCAACGCATCAAGCTCGCGGCCGCCCTGGTTCACGACCCGGCGGTGCTGTTGCTGGACGAGCCGTTCAACGGCGTCGACCCGCGGCAGCGGATGCACCTGATGGAGTTGCTGACCCAGATGGGCGCCGAGGGACGCACCGTGCTGTTCAGCTCCCACATCCTGGAGGAGGTCGAGCAGATCGCCCGGCACATCGAGGTCGTGGTCTCCGGCCGGCATGCCGCCTCCGGTGACTTCGGTGCGATCCGCCGGTTGATGACCGACCGGCCGAACGTCTACCTGATCCGGGCCAGTGACGACCGGCAGCTCGCGGCCGTGCTGATGGGCCTGCCCAGCGTGGCCGGGGTCCACCTGGAGCCGCGGGGCGGGGTGCAGGTGCAGGTCACCGACTTCGGTGCGTTCGCGATGGCGCTGCCGCTGCTGGCCCAGCAGCACCGCCTCACCCTGCACGAGGTCACGCCCACCGACGAGTCGCTGGAGTCGGTCTTCGCCTACCTGGTGTCCGCATGAACCGCACGATCGCCCGGCTGGCGCTGCAGTCGCTGTTTGGCCAGAAGCGGTGGTGGGTGCTGATCAGTCTGCCGCTGCTGCTGATCGGCCTGTGCCTGCTGGTGCGGCTGTTGACGACCGGTCAGATCGCTGCCGACTCGTTCGAGCCGGTCATCGTGGTCTTCGGCCTGGGCCTGGTGCTGCCGCTGGTCTCGTTGCTGGTGACCACCGGGGTGCTCGGCCCGGAGATCGACGACGGCTCCATCGTCTACCTGCTGTCCAAACCGGTGTCCCGCTTCGTCGTGGCGTTCAGCAAGTTGCTCGTCGCGGTGGCGGTGACCCTGGTGCTGGGTGCCGGGTCCCTGCTGGTTGCCGGGCTGGTGCTGGACCCCTCCGACCCGGCGCGGGCCGTTGCGGTGGGGCTGGGCTCGGCGGTGGCGGGCACGGCATACTGCTCGGCCTTCGTGATGTTCTCGGCGATCAACCGCCACGGGATGATCTCCGGCCTGCTGTACGTGCTGGTCTTCGAGGGCCTGCTGGCCTCGTGGCTGTCCGGGCTGCGCTATGTCAGCGTCTCGGCGTTCGGCCGCCGGATCGCCGAGGGCGTGGACGACTCGCTGAACCTGTTGGCGGGCAACCTGCCGCTGGGCTATGCCTGGGTGGCCAGCGCCGTGGTGATCGTGGCCGGCTGCTACGTCGCCGGGCTGCGGCTGGCCCGCTTCCAGTTGCGCGGCGACGAGTAGCTCGCGCCCGTCAGCCGAGCAGCTCCTGGATGCGTCCGACGCCCTCGGCCAGGTCGTTGTCGCCCAGCGCGTAGGACAGCCGCAGGTAGCCGGAGGGCCCGAACGCCTCCCCGGGCACCACCGCGACCTCCACCTCCTCGAGGATGAGTTCGGCCAGCTCCACCGAGGTCTGCGGGGTGCGGCCACGGATGGTGCGCCCCAGCACCCCGGCCACGCTCGGGTAGGCGTAGAACGCGCCCTGCGGTGTGGGGCAGTCGAACCCGTCGATCTCATTCAGCATCTGCACGATGGTCTGCCGGCGCCGGTCAAAAGCCGCCCGCATCTCCTCGACCGCCTCCAGCGGCCCCTGCAGGGCGGCGATGGCCGCCCGCTGCGACACGTTCGCCACATTGGAGGTGGCGTGCGACTGCAGGTTGGTGGCGGCCTTGATGACATCCTTCGGCCCGATCATCCAGCCGACCCGCCAGCCGGTCATCGCATAGGTCTTGGCCACGCCGTTGAGCACCACGCAGCGGTCCGCCAGCTCGGGCACTGCGACCGGCAGCGACGGCGCGGTGGCCCCGTCATAGAGCAGGTGCTCGTAGATCTCGTCGGTCACCACCCACAGGTCGTGCTCGGCGGCCCAGCGGCCGATCTCCGCCACCTGCTCGGGAGGGTAGACCGCGCCGGTCGGGTTCGAGGGGGAGTTGAACAGCAGCACCTTGGTGCGCTCGGTGCGCGCGGCCTCCAACTGCTTCACCGTCACCAGGTAGCCCTGGTCGGCGCCGGCGAAGACCTCTACCGGGACCCCCTGAGCCAGCCGGATCGACTCCGGGTAGGTCGTCCAGTAGGGCGTGGGCAGCAGCACTTCGTCGCCGGGGTTCAGCAGCGCGGCGAAGGTGTTGTACACCGCCTGCTTGCCACCGTTGGTGACCAGCACGTTGGCCGGCTCCACGGCATACCCGCTGTCCCGCTGGGTCTTCTCCACGATGGCGGTCTTCAGGTCGGGCAGCCCACCGGCGGGAGAGTAGCGGTGGTTCACCGGGTCCTGCGCGGCGGCCACCGCGGCCGAGACGATGTAGTCCGGCGTCGGGAAGTCGGGCTCACCGGCGCCGAAGCCGATCACGGGTCGACCTTGCGCCTTGAGTGCCTTGGCCTTGGCGTCGACCGCCAGGGTGGCCGACTCGGCAATGGCGCCGATACGGGTGGAGATGCGGGGCGTCTGGGTGCTCTCAGTCACCCCGCCATTCAATCATCGCCGCCGTGGTTAGCACCGGCCCGGCTCATCGCGTAGACTGTCTCCTCGGATGTTGACGCATCCCATGCTGGAGCCTGCCCACCGAGGCCCTGGCAGCCCCTAGGGCACTAGCTCAATTGGTAGAGCACTGGTCTCCAAAACCAGCGGTTGGGGGTTCGAGTCCCTCGTGCCCTGCGCGACGCGACCGGGCTGGTCGCTGCCGTCGAGGAAGTAGTGCGAGGAA
This sequence comes from uncultured Ornithinimicrobium sp., assembly GCA_964450585.1. Taxonomy (GTDB): domain Bacteria; phylum Actinomycetota; class Actinomycetes; order Actinomycetales; family Dermatophilaceae; genus Ornithinicoccus. The sequence goes on from CAYVEH010000056.1 coordinate 10,322, forward strand.
GGTAATCCGTGTCTGAGACAAGCGCCCGTGACACCCGAGGTGTCGACCGGGGCACCCAGCAGGCCGGAGGACCACCCCGTCCCGCCACCTACGTGGCCCAGGTCATGGCCGAGCTGCGCAAGGTGCACCGGCCGACGCAGCGGGAGCTGGTGACCTACACGATCGTCGTCCTGGTGTTCGTGCTGATCATCATGGGTTACGTGGTGGGTCTGGACCAGATCTTCACCCGCGCCGTCGAGTTCACCTTCGGCGACTGAGCAGCCCGTCCGCGTGGTCGCCCGGCGACCGCCTCGGTCGTCCCGACCAGTCCGCCCAGCCAGTAGTGAGGAAGTAGCCATGTCCGAGCAGTCGACGAACCACGCCGACGAGGCCCCCGAGGACGTCATCGAGGAGCCCACGGCCGAGTCCGGGGACGCTGCGGCAGACCAGGAGCCCGCGGTGGACCCGATGGAGGAGTTCCGGGCCACGCTGCAGGGCCAGTTCGGTGACTGGTACGTCATTCACTCCTACGCTGGCTACGAGAACCGGGTGAAGGTCAACTTGGAGACCCGTGCCACCAGCCTCAACATGGAGGACTACATCTTCCAGGTCGAGGTGCCGATGGAGGAGGTCACCGAGATCAAGGGCGGGGTGCGCAAGCAGGTGCGCCGGGTGCGGATGCCCGGGTACGTCCTGGTGCGCATGGACCTGACCGATGAGTCGTGGGGTGCCGTTCGGCACACCCCGGGCGTCACCGGATTCGTCGGCAACGCCCACCAGCCGGTGCCGCTGAGCATCGACGAGGTCATCAGCATGCTGGCCCCGGTCTTCGAGACCCCGGAGAGCGCGGAGTCCACCGAGGCCGCGGCCGGTGGCGCCGCCGCGAGTGCCCGGGTCGCCTCCCCGGAGGTGGAGTTCGAGGTCGGCGAGTCGGTCACCGTCATGGAGGGTCCGTTCGAGACCCTGCCAGCCACCATCTCCGAGATCATCCCCGAGAGCCAGAAGCTCAAGGTGCTGGTCTCGATCTTCGGCCGGGAGACCCCGGTCGAGCTGTCGTTCAACCAGGTCGCCAAGATCTGAGCGCCGGGGCTCGTCCCCGACGCGCGACGGCAAGTGCGGCACTGATCCGCACCACGGAAGAAGCCCCAGGGCCCGCCCTGGGCATGCAACCGGGTCATCGCCCACGGCGTGGGCCCACAACACAGAGGAACGGATATGCCCCCCAAGAAGAAGGTCGCAGGCTTCATCAAGCTGCAGATCCAGGCTGGTGCCGCCACCCCGGCACCGCCGGTCGGTCCGGCACTGGGTCAGCACGGCGTCAACATCATGGAGTTCGTCAAGGCGTACAACGCCGAGACGGAGAACCAGCGTGGCAACGTCATCCCGGTCGAGATCACGGTCTACGAGGACCGCTCGTTCACCTTTATCACCAAGACTCCGCCGGCCGCCGAGCTGATCAAGAAGGCAGCGGGCGTGGCCAAGGGCTCCGGTGAGCCGAACAAGAGCAAGGTCGGCACGCTGACCATGGACCAGGTGCGCGAGATCGCCGAGAGCAAGCAGGCCGACCTGAACGCCAACGACATCGACCAGGCCGCCAAGATCATCGCCGGTACCGCCCGGTCGATGGGCATCACCGTCGAGGGCTGATCCTCGACCCCCGCAGGGGTGAGGTGGTATGCCGGGGCGCGCCCCGGCATACCAGCATCGCCCCCGCACCCCGTGGCAGGGCCAGCGCTGGCCCGCTGACCACATCTCCATCACACCTCAAGGAGCAGACATGAAGCGCAGCAAGGCCTACACCGCCGCCGCCGAGAAGATCGAGGAAGGGCGGTTCTACACCCCGGCTGAGGCGATCGCCCTGGCCAAGGAGACCTCGACCACCAAGTACGACGCCACCGTGGAGGTGGCCCTGCGGCTGGGTGTCGACCCGCGCAAGGCCGACCAGCTGGTCCGTGGCACCGTCAACCTGCCCAACGGCACCGGAAAGACCGCCCGCGTGCTGGTCTTCGCCAACGGCGACAAGGCCGAGGCGGCCCGCGAGGCCGGAGCGGACTACGTCGGTTCCGACGACCTGCTGGAGAAGGTGGCCGGCGGCTGGCTGGACTTCGACGCCGTCGTGGCGACCCCGGACCTGATGGGCAAGGTCGGCCGGCTGGGCAAGGTGCTCGGCCCGCGTGGCCTGATGCCGAACCCGAAGACCGGCACCGTCACGATGGACACCGCCAAGGCGGTCAGCGACATCAAGGGCGGCAAGATCGAGTTCCGCGTCGACAAGCACTCCAACCTGCACTTCATCATCGGCAAGACCTCCTTCGGCACCGACCAGCTGGTGCAGAACTACGGTGCGGCGATCGACGAGATCATGCGGCTGAAGCCGACCTCCTCCAAGGGTCGGTATGTCACCAAGGCCACGGTGAGCACCACGATGGGCCCGGGCATCCCGCTGGACCCCGCTCGGGTCTCCAACACGACGGTGGCTGCCGCGCAGTGAGCGCATGACCCACTGACTGCAGGGCCGGATGAGCAGATGCTCACCCGGCCCTGCGGCCTTTCGGGGTGGGATCGCGCAGGCTCGTGCGGCTTCCCGCCCGGTTGGCGGCTGCCCGTGGCTGCCGGGGTCGGTGACACGCCGGGACGAGTTGGGTGGCGGGTGCACGGGTGCGCCGGGGCCGTGGCTCGGTGGCAAGATGAGGGGATGACCAGCACGCAGCGGCCCGACCCGGACCGGGTGCGCGCAGCGGTCCAGCAGTACGTCGCCCGGCTGCCGGCGTTGCGGCAGGCCACCGACGGGTTCCTGAATCTGGTCACCACGGTGCTGGACGACGCTGGGATCAACTACCTGACGGTGACCGCACGGACCAAGTCCGTGGAGAGCTTCGCCGGCAAGGCGGCCCGCACCGTGGACGGCCGGTTGTGCTACCCCGACCCGCTGGAGCAGATCACCGATCAGATCGGCCTTCGGGTGATCACCTACGTCCGTGACGACGTGGATGCGGTGGTGCAGCTGCTGGCTGGTGAACTCACCGTGCTCGAGGACCGGGACATGGGTCAGGAGACCGCCGACGAGGGGCGCTGGGGCTATGTCAGCCGACACCTGGTGGTGGCCGTCGATGCCAGCCGCAGCCTGACCGAGCAGCAGGAGGCGCTGCGGACCTTCTCCGCCTCGGTGCAGGTGCGCACCGTGCTGCAGCACGCGTGGGCGGAGTTCGAGCACGACATCCGGTACAAGGGCACCGTGCCGGAGGTGCACGCCTCGGACCTGAATCGCCGGTTCACGCTGGCGGCCGGGCTGCTGGAGCTTGCCGATCACGAGTTCTCCGCCATCCGCGACCGGTTGCAGGCAGCCGTGCCGGAGCAGCCGGCCGAGCCGGAGGAGGACCCACGGATCAGCGCCGGGGAGTTGGCCAAGTTCTTGGCCGGTGCCTACCCCGGTGCCGGGTGGTCACGCACCGACCACTATGCATGGATCTCGGGGCTGCTGCTGGAGCTGGGCATCACCTCGCTGGACGAATTGGCCCAGGTTCTGGCCGGCACCGACAGCGAGGAGATCACCGCCCGGATGGGTTACCGTTACCCGCCGGCAGCGGTGCGGCGGCTCGACGATGCGCTGCTCGCCGTGTTCGGAGGGGATTACATCGCCCTGCACGGTAATGCGCACCGGGTCGCCCAGCTGCGCGAGCGGCTCACCTCACTGGACTGAGCACGGAAGGAGTGCCATGCGGGCACAGATCGACCACATCATCCTGGCTGGACCGGATCTTGACGAGCTGCAGGAGTATGCCGAGAGGCACCTGGGCGTGCGCCCGCAGCCCGGTGGGTCGCACCGCGGCCTGGGCACCCGCAACGCACTGCTGGGCCTGGGCGGGCAGCGGTACCTGGAGCTGGTGGCCCCTGACCCCGACCAGCCGGAGCCCGCGCACCCGCGCCCGTTTCGGGTGGACGACCTCACCGAGCCGACCCTGACCGGGTGGGCGCTGCGCGCCCCGGGTCTGGCCGAGCGCGTCGAGCGAGCCCGTGCCAAGGGGGTCGAGATCGGCGACCCCCGCCCGATGAGCCGCACCCGCCCGGATGGCACCGAGCTGGACTGGGAACTGACCTCGGTCCACACGGACCTGGACGGCACGGTGCCCTTCCTCATCGACTGGGGCCAGACGCCGCACCCCAGCGACGGCCTCCCGTCGGTCAAGTTGGTCACCGTGCGGGTGCGCCATCCCGAGGCCGCTCGGCTGAGCAGCGCTCTGGAGGCCCTGGAGGCACCGCGCGGCCCGATCCAGCTGCGGGCCGCCGAGCCCGTGCGTATCTCGCTGGTGATCGACACCGGCGACGGGACCGTCACGCTGGGTTGACGTGGCCACGCAACGTGCCCCCGCGGGCATCGTGGGTGAGTCAACGACGGCCGGTACGCGGGCATCGTGGGTGAGTCAACG
>CAYVEH010000057.1:0-14654 GCA_964450585.1 uncultured Ornithinimicrobium sp.
GGGTGCGCCGGCCGGTGACCGGGTCGGCGGTGAACAGCACCCCGGCGGCCTGCGCCGGCACCAGGTGCTGCACGATCACCGCCATCCGGACCGACCGGTGGGCGAACCCGTGGCGCATCCGGTAGGTCACCGCCCGCTGCGTGAACAGCGAGGCCCAGCACTGGCGGATGCGGGCCAGCACCGCCTGGTGACCGACGACGTCCAGGAAGGAGTCGTGCTGACCGGCGAAGGAGGCTCCGGGCAGGTCCTCGGCGGTCGCGCTGGAGCGGACCGCCAAGGCCCGGTGGGCTCCCAGGTCGGTCAGCGCCCGGTGCAGGTGTCCCGCCAGCACCTCCGGCAGCGGCACCTGCCCAATCAGCTCCCGGATGGTGGCGCTGCGGGCCCAGACCTCCTCCTGGTCGTCGGCGTCCAGCCGGTCCAGGTCCGCGAGGGCGCGCTGCACCGCCGAGTCGCCACCCACGACCTGGGCGAAGGCCTCGGTGGTGAGGCAGAACCCGGGCGGGACGGGCACCCCCTCGATGCGGCTCACCTCCCCGAGCCACGCTGCCTTGCCACCGACCAGACTCAGCTGTCCCCGGTCGATCTGCCGCAACGGCACGGTCATGATCTGCGTGCGCACGATGTCTCCCCTCCCGTGATCGACCGTGCCGACCTGCTGTGCGAGCTCCCCCGGGTCGGTCACGGTTGGACCAGGGTACCGAGGGGCACCCGGCCCCGCCCGGGGTCAGGCCGCGCTCTCTGGGGGAAGCAACCGGATCACCCCGGCAAACCGGCCGCTGGTGCGGTCCCGCCGGTGGGAGTACAGGGTCGGCTCCTGCCGGGTGCAGCCGGCCAACCAGGTGACCTGGACCCCGGCGGCCTGCAGCTGGTCGACCACGCCGGCGGCGACGTCGATCGCCGGGGTGCCGGTCGCCGAGACGGAGTATGCCGCGGGGCTGGCGGCCGCGGCCGCCTCCCGCAGGTCCGCGGGCACCTCGTAGCAGCGGGGGCACACCGAGGGACCGACGACCGCTTCCAGGCTGCGGGCTCCCCGGGTCTGCAGGGCGGCCAGGGCCGCGGGGATGACCCCGGAGGTGAAGCCGACCCGGCCGGCGTGCACCGCCGCAGCCAGGCCCTCGGTGCGGTCCAGCAGCAGCACCGGGGTGCAGTCGGCGACCAGCACCACCAGGGCGACCTGTGGGTCGTCGGTGATCAGCACGTCGGCCGCACCGGCGGCCGGGGGCGAGTCCGCGCAGACCTCGGCGACGTCGCAGCCGTGCACCTGGTGCATGAACCGGAGGCTCTCCGGGGCCAGGTCCAGGGCGTGCGCCACCCGGGCCCGGTTGCGGGCGACCGCAGAGGGGTCGTCGCCGACGTGCGCGCCCAGGTTCAGCGAGCCGTACGGGCCGACGCTCAGCCCACCCATCCGGTCGGTGATGGCCCAGTCCACGCCGTAGGCGGCACCGACTCCCCGCTCCTGCTGACGCCACCGAAACACCAGGACAGGTTAGCCCTGCAGCGCCGGCAGCTCCCGGTCCCACTGGTCGGCCTCCACGGTCGCCAGTTGCTCACTGATCAGTCGGTGCAGCCGCTGCCGGTAGGCACGGTGGGAGCTCTCCAGGGCAGCCACCCTGGCCTCGAGCGTCTCCCGGCGGGTCGACAGCTCGGCCATGATCGCGTCCCGCTCCAGCTCGGCGTCCTCGACCAGGCGGCTGGCGCGGGACTGCGCCTCGGCCAGCTGCGCATCGCGGGTCTGTTGCGCCTGGGCCAGCAACCGCTCCCCGGACCGGCGCGCCAACTCCTTGACCTGCTCGCCCTCGGCCCGGGCGACGGCGAGCGCCCCGGCTGCCTCGGTCTGTGCCTGCTCGAGGGTCTGCTGTCCCTGGCTGACCAGGGCGTCGTGGTGGCGCTGTCCCTCCGTGATCAGCCGTGCCGCCTCGGCCGCACCGGAGGCGACGTGGTCCGTTCGGAGCCGCTCGGCCAGCAGGGTCATCGCCGCCGCCTGCCGGATCGGGTCCTGGGAGGTGTCGCTGACCGGGACCAGCTCGGCCACCGTTGACTCGCCCAGGTGCTCCACGGCCGCTGCCCGGACCTCGGCGCTGAGTCGGGCCACCTGGGCGCGGAGCGTCTCGGTCTGCTGCTGGGCGGCCGCGGCCTCCTCGCGTGCGGCGGCGATCTGTTGGCGGCTCTCCTGCTGGACGTGCTGTGCCCGGGCCCGGGCCTGCTCGACCGTGGCCTCCAGCCTCAGCAGGTCCTCATCGAACCGCTGCCGCACCTCGGCCAGGCTGGCGGTGCGGGACTCCTCGGCCCGCGCTGCCTCGGCGCGTGCCGAGGCCAGGCGCTGATCGGCCTGGGTCAGCTCGGCCACCACGGCGTCCCGTTCCCGGCGCACCTGTGCCAACTGGTCGGTCTCCACCTCCAGGTCGTGTGTCGTGGTGCCGCCGCCGGCCGTCAGGGTCTGGATGTGGGCCCGTTGCTCATCGACCGTGCTGTGGAGCCGACGCAGTGAGGCGACCACCTCCTCCAGGAAACCGTCGACCTCCTCAACGAGGTAGCCACCGCGGAAGCGGGCCGGACTGAAGGTCTTGCGGACAACGTCCTCGGGTCCGAGGGTCATGGCGCTGTGCCTTTCAGGAGAAGGGAGCCGGTCAGGTGGAGAAGGCGTCGATGATGCCGAGCACGCCGGGGCCCATCACGACGATGAAGAGCACCGGCAGGATGAACAGGATCAGCGGGAAGACCACCTTGACCGGGATCTGCATGGCCTTCTCCTCGGCCCGCTGACGGCGCTTGATCCGCATCTCGCGGGCCTGGGTGGCCAGCACCCGGCCGATGGAGATGCCGTTGGTCTCGGCCTGGTTGATGGCCCGGACGAACCGGCCCAGGTCCTTGACGCGGGTGCGTTCGGCCAGGTCGGCATAGGCGCTGCGCCGGGGTCGCCCGACCTGCACGTCCTGCAGGGTGCGGATCAGTTCCTCGGACAGTGGTCCCTCGGTATGCCGTGCCACGTGCGCCAGTGCGGCATCGAACCCCAGACCGGCTTCGACGCAGATCGTCAGCTGGTCCATGGCATCGGGCAGGGCCGTCTGGATCGCTGCCCGACGCTCCTGCCCCCGGCTGTAGAGCAGCAGCTCAGGCGTTGCCCAGGCCAGGGCGGCGCACCCGGTGGCGAAGAGGATCGTGCGCGGACTGGGGTTGGCCATCCCGAGCAGGAAGCCGAACCCGAGCACCAGCAGGGTGAGCAGCACCTTCATCACCAGGACCCGCTCCAGGGGCCAGGCGGCGGGGCGCCCGGCGTGGCTGAGCAGGGTGTCGATGAGCCGGACCACCCCGGTGGGGGTCAGCGAGCGCGCCAGCCGGACCAGGCCCCCACCGGTGACGCGGGGGCCGTCAACGGCCGCCGGCCGGTGCAGGTCACGGTTGAGGTTGGCCAGCGTCTGTTGCCGGGCCGCCCCGGGCCGTGCGGTGAACGCGAAGGCCAGCAACGGCAGCCCGACGGCGAGGCAACCGGCGGCGATGAGCAGGGGTGTGGTCAGTGCGTCCATGGTGTCCTCAGAACCTGATCTTCACGATCTTGCTCAGCCAGAAGGAGCCGACCGCCAGGAGCACCACGGCCATCAGGATCATCACGTAGCCGATGAGACTCTCGGTGAGTCGGCTCATGTACTCGGGGTTCAGCACCTGCAACGCGAAGGTGACCAACACCGGCAGGGCGATGAGCACGTAGGCGGACAGCTTGCCCTCCGCCGACAGCGCCTTGACCTGCCGCCGGATCTGGTTGCGCTCGCGGATCGTCTCCCCCACCGTGTCCAGCACCTCGGCGAGGTTGCCGCCGACCTGTCGGTGGATGGCGATCGCCTGCGCGATCCACCGGAAGTCATCGCTGTCCATCCGGTCGGCGGCCTCGTTCATCGCCACGCCCAGGTCGCGCCCGACCCGCACCTGGTTCACCACCCGGGCCAACTCGGTGGAGCCGGGTCCGTCCAGCTCCCGGGAGACCGAGTCCATGCCCTGCAGGACGCTGTGTCCGGCACGCAGGTTGCTGCTGAGCAGCTGCACCAGATCATCGAGCTGGTCGGCGAAGTCAGCGCGTCGGCGGCTGGCCCGCAGGCTGACGAAGAGCACGGCCCCGGCCACCGCCATCGCCCCGAGCAGGATGGCGGTGAGCGCCCCACCCAGGATGGACCCGACGGCGAGGGCCACCAGGGCCGCGGCCCCGACGAGCACGATGAACTCCGGCACGGACCGGGAGATGCCGGCCAGATCGAGGGCATGAGCCATCGCCTCCAGGCGGCCACGGCGACGCAGCACCCGGTCGATCAGCCTGGTGCTGGCGTCGGTGGCGCGGGTCAGCGCCGAGGGGTCGGTGGCCACGCCGTACCGGCGTCGGGTCAGCGGCAGCGACCGGGTCGGGACCAGCAGCACCCAGACGGCGATGGCGACGGCGACCGCCAGCGCGCCAGCGGCCCACCACGCCGCGTGCGGGTCCTGGCTGAGCGCCTCCCAGCGGCTCATCACCGGGCCATCCGCAGCTCTGGGGCGTCGAAGACAGCGGCCGGCAGCGGGATGCCCATGTCCAGGATCCGCTCGGTGAACTGGGGCCGGACCCCGGTGGACCGGGTGGTGCCGAGGAACTTGCCGGTGGCGTCCACCCCGGCGTGGTAGTCGAAGGAGAAGGCATCCTGCAGGGTGACCACGTCACCCTCCATGCCCTGGACCTCGGTGACGTGGGTGACGCGACGGGTGCCGTCCCGGAGCCGGGTCAGGTGGACGATGACGTCGATGGCTGAGGCGATCTGTTCCCGGATGGCGCGCAGCGGCAGGTCCATCCCGGCCATCAGCACCATCGTCTCCAGGCGGGCGACCGCGTCACGGGGGGTGTTGGCGTGCAGCGTGGACAGCGAGCCGTCGTGTCCGGTGTTCATGGCCTGCAGCATGTCCAGGCTCTCGCCGCCGCGGACCTCGCCGACGATGATCCGGTCCGGCCGCATCCGCAGGGAGTTGCGCACCAGATCCCGGATGGTGATCTCGCCGCGGCCCTCGATGTTGCGGGGGCGGGACTCCAGGCGGACCACATGGTCCTGCTGCAGCTGCAGCTCGACGGCGTCCTCGATGGTGACGATCCGCTCGTCGGTGGGGATGAAGGAGGACAGCACGTTGAGCATGGTGGTCTTGCCGGTGCCGGTGCCACCGGAGACCAGGACGTTGAGCCGGGCCTGGACGCAGGCACGGAGCAGCTCGACCATCTGTGGCGACAGGCTGTCCCGGGCGACCAGGTCCTCGACCTTCAAGGGCACCTTGCCGAACTTGCGGATCGTCAGGCTGGAGCCGCTGAAGGCCAGCGGCGGGATGATCGCGTTCACCCGGGAGCCGTCCTCGAGGCGGGCGTCGACCAACGGGGAGGACTCATCGATGCGGCGGCCGACCCGGCTGACGATCCGCTCGATGACGCGGCGCAGGTGCTCCTCGGAGGAGAAGCGGGCCTGTGCCCTGGTCAACCGTCCGCCCCGCTCGACGTAGACGTTGTCCGGTCCGTTCACCATGATCTCGGTGACGTCGTCGTCATCGAGCAGGTTCTGCAGCGGCCCGTACCCCAGGACGTCGTCGGTGACCTCGCGGATGAGGCGGCGACGCTCGTCGGTCTTCAGCGGGGTCTCGGCCGCTTGCACCAGGTGGGTGAGTTCCCGGCGCACCAGGTCGTGCAGCTGGGCCTCTTCCAGCGAGGGGTCGCTCAGTCGGGACCCGAGCCGGGCGAACAGTTGCTCCCGCGCCTCGCCCTTCAGCCGGGCCAGCGCATCGGACTGGCCCGCGGGCTCGCTGCGTTCCACCTCGGCTGCCAGGGCTGCTGCGGCCACCGGAGGCCCGAGACCGGTGTTCACCGTCGGGCCGGTCGGCGGACCGCTCACTGGGCTGGTCGGTGGGCCAATCGGTGGCCCGGTCGGTGGTGCCGGTGCCTGCGTGCCCTCGCCGGTGGTGGTGCCGTCGCTGGTGGGCCCGGCGGTAGTGGTGCCGTCGCTGGTGGGTCGGTCGGTGCCCTCGCGGCGTCGGGCAGCGAGGCGCTCGGAGAGGTTCACGAGGCGGCCCCCCGGTGCCGGGCGGCCCAGGCCAGGGTGGGGTTCCGCACCGTGATGGGGCTGAAGCGGGCCACCAGTTGCTGCAGGTCCTTGCGCACCTTGTCCCTGCCGGGGTCCTCCAGGAGTGGTCGACCCCGGTTGGTGGAGGCGATGACCTTGCCGGAGCGCGGGATCGCGAAGTCGACGGCACGTCCGATGGTCGCCTCCACATCGGCCAGCGTCAGCCCGCCACCACGCTCCACCATGTTGAGCACCACGTGGCGGGTCGCCGGCGGCAGCTCCAGCTCCTCGAGCAGCTCGATCTCCTTGCGCAGGCCGCGGACGCTGGGCACATCGAGGCTGCCGGTGAGCACCAGGTCGGTGGTGTGGTCCAGCGCCGCCAGCGTGTGCGGCCCCATGCCCGGGGCGGTGTCAATGATGACGTAGCGGAACTCCGACTTGAGCAGCCCGATGATCGTGCTCACGTGCTCGGCGGTGATCTGATCGGCCTCGACCGGGGACTTGACGCCGTTGAGCACGTGTAGCCCGGTCCGGTGCGTGGTCAGCAGGGTCTTCAACCCGGTGACGTCGCGCAGGCCCGGGCCGAGGACGACGTCGGCCAGCGTGTAGGTCGGGTCCAGGTCCAGCGCCGCAGAGACGTCCCCGAACTGCACGTCCAGGTCCACCAGGACGGTGCCGTTGGGTGACTGGTGCGCCAGTCCGACGGCGAGGTTGGTCGCCAGCGTCGTCTTGCCGACCCCGCCCTTGGGCGAGGCGATGGTGATGACGCGTCCAACGGCTGCCGGCTCGGTGCTGGCGCTGCCGGCTGCCGCGGTGGCGTTCTCGATCGCCCGGCGCAGCACGAAGCGCAGCTCCTCCACGGACAGGTCCGGCCCGATCAGGTCGCGCACCCCGGCCCGCAGGGCAGGGAGGCCCAGCGCCTGGGCCTGCTCGGTGACCAGGAGCACCGCGATCGTGGGGAACTGGTCCTGGAACCGCTGCGCCAGGGACAGCGAGTCAGCAGCCGAAGCGGTGCCGGTGACATCGAGCATGATCGCCTGGACCGGACCGGTCCCGTTGCTCAGCCCGAGCAGCTGCGCCGGCCCCGTCGGCACCTGCTCCGGCGCGAGCACGAACAGGTTGTCTCCTGAGGCGAGCCGGACCCTGCGGGTCAGATCGGTGGAGGCGCTGGCCAGGATCACAGAGCTCACTCGAGCACTCCCATCACGCGACTGGGCGGACCGGGGATGACTGCGTCGATGTCAGCCTCTTGGGCGTCCTGGGGGGAGAGGGTCAACCAGACACTGCCGGTGCGCATCGTCTGGATCACCCGGGCTGCGTCCTGCGGCTCCAGCGCCACGGTGATCTCGACGGTTCCGCCCGAGCGCCCAGCAGCCTCGGTCTGCTCCTGGTCGGCGTGCTCGTCAGCCGCGCCGTCGGAGGCTGTGCTGTCATCGACGGTGCCGTTCTCCACCCGCACCACCAGCGCCTTGTCCAGGACGAGGTCGGTGAAGGTGATCGACTGCCCGGAGGAGTCCGAGTCCTCCTCATCCTTGGCCTCGGTGTCCCTGGCGCGGGCGGCCTCCTCGTTCCAGCGCAACCCACCGTCGGGGGCGACCTCCCAACCGTTGGGTGGGTTCATCGAGAACGTGGCGAAGATGCCGACGGTGTCGCCGGCGGCGACGCTGCCGCCCAACGCCTGGATGTGTGGGACGTTGATCGTCAGCTGGTGCAGGTGCTGGGCCTCCTCAGGCAGCACATAGTCACCGCTGCCGCGCAGCTCCTGGGCGGTGACGAAGGAGGCGCCCCTGACCTGTTGGCCGCGGGCGAGGTTGTCGGCGGCGACCAACCCATCGACGTCGATGAGCGCATCGAGGGCGCCGGGCACGACATAGGCGCGCGGCACCTGCTGCACCTCCAGCAGGGTGCCGAGGTCCTCGGAGGTGCCGCGGGCGATGTCGGCGGTGGCGACGAGCACGTCGACCGTCTCCAGGTCAGCGCGGGCCCGCTCGTCGGCGCTGCTCGCGTAGGACATCACGAGGAAGACGCCCAGGGCAGAGAGCATGAGTGCCGCGGCAGCGGCGATGATGCGACGAATCATGGTTACCTCAGTCGATCAATCGGACGATCAGGGTTTTGTCGCCCGGTTGGGGCGGGCCGAGCTTGAAGGCGTCGTCGACGCTGACGTATTCGACGAATCGTCCGTACACGCAGGTCTTGTGTGCCCAGAACGGCTGGTTCTTGGAGTGGCACTGGGTGGAGCTGGTGAAGCCGTGACGGTTACCGGTGTGGATGGTGATGCCGACGAGCTCGAAGGCGGCGAACTTGTAGACGTAGAAGCCGTGGCCGCTTCCGTTCACCCCGTTGTCGTGGGAGAAGATCGGCACCAGCACGTCGCTCGGCACCTGGTCGCCCCAGTCACACCCGGTCTTGTCGGCGTTGCCGGTGTCGCCGCCGATCAGGGCGGAGCCGTCGGGCTGTAACACGACGTAGTCCGCCTGGCAGTCATCGCTGTTCAGCCATCCGAATCCACCGGCCGGGTAGTCCTTGGCGCTGCAGTTCGGGTCCTTGTCGTTCTTCTTGGGCATCCAGACCTCGACGTACTCACCGGCCTGAGCACCGGCAGAGTCGAAGACACACTGGGAGAAGGTGATGGGGAATCCGGCGCCGGCGACCGGAGCGCCCCACTCGACGGTGGCGTCAGCGGACAGGTCACTGCTGTCCTTGCCGACGACCGGCATGAACCAGTGGTCCACGGTCGTCTCAGCGACCACTCTCACCTGGTTGCTCTCGGGGCAGCTCGCGGTGCCGTGGGCGCCGCCGGCGTTGTGGTTGATGTTGGCGGCCACCCAGGTGGTGGCCATCTCGCCATCGGGGGTGCAACCGTCGACGGCGTACTCCTGGGCCAGCGCAAGGGCTGCGGCGTCGGCACCGTTCTGCAGTTGGGTGTGCTTGGCGTAACTGGCGCCGAGGTCCACCGCCAGGCCGGTGCAGCCGAGGATCGCGGTCATCAGCAGCGCCACCACGATCGCGGTGGCGCCGCGCTCGCGCTGGCCGCGCACCACGTCTCTTAGCCGCCGCATCTCATCTCAGCTTTCCCGGTGAGGTTGATCGAGTCCCAGAAGGTGATGCCGGTCATCGTCGGCACGCCGTTGGCCCGGATCGTGGCGCGGGCGGTCTGCCCGGCCTCGCAGAGGCCGCCAGCTGTGGTGGAGGCGTTCGCTGTCACCGGGACGGTCAGGTTGAGGTCGGCGACGCGGGACTGCATGGCCGCCTCGATGATGGCGACCTGGGGGCCGGTGGTGCCGTGGATGGCCATCTCGCGGGCGCCCTCCCGGGCGATCTGCGACAGCGAGGACTGGATCATCCAGAACCGACCGAACTCGATCGTGCCGAAGAGGAGAGTGACGAGCATCATCGCCACCAGCGCGAACTCGACCGCGGCGGCGCCACGATCTGCTCCGGTGCCCTTCTTCTTCACCACAGTTCCTCGCAGAGACGACAGACCATAGGGACAAAGACTCTCGGCGGGCACCGTCACACAACAGGGTGTGCGCGACGGTGCCCACCGGAAGCCTCAGTCCTCTCCCTCGATCCCAGCACCGGTGAGTGCCGTGGTCACGCTTTCAAAGGCATTCCCGATCTGCTCACCCAGCAGAACAACAGTTGCGATGATCGCCGCGGCGATCAGCGCGACCAGCAGGCCGTACTCGACGGCGGTCGCGCCCTTCTCCTTCTCCTCGAACTTGGCACGCAGGGTCGTGAGGACATAGGCCAGAGCAGCCATGGGGTTCTCTCTTTCGGGGGGATGGGCGCCGTGGGGACGCCCGGTGTGGGGTGTGGCCGGGAGGGGTTCGCCCGGCCGGTCGGCGCCAGCTGCTCGCCGGAACCTGAGAAGAACACTGACACGCGATCATGAGGTACACAAGAGTTCAACTATAACGTTTGCATAACTTTCTTTGACTTTCTCTTTACCTATCGGTGAGTTCATTGCGAGGCGCCTTCGGACGGTTCGATCGCCGCGCTACGCCACCGGGCGCACTCATCTGGCGCTGGCGCGGGCCCATCCCGCCGAGGCGGCACACTCACGCGAGAAAACCTGTGACCAGCGGTGATGTCGCCTGTCGTGGACAAACTGACACGGAGACAGGCGACCGCCTTGAGTCGAGGATCCAGGGCGTCGCAGGTCGCGCCGACGCCGGAGGAGAGGGGGCCGCCACGAATCCTGCCAGTCGGTGGGCGCAACAGCAAGCGCCCCAGCCAAAGAGGCTGGGGCGCTTGGAGTTTGCCTGCGCCTTACCTGCGCAATGCCGTCCGCTACCGCATGGCAGAGCTGCGCGAGGTTACTTCAGGAAGTCCGGCACATCCAGGTCGTCGGAGTCATCGAAGGTGACCGGCTTGGGCTGACGCGGCGGCTGCTGCGGCTGACCCTGCTGACCGCCCTGCTGCGGGGCGCCCTGCTGCGGGGCGCCGTCCTGGGTAGGGGCCGGCTGCTGGGCCGGTGCAGCCTGCTGCGGCTGACCCTGCACCGGGGCCGCCGGCTGCTGAGGCCGAGCCGGCTGCCCCTGCGGGGCGGGCTGGGCGGGCCGCTGCTGCGGCTGACCACCCTGCTGCGGCTGGGCCTGCGGACGGGCCTGCTGCGGCGGGGCCGGCGGGCGGTTCGCTCCCCCGGCCTGCACCTGCCCCAGCGCACGGTCATCGTTGCGCTGGGTCGGTGCGCCACCGTCGAAGCCCGCAGCGATGACGGTCACCCGCACCTCGTCGCCGAGGGAGTCGTCGATGACCGCACCGAAGATGATGTTGGCCTCCGGGTGGGCAGCCTCCTGCACCAGGCGGGCCGCCTCGTTGATCTCGAACAGACCGAGGTCGGAGCCACCCTGCACCGACAGCAGCACCCCGTGCGCCCCCTCGATCGAGGCCTCCAGCAACGGGGAGGAGATCGCCAGCTCGGCAGCCTGCACGGCGCGGTCCTCGCCGCGGGCCGAGCCGATCCCCATCAGGGCCGACCCGGCACCCTGCATCACCGACTTGACGTCGGCGAAGTCCAGGTTGATCAGACCCGGGGTGGTGATCAGGTCGGTGATGCCCTGCACACCGGAGAGCAGCACCTGGTCGGCGCTGCGGAAGGCGTCCAGCATGGAGACCTGCCGGTCGGAGATGGACAGCAACCGGTCGTTCGGGATGACGATCAGCGTGTCGACCTCCTCGCGCAGGCTCCCGATGCCGGTCTCGGCCTGGTTGGCCCGGCGGCGACCCTCAAAGGTGAACGGCCGGGTGACCACACCGATGGTCAGCGCCCCCAGCGACTTGGCGATCTTCGCCACCACCGGGGCGCCACCGGTGCCGGTGCCACCGCCCTCGCCAGCGGTCACGAACACCATGTCGGCCCCGCGCAGCGCCTCCTCGATCTCCTCGCCGTGATCCTCGGCGGCCTTGCGGCCCACCTCCGGATCCGCCCCGGCGCCCAGGCCGCGGGTGAGCTCACGGCCCACGTCGAGCTTGACGTCGGCATCACTCATCAGCAGCGCCTGAGCGTCAGTGTTGATGGCGATGAACTCGACGCCCTTGAGGCCGACCTCGATCATCCGGTTGATGGCGTTGACGCCACCGCCCCCGATGCCGACGACCTTGATGACGGCCAGGTAGTTCTGCGCTGAGGACACGGGTGGAACCTTCCTTGGGGAGTCCTGCATAAGACGAGCGGCGACCTGCCACACCAGGATGAGCGGATCGCTATCGTGCGAGCATACGTCCTCACTTCGAGCACGCCCAGCCGACTCCACCTAAAGTTGAGGTCTAGCTCGGTTCCTCGAGCGGTAGGCCGGTCACCACCGGCGTGGCGGGCGTGGTCAGATCGATCACGATCGGCCCCGCCGGCAGGCTCTCCGCCTCCGGGTCGATGCCCTCCTGGGCCAGCAGTCCCTCCAGCACACGACCCTTCAGCTGACCGTTGTGGCCATCACCCCACAGCACCTCGATGGTGCCCACCGTGAAGGTGATCTCCCCCTCGGAGGTGAGGGTCAGACCCTCGATCTGCTGCGCGATCTTGGTGGGCACGGCCTGCGGCAGCGTCTGCAGGGCGACGAGCAGCTCCGGGTCCAGCTCATCGCCACGGATCCGCACGCGGGCCGTCGGCAGGCCCTTAGGTGCCTTGTCCACCGTGTCGTAGACGACCCCGTGGGCATCGACCAGCTGGACCGCGCCGGCACCGTCCTGGGTGATCGCCAGCGCGGGCTCCCGCAGGGTCATCTCCAGGGTGAGCCCGGAGGGCCAGTCACGCTGCACCTCGGCGGTGGCCACCCGCAGGTCCTGCAGCACCTGCTCCTCCACGGCGTCCGTGTCCACCCGGGCCAGCGGTCGGCCCAGTTGGGTCGCTGCTGTGGTCTGCGCCAGCTCGGCCACCTCACCGTCCGCGCCGGAGACGGTGATCTCCTCGACCTCGAAGGCGCTGGAGTAGCCGAACAGGTAGATCACCCCGGCGATCAGCGCCAGCACCACGGCCAGGGCCGCAACGACCCGCCACGGCCTGCGCCGCACCGCGGCGGCTCGGGCCCGCAGTTTGGGGTGCGGTCGTGGTTGGCCCTTGCGCCGGCCCCACCGGTAGGTGCGGGTCGCGTCAGCACCGTCGGCAGCGGCCCGCTGCCATGCGCGCGGCGTCCGCTCGGCACGGCCTGTCTGCTTCGTCCGCACCTCCGCAGAAGACCTCGACCTAGGGTTGAGGTCACGCTCTTCCCCGCTGGTCATGGTCGCTCCCCCGAGCTCACCTGGGCCAACCGATCCAGGATCTGCGGCCCGAGGTCGGTGACATCCCCGGCGCCCACGGTCAGCACCAGGTCACCGGGCTGGGCCTGGGCGGCAACGTGTGCGACAGCGGCCGCCCGGTCGGGCCGGTAGGACACCTGCGGCGCCGGGCCACCCACCGCCTCCTCAGCGGGGATCAGCTCGGCGATGGTGGCGCCGCTGATGCCCTCGATCGGGTCCTCCCGGGCCGGGTAGACGTCGAGCAGGACCACCACGTCAGCCGCGGCGAGCCCCTCGGCGAACTCGGCCGCGAAGTCCCGGGTGCGGGAGTACAGGTGGGGTTGGAAGAGCACCACGAGCCGGCCACCGTCAGCGTCCACCAGGTCACGCCCGGCCCGGATGAGGGCCCGGACCTTGTCCGGGTTGTGCGCATAGTCATCGACCACCCGCACGCCGGCTACCTCGCCGACCCGTTCGAACCGCCGGTGGGTTCCCGGGTAGGCCGCCAGCCCACGGAGCACGGCGTCCAGGTCCTGCCCCAGACCGGCTGTGGCGGCCACCAGGGCGGCTGCGGCGTTGCGCAGGTTGTGCACGCCGGGCATCGGCACCGTCAGGGTGCGGGTGGTCCCGGCCGGCACCACCGTCCCGGTCGAGCTGGTCAGGTCGCGTTGCCAGGTCAGGTGGGCGGTGGCGGTCATCGTGTGCGCGGCGACCTCGCTCAACCAGACATCGGCGCCGGGGTCGGCGCCGAAGGTGGCCACCGCGGCTCCGGCCTGCTGGTGCTGGGCGGCCAGGGTGGCCGCACCCCGGTCATCGGCCGAGGCGACCAGCAGCCCGTCGGCCGGCAGGGTGCCGGCGAAGGCTCGGAAGGCGGCCTCGATGGTGGGCAGGTCGCCGTAGAAGTCGAGGTGGTCGGGTTTGATATTGGTCACCACCGCGACGTCGGGCCGGTAGGTCAGGAACGACCCGTCGCTCTCGTCGGCCTCGATCACGAACGGGCCGCGGCCGGGAGCGGCGTTGCTGCCCTGCCCGTCCGGGGTGGTCAGCGCCGAGCCGAGCACGTAGGCCGGGTCCGCCCCGGCGTGCTGCAGGGCCACGGTCAGCATGCCGCTGGTGGTGGTCTTGCCGTTGGCTCCGGCCACCGCCACGGCGGTGCGCCCCGGCAGCAGCGCGGCGATCCCCTGCGCGCGGTGCAGCACCCGCAGGCCCAGCCGCCGGGCCTGCGCCAGCTCAGGGTTGGACTCCCGGATGGCGGAGGAGATCACCACGGTCTGCACCTGGGGTGTGAGGTTCTCCGGGCGCTGCCCCACCGTCACGGTGGCACCGGCCGCCTCCAGGGAGCGCAGCGTGGCGCTGTCCTGGGCGTCCGAGCCGGAGACCTGCACCCCGGCCGCCAGGAACATCCGCGCCACCCCGGACATCCCGGCACCGCCGATCGCGATGAAGTGCACCGGCCCGAGGTCGGCCACCGGCGGCACCGGCGTCGTGAAGTCGAAGCGGTCGTTGACACCCGCGGTCATGCCGGTGTGCTCCCCGCAGCCTCCAGCACGATCCGGGCCAGCACGTCGGCGGCGTCCCGCTGGCCGACCACGGCGGCGGCATCCGCCAGCTGGGCCAGCCGGTCCGGGTCGGCGAGCAGCGGCAGCACCGTGCTGCGCACCCACTCCGGGCTGACCTGCGCGTCGTCGACCAGCAGCCCACCGCCGGCGGCGACGACGTCCTGGGCGTTCAGCCGCTGCTCACCGTTGCCGATCGGCAGCGGGACATAGATCGCCGGCAGCCCGACCGCGGTCAGCTCACAGACGGTGCCCGCTCCGGCCCGGCAGACGGCCAGGTCAGCGGCGGCATACGCCAGGTCCATCCGGTCGGTGTACTCCACCG
>CAYVEH010000058.1:0-14527 GCA_964450585.1 uncultured Ornithinimicrobium sp.
GAGTCCAGTCTGTACCAGGGGGACCGGGCGGCTATCGCCGGATGGCCACCCATTGGTACGGTCCGGACATGGCATCGTCGCCGCGGAACGGGCACGCACCCGAGCACGTCATCATCGTCGGAGCCGGCATGGTCGGTCTCTCCACTGCATGGTTCCTCCAGGAACGCGGAGTGCAGGTCACCGTCCTGGAGCGATCCGCGGTGGCCGCCGGCTCATCCTGGGGTAACGCCGGATGGATCACCCCCGCCATGGCGATCCCGCTGGCCGAGCCGGCGGTGCTGCGCTACGGCATCAAGGCCCTGCTGGACCCCGGGGCCCCGTTGCACGTGCCGATCCGGGTCGACCCGAAGCTGTGGAGCTTCCTGCTGCGGTTCGCGGCGCACTGCACCGCCCGCACCTGGCGCCGCACGATGGCCGCCCTGGTGCCGCTGAACGTCGCGGCCCACGACGCCTACGACCAGATCGAGGCCGACCCGGGCATGACCGCGCACCTGGACCGCGGCCCGATCCTGGCCGCCTTCCGGGAGGACGAGCACGCCGACGGGCTGCTGCGGGAGTTCGAGCAGATCCGGGAGGCCGGGCTGGAGCTGGAGTTCGGCGACGTGACCGGCGCCGAGATCCAGGAGCTGGCCCCGGTGGTCTCCGGGCAGGTCACCCGTGCCATCCGGATCGACGGGCAGCGGTTCATGAACCCCGGGCAGTATGTCGAGGCGTTGGCCGAGGCGGTCCGCTCCCGCGGCGGGGAGGTGCGCGAGGGGGCCGAGGTCCGCGGCCTGCGGCACGGCCCGGGTGGTATCGCTGTCGACGTGGTCGGCGCCGCCTCCGAGCATGCCGATGCGGTGGTCCTGGCCAGCGGGGCCTGGCTGCCGGACCTGGCCCGGCAGTACGGGGTGCGTACCCCGCTGCGTGCGGGGCGCGGCTACTCCTTCTCGGTGTCCCAGCCGCAGCAGCAGGAGCAGCGGGTGAGCAACCCGATCTACTTCCCCTACGAGCGGATCGTGTGCACCCCGCTGGCCGGCACCGACCAGATCCGGATGGGCGGCACCATGGAGTTCCAGCCCACGGACGCGCCGCTGGACACCGACCGAATCACCTCCATCGTCGAGAACGCCCGCCCGCTGGTGGATGGCATCGACCTGACCGACCGACAGGACCAGTGGGTCGGAGCCCGCCCGGTCACCGTGGACGGGCTGCCGTTGGTGGGCCCGACCCGGGCGCCCGGGGTGTGGGTGCACGGCGGGCACGGGATGTGGGGCATGTGCCAGGGCCCGGCCACCGCCCGGTTGCTGGCCGAGCAGATGGTCACCGGGGACGTGCCGGACGCGCTGCGCCCGCTGGACCCGACGCGCTGACCGCCCGGGTGACCGACTCCCAGCCAGGTCGGTAGAGTCGGGCCATGGCCAACTGGGAATATGCAACTGTGCCGCTGATCGTGCACGCCACCAAGCAGATCCTCGACCAGTGGGGGGAGGACGGCTGGGAGCTCGTGCAGGTCGTCCCCGGCCCCGACGGGACCAACCTGGTCGCCTATCTGAAGCGGGAGAAGGCGTGAGCACCGTCGAGGAGCGGCTCGCCGCGCTGGGGCACACCGTCCCGGAGGTCGTGCCGCCGGTGGCGGCCTACGTCCCCGCCGTGCAGCAGGGGGAGCTGGTCTTCAGCTCCGGTCAGCTGCCGATGGTGGACGGTGCTCTGCCCACGACCGGCAAGGTTGGCGAGGGAGCGGGCCTGGTCGACCCGGAGGAGGCCAAGCGACTGGCCGGGCTGTGCGCCCTGAACGCCATCGCCGCGGTGAAGGCCCTGATCGGTGACCTGGACAAGGTCACCCGCGTGGTCAAGGTGGTCGGTTTCGTGGCCAGCGACCCGGCGTTCACCGCCCAGCCGGCCGTGATCAACGGCGCCAGCGAGCTGCTCGGTGAGGCCTTCGGCGACGCTGGCGTGCACGCCCGCTCCGCCGTCGGGGTGGCCGTGCTGCCGATGGACACCCCCGTCGAGGTGGAGATCACTGTCGCGGTCTCGGCCTGAGCCGTGGTCTACCGCGACTTCCCGATGCCGGAGCCGCTGCGCAACAGCGCCCGCGCCTGGCTGGATGCCGGCGGCACCGTCACCGACCCGGTGCCGGCCAAGCCGTCGGCGACCGTGATGCTGCTGCGCCCCGCCCCGGTGGTTGCGCAAGGGCTGGAGGTGTTCGTGCTGCACCGGGCCACCACGATGGCCTTCGCCGCCGACATGCTCGCCTTCCCCGGTGGGGGCGTCGACCCCCGGGACACCGACCCGAGCCTGCCGTGGGCCGGGCCCACCCCTGCGGAGTGGGCGAGCCTGCTGCATACGCCGCTGGACCGGGCCCGGGAACTGGTGATCGCCGCAGCCCGGGAGGTTTTCGAGGAGTGCGGGGTGCTGTTGGCCGGTCCGGACGCGGGGAGCGTGGTGGCCGACCTGACCGACCCGGTGTGGGACCAGGAACGTGAGCGCCTCCTCAGCCGCGAGCAGTCCTTCGCCGAGTTGCTGATCCGTCGACAGTTGGTGCTGCGCACCGACCTGCTGGGGTTGCGGGCACACTGGATCACCCCGGAGTGTGAGCCGAAACGCTTCGATACCCGGTTCTTCGTCGCCCGGCTGCCCGAGGGGCAACGCGCTGACGACCGGACCAGCGAGGCGGTCCGGGTGCGGTGGGCCGCACCGGCCCAGTTGCTGGCCGAGCACGACGCCGGTGACCACCGGATGCTGCCGCCCACCCGGGTGATGATCGAGCAGTTGGCCCGAGCCGACAGCCTGGAGCAGGCGCTGAGGCCAGCCACTACGGTGTGGCCGGTGATGCCCTGGCCAGCCGAGCACAGCGAGGCCATCTGGATGCGGGCTCCGGTCGACCCCGACGGTCACGGGGTGCCGCCGGCCGCCGAGTCCGGGGCCGGTGCCTGAGATGACCGCGTGGACCGGCGGTGTACTGAACGACCGGGTGACCTGCCGCTTGTGCCCCAACCCCAGCCCGATGACGTTGGAGGGCACCAACACCTGGATCATCGCCGCCCCCGGAGCCCGCGAGGCCGTCGTGATCGACCCCGGGCCCAACGATGAGGCGCACCTGCAGCGGGTGCTGGCCGATGTCGCGGAGCGTGGCGCCCGCGTGGGCCTGGTGCTCTTCACCCATGAGCACTGGGACCATGCCGAGTCCCTGGAGCGGTTCGCGGCGCTCACCGGCGCCCCGTTGCGGGGCAATATCGCCGGTGCCCAGCCGCTGGCTGACGACGAGGTGCTGACCGTCGGCGGGGTTCGGCTGCGCACCATCCTCACCCCGGGCCACACCATGTCCTCGGTCTGCTTCCTGCTGGAGGAGGACGGGATTCTCTTCACCGGGGACACCATCCTGGGCCGGGGGACCACCGTGGTGGCCCACCCGGACGGCCAGCTGGCGGCATACCTGGACTCGCTGGCTCGGATCGCCGACCTGACGGCCCAGGAGGTCCAGACCCTGGCCCCCGGTCACGGGCCGGTGCTGGACAGTGCCGCCGCCACGGTGGCGCAGTACCGGCAGCACCGGCAGGAACGGCTGGACCAGGTGCGGGCGGCGCTGGCCGGGCAGGAGGGGCTGACCCGTCAGCAGTTGGCCCAGCACGTCGTGGCGACGGTGTATGCCGAGGTGCCGCGGGAGGTGTGGCCCGCGGCCACGCAGAGCGTGTTGGCCCAGCTCGACTACCTGCAGGTGGGCCGGGTGGGCTGAGTCGCGCAGGAGCGTCGCAGGTCAGCGGGAACGGCGCCGCAGCCGCTCCAGGTCGATCAGCGTGACGGACTTAGCGCCCAACACCAACCAGCCACGGGTGGCGAAGTCAGCCAGCGCCTTGTTGACCGTCTCCCGGGAGGCGCCGACCAACTGGGCCAGCTCCTCCTGGGTCAGATCGTGGCTGACCTTCAGGCCGAGATCGGTGCGCTGACCGAACCGGACCGACAGGTCCAGCAGCGCCTTGGCCACCCGCCCGGGCACGTCGGTGAAGACCAGGTCCGACATGTCCTCGTTGGTGCGGCGCAGTCGCCGCGCCAGACCGGCCAGCATGGTCATCGCGACCTCGGGGTGCTCGCTGAGGAAGGCCCGCAGGTCCGCATTGCCCAGCGAGATCAGCTCGGCCTCGGCCACGGCGCGGGCACTGGTCAGCCGGGGGCCGGGGTCGAAGAGGCTCAACTCGCCGAACATCTCACCCGGGCCATGGACGGATAGCAGGCTCTCGCGGCCATCGCCGCTGGTGCGGGCGAGTTTCATCTTGCCCGTGACAACGACGTACAACGAGTCACCGGGCTCACCCTCCTCGAAGACTGATTGGCCCCGCACCAGACGGATCGGCGTCATCGAGTCGGCGAGCCGCATTGCGGTCTCGTCGTCCAGGGCCGCAAACAGCGGTGTCTTCTTCACGACTTGACGGTCCACGGTGGTCATCCTGCCACTAACGCCCGGCGTCGTGTCGAGTGTCTGGTCCGATGTCTAAGGTTGGGGCCGTGAGCAAGCCGGTCCAGACCCCCACCGCAGAGACCCCGCTGGGGCTGACCCGGCGTGCCCGGAAGATGTACCGGCTGCTGCAGGAGCGGTACCCTGACGCCCACTGCGAGCTCGACTTCAGCAACCCGTTCGAGCTGCTGGTGGCCACCGTGCTGTCGGCGCAGACGACTGACGTCCGCGTCAATCAGGTCACCCCCGAGCTGTTCCGGCGCTACCCGACCCCGCACGCCCTGGCCGGCGCCGAGCGCACCGAGGTGGAGACCATCATCGCCTCCACCGGGTTCTTCCGGGCCAAGACCGAGTCGCTGCTGCGGCTGGGTGCCGCGCTGGTGGAGCGGCACGACGGGGTGGTCCCGGGCACGATGGCCGACCTGGTGAAACTGCCCGGGGTGGGCCGCAAGACCGCGAACGTGGTGCTCGGCAATGCCTTTGGGGTCCCGGGCATCACCGTGGACACCCACTTCGGCCGGTTGGTGCGTCGCTTCGCGTGGACCAGCCACGAGGACCCGGTCAAGGTCGAGCACGCGGTGGGTGAGCTGATCCCGCGCAAGGAGTGGACCCAGCTCTCCCACGTGCTGATCTTCCATGGCCGACGCACCTGCCATGCGCGGAGGCCGGCCTGCGGTGCCTGCCCGGTGGCGCGGCTGTGCCCGTCCTACGGCATCGGGGAGACCGACCCGGACCAGGCCGCCGCCCTGGTGCGAACGGCACCACGCCGGTGACGGTCCCCGCCTGGCTCAGCGAGCTGACCGAGCGCGCCGCCCACTTCGGTGAGATGGGGCCCTGGCAGCGCTCCCTGCCCCCGACCGGTCAGCCCGGGCACCGGCAGTCCGCGGTGTTGCTGCTGTTCGCCCCTCAGGGCGAGGGCTCGGGGCCGGAGGGCATCTCGCTGCTGCTCACCGAGCGTGCCCACACCTTGCGCTCCCACCCCGGGCAGGTCTCCTTCCCCGGTGGGCGGGCCGAGCCGACCGACCCGGACCTGGTCGCCACCGCGCTGCGGGAGACCCACGAGGAGGTGGGCGTCGACCCGGGCAGCGTGGAGGTGGCCGGGATCCTGCCGCCCCTGAACCTGGTGGTCAGCGCCCACGATGTCTCCCCGGTGCTGGGCTGGTGGCCGCAACCCGGGCGGGTCTGGGCGCGGGATCCCGGTGAGGTGGCCAGCGTGGTCCAGGTGCCGGTCAGTGACCTGGTGGACCCGGCCCATCGCTTCCGGGTCGCCCACCCCGGCGGGTGGATCGGCCCAGCCTTCCAGGCCGAACACCTGGTGGTGTGGGGATTCACCGCGCTGCTGCTGGACGGGATCCTGCGGCTGGGCGGCTGGGAACGCCCCTGGGACGAGTCGGACGTGCGGCCGGTGCCCTGAGCACCAGACCTGCGTGCCGCGGCGGGTCGGCGGCCGCGCCCTCGGCGGAGAGGCAGGCGGTGTCCTAGGCGGCGCCGGTCCGGTTCGAGCCGGTGGCGGGGTTGGTCGGCTGTGACGTGTTCGAGGTGAAGCTCGCCTTCAGCGTGTTCACCGTCTCCTGTGCATTGTCAATGGCCCGCACCGGCTTTGGCTGCACCTTCTTGAACTCGCTCACCGCGAAGAGCACCAGGCCGCCCACGATCAGCAACAGCACGCCGGCCACGATCAGCAGCCCCGCCCACAGCGGTAGCCCAGCAGCCTGGATGCCCCAGGCCCCGGCCAGCAGCAGCAGACCGAAGGCGTACAGCGCCAGGACCAGTGCCACCACCCCGGCCCCGGCTCCCTTGCCGGCGCGGGTGACGCTGGTAGTCACCTCGCTCTTGGCGAGCTCGATCTCGCTGCGGACGATCGCGGACAGGTCGTTGGTCGCATCGGACACGAGCTGCCCGATGGTCCGCTCGGATGTCTGGTTGCCGGTCGTCATGAGCCAAACCCTAACGCGTTGAGGCCAACCGCACAGGTTGATGGGCTAGCACCATCGACCCGATGCGGTCCGCACCGGAACCGGAGGCGGACATGGGGGTGCCCACCCGACACCCCCTGTTCGTGTCGGGTGGGCACCCTGTCGACTCCGGTCCCGTGACAGCCGGTGCTCGCCGGGGTCCGAGGGAGTGGACGGCGGCGGCGTGTCGATGACTCCAGTGTGCCGCCCCCTTGCTCTGCAGCGGCCCCCGGAAGAGTAAGTTCTTCGCAAATCTTCCGGGGGCGGCTGCAACCGGGTCAGTTCTGGCCCTGCGCCGTGCCGGCCGACTCCAACCCGGACTTGATCAGGTCCATCACCGAACTGTCCGCCAGCGTGGTCACATCGCCCACCTCGCGCTGCTCGGCGACATCGCGCAGCAGCCGACGCATGATCTTGCCCGAGCGGGTCTTGGGCAGCTCGGCCACCACCAGGATCTGGCGGGGCTTGGCGATTGGCCCGATCTCCTTGGCCACGTGGTTGCGCAACTCGGCGACCAGCGCGGCACCCTCGTCGGCCTGGTCAGCCTCGGTGACCTCCTCCGAGCGCAGGATGACGAACGCCACCACACCCTGCCCGGTCATGGCATCCGAGGCGCCGACCACGGCGGCCTCGGCAACCTTCTGGTGGCTCACCAGCGCGGACTCGATCTCCGTGGTGGAGAGCCGGTGGCCGGAGACGTTCATCACGTCATCGACCCGGCCCAGCACCCACAGGTTGCCGTCTTCGTCCTTCTTGGCCCCGTCCCCGGCGAAGTACAGGCCCGGGAAGCGTGACCAGTAGGTCTCCTTGTACCGCTCCAGGTCACCCCAGATGCCACGCAGCATCGCCGGCCACGGCCGGCGAGCCACCAGATACCCGCCGGAACCGTCCGGCACCGACTCCCCGGCCTCGTCGACCACATCGAGCTCGACGCCGGGGATCGCGACCTGCGTCGCCCCCGGCCGAGCGGCCGTCACCCCGGGCAGCGGGCTAGCCATGATCGCGCCGGTCTCCGTCTGCCACCAGGTGTCGACGATGGGGGTGCGGTCGCCGCCGATGACGCGCCGGTACCACATCCAGGCCTCCGGGTTGATCGGCTCACCGACCGACCCCAGCAGCCGCAGCGAGCTCAGGTCGTGGGCCCTGGGGAACTCCTCGCCCCACTTCATGCAGGCCCGGATCGCGGTCGGGGCGGTGTACAGGATGGTGACCTTCTTGTCGGCCACGATCTCCCACCACCGCCCCTGGTGCGGGGTGTCTGGGGTGCCCTCGTACATCACCTGGGTCGCCCCCAGCGCCATCGGCCCGTAGACCGTGTAGCTGTGCCCGGTGACCCACCCGATGTCGGCGGTGCACCAGTAGATGTCGGTCTCCGGGTGGATGTCGTGCACGGCATACGAGGTGTACGCACACTGGGTCAGGTAGCCGCCGGTGGTGTGCAGGATGCCCTTGGGTTTGCCGGTGGTGCCGGAGGTGTACAGGATGAACAGCGGGTGCTCGGAGTCGAAGGCCTCCGCCTGGTGCTCCGGGGCCGCCGCCTCCAGCGCCTCGTGCCACCAGACGTCGCGTCCCTCGGTCCAGGCGACGTCGCTGTCGGTGCGGCGCACCACCAGCACCTTCTCCACGGTGGTCTCACCGGTGAGTGCCTCGTCCACCGCGGGCTTGAGCGGCGAGGCCTTACCCTTGCGGTAGCCGCCGTCGGCAGTGATCACGACCTTGGCCTGCCCATCGGCGATGCGGCTGCGCAGCGCGTCGGCGGAGAAACCACCGAAGACGACCGAGTGCGGGGCACCCAGCCGGGCACAGGCCAGCATGGCCACGACCGCCTCCGGGATCATCGGCAGGTACAGGGCCACCCGGTCGCCGGTCTGCACACCCAGGTCCACCAGGGCGTTGGCGGCCCGCTGCACCTGCTGGTGCAGCTCGGCATACGTGAGGTCCCGGGTGTCACCCGGCTCACCGACGAAGTGCAGCGCCACCCGGTCGCCGTTGCCGGCCTCCACGTGACGGTCCACACAGTTCACCGCGGCGTTCAACCGCCCACCCAGGAACCACTTGGCCACGGGGGCCTCCGACCAGTCCAGCACCTGGTCGAAGTCGGTCTCCCAGGTCAGGTGGGTGCGGGCCTGCTCGGCCCAGAAGGCCTCTGGGTCGGCGGCCGCCTGGTCGTACATCTCCTGGGTGCCGTTCGCCTGAGCCGCGAACTCAGCCGAGGGCGGAAACGTCCGCTCCTCTTGCAGCAGGTTGGACAGGGTCTCCTCGGCCACGATGCCTCCTCGAATCAGGGGATGATGTCTCCTGACTACACTCTCACTGCGCCGGAGGCAACAGGGAAGGGTGTCCGCGGCGACGAAGTGGCCGTGCCCTGGGGCCAGCGGTCACCAGCGGTGGGCTACATCGACTACCAGCCGGGACCGACCACCGGGGTCATCCAGCACGAAGACGCGGAACGGCAGCCGTGCTCGCACCCCCAACCCGAGCGTGGTCTGCCCCTCGGCGGTCCCGGCCAGGGCGACCTGCCGGAAGGTGTCCCAGCCGGTCACCGACACCAGGTGGGCCGGGTCCTTGACCGGCAGCGTGGGGCGGCCGTCGACGACGGCGGGCACGCGCACCAGGATCTGCAGGTCGGCCCCGCCGGCCAGTGGGAGCGGCCGCCCGGACCCAACGGAACGGACCGAGGGGACGTACCGGACCTCGTAGGACGGGGGCGTGGGGCTGCCGGTGAGGTCCAGAACCAACCGGTCGAAGCAGGTATGCCGACCAGCTCGCACGCGCTCCAGCGCGCCCGGGGTGGGCGTGCTGCCCTGGGCACGTGCCAGCGACCCCCACCACAGGTTACAGAATGGCCGCCCGGTGGTTTCACCGGCAGCCGCTGCGCTGTGGCTGGTGGTCACGGTCGACCCCGGGCTGGTCTGCGCCGGGCTGGGGGCCGTTGCGGAGCCGGCCCCCGTCGCCGGGGCGGTGGCCAGCAGCAGGGCGGCCAGCAGACTCATGGCCCACTGCCACAGGGTGGCCGGTCGCGGCGGCTTCGGCAGTGGCCGGCTGGAACGGGTGGTTCGCACGGTGGGCATGGCTCCTCCTGACAGGCTGCCGGGGCGGGAGCCCGGAACGGCGCCCGTGCCCGGTGGATAACGGGTCAGACGCCGGTCGGGCCCTGCTGGTTGGTCGGCCCTAGGCTGTGGGGCGTGAGATCCGGGAACGCTGTGGCTGACCAGGTGCGCACCCTGCTGGAGCTGCCGGAGGTCGGCGATGCGGTGGAGACCGCCCGGGAGGCCTGCACCCAGCTGCGCTGGCACCAGGCACTGCGGCGCCGCATCCCGGAAGCCGCCGCCGAGTCCCGGGTGCGGGGCGCCACCGCCACGGCCCTGTTGGAAGGGGCCGAGCCGGCCGGCTCTCAGGGGACCGTGACCCTGGTGCGGGACCTGATCCGGGGAGCTATCGCCTGGCCGACCGACCCAGACCCGGTGGAGCGGGTGCTCAAGGCTGCCGTGCAGGTCACCGCAGCGACCGAGACCGCCACCGCAGCGAGCCTGGCCAGCCCGGCGCAGCTCCTGGCCCACCTGCACGTGGCCGCGGCCGCCGACCTGCTACCGGCCGAGCAGGTCGGGCGGCCGCGATTGGCCGGCGAGGACTGCCGGGAGTTCGAGGACCTGGGGCCGGCGCTGCCCGCCGAGCAGCTACCCGAGCGGTTGGGACTCGTCTACGACCTGCTCGACACCCTGCGCCTGGGGGCCTCCACCCTGGTGGTGGCCGCGCTGGTGCACGCCGAGGTGGTGACGGTGCGGCCCTTTGTGCAAGGCAACGGCCTGGTGGCCCGAGCGCTGGAACGGGTGGTGCACCGCACGGCCGGGCTGGACCCGACCGGTGTCGCCGTGCCGGAGCTGGGACACAGTCAGAAGGTGGGTGCGGACTACCGGGGCGCCCTCGGGGCCTACGGCCAGGGAGGATCGGAGGGCGTCCGACTGTGGCTGCTGCAGTCTGCCGAGGCCGTGACAACCGGTGCCGGCGCGGGCACGCTGATCGCCGATGCCGTGCTCGCCGGCCGGCTGAGCTGACCCCGGCCCTTCCCAACCGGCCGCTTTCGGAGTACAACAGGAGGGTGTAGCGGATCCCTCCGCTACCGGTGGTGACCCGGGTACCCACGCGCGGGCAGTCCACTGGTGGACCGATCGTCACCCGGCTGGTCCGGGGGCGACAACGTTGATGCACGCACTGTTCACCGGGGTGACCACCGCCGGGATGACGCTCTCCGCTGAGGGCGTCATCCCCCTGTCTGGGCTGTTCCGGCTCAGAATCTGGCGGGGATGCGCTGGCTCCGGCTTTGCCGAAAGTTTGCTCAACATACGCAGCGTGGTGCATACTGAGATCACAGCGCTCCCCGTAAGGGTTGCAGCGCGGGCGTTGTGGGTCATCCCCCCCTGACCTACAACGTCGACGGCCCCCGCTCCCCCCGCGGGGGCCGTCCCCTTTCCGCAGCAGATCTGCTCGGGTGACCCTCCCAGTTCGGCAGTCACGCCCGACGTCGGCGCCGTCCACAGCCCCGCTGCGCGGACTCCGGTCATCCACAACTCCACGCTGTCGGTGTCGCGAGGCTCACGCCGCGCCCCACGCTGCTGCACATGACCCAGCCGCACCCGACCCTCGATGCCAGTGGCCGGGTGCTGGGGGTCCTCGGCAGCTCCGGGGGAGTGGGCGCCAGCACCTTGGCCACGGCCTGCGCGGTCCGAGCCGCAGCAGCACGCCGCCACGTCGTGCTGGTCGACGCCCACCCCTGGGCCGGTGGTCTGGATGTGCTCGCCGGGCTCGATGACGAGTCGGGGCTGCGGTGGGCCGACCTGGGCGGGGTGCGCGGCGACGTTGATGGCCACCGGCTGCTCGCCGAGCTGCCGGTGAACGAGGTCGGCCTGCGCTGTCTGTCCTGGGGCATCACACCACCGGAGGATGAGCCGCCGGGCCCGCACCCTGTCCTGACGGCGCTGGCATCGGTGACTGACCTGACCGTGGTGGACCTGCCCCGACCCGCGACGCCGGTTGCGGCACACCAGCGGTGGTGGTCCGCCTGCGACGAGGTGATCCTGGTGGTGGAGGCCGGCGTGGTGGGGCTGGGGGCCGCGGCCGTGCTGTCGGCGGAGTTGGCCGCCTGCGGCGCGGTCCTGCGCCGGCCCTGCGCGCTACCCGAGCCGGAGGTCGCTCGAACCCTGCGGGTGCCGGTGCTGGCCGGACTCGCCGAGGACCGGGCCGTGCGGGTGTGCCTGGAGACCGGTCGCGCGGTGGGCAGCCAGACCGGCCCGCTGACCGACGCCGCGGACGAGGTGTTGGCGGCCCTGCTGCCAGCCCAGCAGGAGACCTGATGATGGCAGGGCAGCAGTCAACGAACGAACAGGTGTGGCAGCAGATCCGTCAGGGCCGCTCACCGTCCCGGCAGACGGTCGATGCCATTGCGGAGCGGGATGCGCTCCGCCTGGGCACCGACGGGGTGGCGTCGCTGCGTCAGGAGCTGCGCAGCGAGGTGCTGGGGGCCGGGCCCTTGGAGCCGCTACTGGCTGACCCGGAGGTGACCGACGTCCTGGTCAATGGCCTGGAGGGAGTGTGGGTCGACCGGGGAGAGGGGCTGCAACAGGAGGACATCCGGTTCGCCGAGGCCGACTCGGTGCGCAGACTGGCTGTTCGGCTGGCCACCCTGGCCGGGCAGCGGCTGGACGATGCGAGCCCCTGGGTGGATGGCCTGTTGCCAGGCGGTGTGCGCCTGCACGGCATCCTGCCGCCGCTGGTCGCCGACGGCGCCCACCTGAGCCTGCGCATCCCCCGCAGCATCAGCCCGGACCTGCCCACCCTGCAGCAGTGGCAGATGCTGGACCGTCGCCTGGTCGACGTGCTGACCCAGATCGTGCGCCGTCGGGTCTCGTTCGTGATCACCGGCGGCACCGGCTCCGGCAAGACCACCCTGTTGGGCGCCATGCTGCAGGCGGTCCCGGCCCGGGAGCGGATCGTCCTCGTGGAGGACACCCGCGAGCTGGCGGTCCGGCACCCGCACGTAGTGCGGCTGCAGGGGCGCTGCGCCAATGTCGAAGGACGAGGCGAGGTCACCCTGACCACGTTGGTCCGGCAATCCCTGCGGATGCGACCGGACCGGCTGGTCATCGGCGAGGTCCGAGGCGCAGAAGTCAGGGAGATGATGAGCGCGCTCAACACCGGGCACGAGGGCGGGGCGAGCACCCTGCACGCCAACACCATCGCGGACGTGCCCTCACGCTTCGAGGCACTCGGGGCGCTGGCCGGGCTGCCAACCGACGCGGTGCACGCCCAGTTGGCCAGCGCCATCAGCGTGGTGATCCACCTGGCTCGCCGGCACGGTCGACGGACCGTCCGGGAGGTCGGTGTCGTCTGTCGGGAACGTGGCGAGCGCCTGGCCCACGTGCGCCCGGCCGTGGGGCCGGGCGGTGAACGGGCCGTTGGGTGGCCCCATCTGCAACACCTCCTCGAGGGAGCCTGACCATGGTGTGGGGGTGGACGCCGATCGGGCTGCTGGCTAGTGTCGGTGCGGCGCTCGCAGTCCTGTGCTGGCCACATCGCCGAGGGCGTCGAGCGGCCGGCGCCGAGGCGTTGCGAGTCCGCGCGGACCAGGGACGCCGACGCTCGGGCTGGCAGCAGGTCGTGGCGGCGGCCCGTGCTCGCCTCGTCGGCGGAGCAGGGCAATCCGGCCAGGACGTGACTCGCTGGCTGCCGTTGCTGGACCAGCTCTCGGCGGCCCTGCGGGTAGGTCTGCCACCGGCGGAGGCACTTGCCCTGGCGTTACGTGCCGCCGCGGTTCCCGTGCGCGACGACCTGCTCGGGGTGTTGCAGGCGGCCCGTGAGGGCCGTGCGTGCGGTCCGGCGTGGCTGCGCGCTGCCCGCTCCACCAGCAGCACCGAGTTGGCGCTGCTGGCACGGGCCTGGCTGGTCAGCGAACGTCTGGGCGCACCGTTGGCCGACGCGGTGGACAACGCGGCGCACGCCATGCGTTCTCACCGAGAGCTGGCCAGCGCCCTGGAGACAGCCACTGCGGGTGCCCGCACGACGGCGCTGATCCTGACTCTGCTGCCCGTGGCCGGCGTCGGCATCGCGCTGCTGATGGGGGTCACACCGGGTGAGCTCTATGCCTCTCCGGCAGCCTTGGTGAGCCTGAGTCTGGGCGTGGTGCTCATCCTCATCGGGCGGCTCGTCGTGGCCCGGATGATCGCAGCGGTGGAGCAATGAGCCGTGCCGACCTGTGGCAGGTGCTGCCCGCGGTGCTGGCCGCCCTGGCCGTCCTCAGCTGGCCGACCTCGGGCGGGCCTCCGGTCTTCGTGGTGCCGCCCCGCCGTCCCGGGGTGCGTGGGTGGCTCGCCCACGCTCGACAACGGCTCACGCGCCGGCCTCGGGTGCCGGAGGTGGCTGTGCCCGATGTGCTCGACCTGTTGGCGTTGGCCCTGGACGCCGGGGCGAGCCCGATCGCAGCACTACGGATCACGGCCGACCGCCTGCCGGGTGCCACCGGTGCGCAGTTGCGCTCTGTTGCGGCTGCCCTGGAGTGGGGGCTCCCGGAGGAGGCCGCCTGGTCGGCCGCCCCGCAGCGGTGGGAGCCGGCGGGTCGTGCGCTGCGGCTGGCCGCCCGGGCTGGAGTGCCCCCGGCGGGGCTGTTGCGGCGAGCTGCCCAGGACGCTCGGCGAGAACGGCTCAATCGGGTTCAGACCACCACGGCGCGGCTCGGGGTGCGACTGGTGCTTCCGCTGGGCCTGGCCTTCCTGCCCGCCTTCGTGCTGACCACCGTGGTGCCGGTGGTGTTGGCGCTGGCTGAGTCGCTCCTGGGCAACGGGTTGAGTCTGCTCCCGTGAGCAGACCACGACCAGCGCGCCCACAGCGCGCGCCAGGAGCCGACCTGGGCCCACAGGGTGGCCACCACGGGCCGACTCATCCACAGAATTGCCGAACCGCTCCCGTCGGGTGGTCACCAGCGCCAGAGTCGGTGACACGGATCCATCGGGTCCGCCACCGGGGAAGGACTCCGGGGGAGGAAGGAGTGGCAGATGAAGATCCAACGGTTCAGGACGGAGGCACTGGCCAGGTGGTGGCGCGCCCGGGAGGCGGGCATGACCACGGCTGAGTATGCCGTGGGCACGAT
>CAYVEH010000059.1:0-14476 GCA_964450585.1 uncultured Ornithinimicrobium sp.
TCCGCATCACTAGGTGACTGACCTTCGACAAGCCAGAAACCTAGGCAGAGAGCGGTGTGCGCGCGTCAACGGCACGCCAGAGCACCCACGGATCAGTCAGAAGAGCCGCTCATCTGTGAGAGCCTCCGGCAACACCGTGCGGTTCCCATCGACGACGGGGTGGTCCGGTCGCCCGGTTTGCCTCCAGGACAGGATGCTGAGGGCCACCCGTCGTCGGAGCTCTGCCTCGGACTCCTCCGAGTACCACGCCACGTGTGGCGTGGCCAGCACGGCGGGGTGCTGCACCAGCGGATGGTGTGATGAGACCGGCTCCTCGACCCAGGTGTCGATGCCGGCCGCCGAGACATGTCCCCGGTCTAGGGCCTCTAGCAGTGCGTCGTCATCAATGAGACCGCCGCGGGCGCTGTTGATGATGACGGCACCTTGGGGGAGTTGGCCAATGCGCTCAGCGTTGACCAGGTGGCGCGTGTCCTCGGTGAGCGGTACGTGGAGGGACAGCACATCGGCGTCCTCGAACAACTCATCGAGCGACACGCGCTGCACTCCCGGAAGTCTGCTGTTCCCGAATGGATCGTGGGCGATCACGTGCCCGAACCAGGCGCCGGCACGCTCAGCGACCATTCCGCCGATCGCGCCCAGGCCGAGGCAGCCGAACGTGAGTTCCCTCAGCCGCCGGACCTCTCCCGTGCCCCGGTAAGACCAGTCACCTACCCGCAGGGCCCGGTCGAAGGGCAGCAGGTGCCGGACGCAGGCCATCGCCGTGGCAAAAGCATGGGCCGCGACTTCTTCGGTGCCGTAACCGGGAACATTGGCGACCCAGATGCCGCGCGCACGGGCCGCCTCCAAGTCAATGTTGTCGACACCAACGCCATATCGAACGACCAGGCCGAGTCGGGGCGCCGCCGCAAAGATGCACTCGTCGACGCGCGCCCACTGACAGACAACTACGTCGGCGTCACGCACGGTTGCGGCGAGGTCACCACTGCCTGCCCCGGGTGCGACGACGTCAACCCCGTGGGGCTCTAGCACGTCGCGTTCGATGGCTTGGTCAGGGTAGTCAGCATCGAGGATGACGACGCGCATCGGCAGTGCTCCTTCTAGGACGGTGGAAGGGGTGCGCGCCGGGCAGTAGTGGTGGGGGCGCGTGCGCCCAGAACGGTTCCAGCACCTGGCGTGGACGTCAAACAGTATTCGTGCCGCGGATACCAGCTATTCGGGTTTCGACGGTGCCCGTTTACGTTGATAGGTAGACCTACCTACGTACTGACGCTACGGTGGTCGGCACGCAACTGGCGTGTAGGCGAGAGCCGCCGCGAGGTCGACCACACGAAGAGGTGCAAGGGTGCAGTCACAGATGACCGAGTTGATCGCGACTCCCGCGTCGCCCCAGCAGTTACGGGAGTACGTCGCCGCACAGGATGTGCCCGGCATGATCATCGGCGCGGCCCGCTCCAGGGCTGACTGGGCACAGACAGATGCATTGCCGGTCGTGGATCCCTCCTACGGCATGGAGGTTTGC
The DNA here is from genome assembly GCA_964450585.1 of uncultured Ornithinimicrobium sp. Classification (GTDB taxonomy): domain Bacteria; phylum Actinomycetota; class Actinomycetes; order Actinomycetales; family Dermatophilaceae; genus Ornithinicoccus. The sequence goes on from CAYVEH010000059.1 coordinate 1,520, forward strand.
TCGCTGCCCCTCGGCACCGCGGCCCACGTCGACCGCGCCGTCGAGGTTGCGACAGAGTCGTTCGAGGACGGAGTCTGGGCCGGGATGGCTCCGCGGGAGCGAGGACGCATCCTCGCCAACGTCGCTTTCGGGATCACCGCCGCGAAGGAGCGTCTGGCACTTCTGGAATCCATCGACCTGGGCAAGCCGCTTCAGGTTTCTCGGGCTGATGTTGATGTCAGCGCGGGCTATTTCGAGTACTACGCCGGCCTTGCGGACAAGATCGCAGGGACTTCACACGTCCTGCAGAGTGATGCTCTCGGTCTGGTGCTGCGCGAGCCGTATGGCGTCTCGGCGCAAGTCATTCCGTTCAACTTTCCCATGCAGCAAATCGGCCGCGGGGTCGCGCCTGCCCTGGCGGCTGGGTGCTCCGTCGTGATCAAACCATCTCCGGAAGCCTCCCTGACCGCCTCGCTGATCGCTCAGATCGCCTGGGAGGCCGGGGTCCCAGACGGTGTGATCAACGTGGTCACCGGAGGAGCCGATGTCGGGGCCGCGCTCGTCTCCCACGAGGATGTTGACCAGGTGACCTTCACCGGTTCGGTTGCTGGTGGCATCGCCGTCGCCCAGGCCGCTGCCCGCAACGTCGTGCCGACGCTCCTGGAGCTCGGCGGGAAGTCACCCTCAGTGGTCATGGGGTCCTTCGATGACGAGGTAGTCGCCGGTGTCGGGCGGATGGCCTTCTACAACACCGGTCAGAACTGCGGAGCTGGGACCCGGCTCCTGCTCCAGCGGGAGATCGCCGATGACTTCCTCGACAAACTCATTGCCTGGACCGAAGACCTCACTGTCGGGCCGGCTCTCGACAATCCGTACCTTGGCCCCTTGACCTCTGCCCGGCAACTCGCCAAGGTGCAGAGTTACCTGGACCTGGCTGAGCTCGACGGTGGCACCATCCAGACGGCAGGGAGAGTCTGCACCACGGTCGAGGCCACAGATGGGTATTACATGGCGCCCCGGATCATCACCGGCCTGCCGCCGGAGTCGCGGCTCTTCCAGGAGGAAATCTTCGGCCCGGTGCTTTGTGTCGAGGTCATCGACACCCTGGACGAGGCTATTGACCGTTCGAACTCTACTGAGTACGGCTTGGCCGCATACATCTGGACTCCTAACTCACGTGATGCGCTCCGCTTCGCGCGCCAGGTTCGTTCTGGGGGAGTGACGGTCAATGGCATCGGTGTTGGAACTGGGATCGAACTACCCAGCGGTGGTGTGCAAAAGAGCGGCTGGGGCCGGGAAAAGGGGGCGACCGCTATCGAGAACTATACCTATGTGAAGTCCGTGACCTTGAAGTCCTGACCCGTCCCACCACTCATCTTACCACCGCACGATCAACGACCCAACCAACGACGATTGAGAAACGTGGATCAATGACTCTTCAGCAAGACTCGGACCACTACCAGGGGTATCGCACCGCTGGGATCCGCATGAGAGAAGACCTTCTTCCCTCGCTGCAGTTCCATCGCACTGACAAACTGTTCGACACCATCGCTGCCATCCACGCCTTTGACAAGGCACACACCGTCATGCTGGTTGAGCAGGGCATCATCCCAGCTGAAGCCGGTGCGGCGATCCTGAGCTCGTTGCGCCACATCGAAGGGGATGACGGCAAGGCCCGCCTGGAGGCCAACGGCGGAAAGCACTCCGGCGAGCAATACCTCATCCGCACTCTGGGGGAGGACGTCGGCGGTTGGATCAACACGGCACGCAGTTCCGGCGACCTGGGCCAGGTGGGCCGCTACCTCACCATTCGAAACCACCTGCTGAATATTATGCCAGAAATCCTGGGTTTCCGCGGAATCCTCATTGAGCTCGCTCCCCGCTTCGACGAGGTCGTCTATCCGGGACAGACGTATCTTCAGCATGGTCAGCCGACGACTATCGGACACTGGTTGTCTATGTGGGCGTCGGTCTTCGAGCGAGACTATGCCCGTTTCACCGAACTCTATCAACGGGCAAATCGGTCTCCAGCAGGTGCCGGAATCCTCACCGGCAGCGACTTTGACGTTGACCGAGACCGGGTCGCTGAGTTGCTCGGGTTCCCAGAACCTATTCCACACACCATGGACGCGATTTTGAGCCAGGACGTTCTCTTGGAGACGGTCTCGGTCATGGCCCTCTTCTGGGCAGACCTGGCCCGGCTCGCTGACGACCTGGATCTGTGGTTGTCAACGGAGTATCAGTACGTCGATTTTCCGGACCGTTTCTGTGACACCAGCAGCATCATGCCGCAGAAGCGGAACCCAAGTGTCCCCCAGCAAATCAAGTCGCAGATGGCCAAGGCCATCGGAAACGTGACGACCGGGTATGTCGGAGAACGAGGTTCCAGCGGCGAGAACATGAACGCTAGATATGAGACGGAGCGCATCCTCTGGGAGAGCTTTGGTGCAGTGCGGGCACTTCTGCATGATGTCGGGCTCATGCTCAAGGCGATGGAGCCGCAGACCGATCGCCTGCTCGCAGGGGCTGGTGAGCATTGGGCCTGTGCCACCGATCTCGCCGGGCTGATCGTCAAGCGGTGCCAACTCCCGTGGCGCACCGCCCACCAGATCGTCGCCATCACCGTCCGGCTCGCAGAGGAGCGTGGTCAACACCCCGACGACGTTGATGCCACGCTCGTGGACGAGGCAGCCCAGTTGTACTTCTCCCAGGACCTGACATTGGCCACTGAAGAGATCCGTGAGGCCCTCGACCCTGCTGCCGGGGTCGCAAGGCGCACCCTCGTCGGTGGACCGAGTGCCCGGGCGCACGCCCCGACAGTCAACAGCCTCCGGCAGCGACTTTCCGACGACGAGACGGAGTTAGCGCCGCGGCTGCGGCAGGCGGAGCGTGGAGCTCACGTCCTTGAGGCGGCCATCGATCGGATTATCGGAGAGTCTGCGACATGACACTGGAACAGAAGCGAGCGTCCCTTGGTGACCGGCTGGGGATCAGTTACCCACCTGACGTCTGGCCAAAGGCGCCAGCGTTCCCGGCCGCGGAGTACCAGCGACGGGTTGCGGACGTCGCTGAGCGGGCCGCGAGGCAGGGGTTCGGTCTCCTGGTCGTTACCGAGCCGAGAAACATTGCCTACCTGACGGGCTACGACGCTCACTCCTACTACGTGCCGCAGGCTGCGCTTGTCCACACGGACTCAGCGCAGCTCCTGCTCGTGCTGCGCGAGATGGACCTGGCCTGCGTCGGTTGGCTGTGCCATCTCGGCGCGGACCAGGTCATCGGCTACCCCGATAGGTACGTGAGCGGCTTCGACCACCCTATGGCCTTTGTCGGCGGACTCATTCATGACCGTGGGTGGGGTGGTCTGCGCATCGGCATCGGTGAGGACGCCTACGGCCTCAGTGTGGCCGGGCTGCGGGCGCTGCTCAGGGCACTACCTGGCGTGGACGTGGCAGACGCCGGGTTGATCATCGAATGGGCACGGACGGTGAAATCGCCCCTTGAGCTAGACGTCATCCGCAAGGCAGGAAAGATTTCGGACCGTGCCATGCTGGTGGCGCAGGATGCGATTGCTCCCGGCGTGTCCGAGGGGCACGTCGCGGGCAAGACGTACCAGGCTCTGGTTTCTGGTCTGCCAGGCATTCCGTCCAGTGATGCGCTGCACCCGTGCATCGGGAACGGCCCTCGCACCGCTGCCCCACACCTCAGCTGGTACAACGACGTCTACCGCGAGGGGGCCCCCGCGATGTACGAACTGGGTGGCATCCACAAGAGCTATGGGGCGGGACTGTCCCGCACTGTCTTCCTCGGCACTCCTTCTCCTGCCTACCGTGACTTCAGCGAGATCGCCGAGGAGGGGCTCACCGCCGCAGTTGAGCGACTGCGCGCTGGGGAGGTTGTCCGGGATGTCGAAGCGGCCTGGAATGCGGTGACCGCGCCCCACGGATACGACAAGCGGGCACGCATCGGCTACTCCATCGGCATTGCACAGCCCGGAATTGGCTGGATTGACGGGACCGTGAGTGTCACCCGCGATGATGTGACCGTCCTGGAACCCGGGATGGCGATCCACATGATGGTCGCTCTCTGGGAGCCGCCCGTGGGCTACGCGCTGAGTGAGACCTTCCTGGTGCACGACGGCGCTGCTGAAAGCGTCTCTCAATTGCCGCGCCAGCTGTTGACCAAGGACGCACTATGACCGTGTCCACCCAGCTTCGGGAGGCCAAGCATCGTGCCGCTGAGGCCATTCGGGCTGCGGAACCACAGTTGCGGGCTCTGTCGGATGCTATCCACAGCAACCCGGAGGTCTCCTTTGAGGAGGTCACTGCCGCCCGACTGGTCGCTGAGGCCGTGGCTGCGGCGGGGTATGAGGTCTGCCGCCCCGTTGAGGAGCTGCCCACGGCCGTGGCCGGAACCCTGCGTGGAACTGCTGGGGTTGGTCAGACCGCCACGGTGGCGGTGCTCGCCGAGTACGACGCCCTTCCTGGGCTGGGGCACGGGTGTGGACACAACCTGATGGCCGCAGCTGGCGTCGGCGCAGCTCTCGGTCTGGCGGCGACTCGTGATGCGTTCGGGGGCGAGGTGCGTTTCCTCGGTGCACCGGCCGAGGAGCGTGGGGCAGGCAAGGAGGTCATGATCCAACACGGCCTGCTCGATGGAGTCAGTGCCGCGCTGCTCTTCCACCCTAATGAACGCAGCCACCTGGCCTCGCCTGCGCTGGCTCTTGAGGAGTTGACGGTCGAGTTCACTGGGCGAGCCGCACACGCATCCGGTGCCCCGTGGGAGGGGGTGAACGCCCTGGACGCAATGGTGCAACTCTTCGTCTCCGTCGGGCTGTGGCGACAGCAATTGCCTACTGGTACACGGGTGCACGGAATCATCACCAACGGGGGAGAGGCGCCCAATATCATCCCAGCTGCCACGGCGGGCTCATTCATGATCCGCGCAGCCGACGAGAAGGTCTTCGCCACGATGCGGGGCCGGTTCCGTGAACTCGCGCGCACGGCCGCAGAGGCTCACGGTTGTGATGTGGTCGTGGTGAGCCAGGGCGCATCCCGCACCATGCGCGACAACGGGGTGCTCTTGGAAGCGTTCCGGGACAACGCATCGCACCTGGGCCTGCGCTTCGGCAAGGCGCCAGACAGTTGTGGCAGCACTGACATGGGAAATGTCAGCCATGTGGTGGCTGCCATTCAACCCAACCTTCAAGTGTGTGACGAGGGCACGCCGTTGCACTCCGAGGAGTTCTGCGCTCGGGCAGCAGGTGACCGGGCCAATGCAGTGGCCCTCCAGGCGGCGATAACCCTCGCGCACACTGCGCTTGATGTGCTGCTAGACGCACCGCTTCGAGGACGCGCCCACGCGGAATTCGCCGGACTACCGATGAACGACATCGAACCAGCCAAGGGAGCACCAGGAATGGATTTGACTCAGTTTGAAGCCCTCAGTTTCGACTGCTACGGGACGCTGATCGATTGGGAAGCAGGCATCGCATCTGTGCTGGTGCCATGGGCGCAGTCCCAGTCGCTCAGCGTATCCGAGGAGGAACTCCTGACGACCTACGCGCGGCATGAGGCGCGTGTGCTCCGCGACAACCCCACCATGCTGTACCCACGTGCCACCGCCGAGGCGTTCGCTGCCGTGGGCAAAGAGTTGGGAGCACCGGTTCCTTCCGAGGACCAGGCGACCATCGCAGAGTCCGTCCCTCACTGGCCAGCCTTCCCGGACTCGGCGGCAGCCCTCCAGCAGTTGGCTCAACACTACAAACTCATCATCCTGTCGAACGTTGATGACGCGTCATTCCGAGAAGCGAACCGCAAGCTTGGCGTAGAATTCAGCGCGATCAACACCGCAGAGGCGATCGGTTCCTACAAGCCAAACCCGGCCAATTTCGATGCTCTCCTCGCCTCGACGCGTGACCAGGGTGTCACCACCGATAAGTTGCTCCACGTCGCGCAGAGCCTCTTTCACGACCATGTCCCAGCGAAGGACGCGGGCCTGTGCTCGGTGTGGATCGATCGGCGACACGACAAGCCGGGGTGGGGCGCTACCCCTCCGCCGCCCAGCCAGGTCCAGCCGGATGAGCGGTACACCAGCATGGCAGAGTTCGCAGCAGCCTGTCAGCAGGCCTTCGAGGAGGTGGCGTAACTGATGGGCGACTATGACCACCTTCTGAGCCCGTTCACCCTGGGCAGCATGACGCTGCGCAACCGCATCGTCTCGACCCCGCACAACACGCACTATCCACGGGACGGGTACATCACCGAGGACTATATTCGCTACTACTCCGAGAAGGCCCGTGGCGGAGTCGGCCTGCTGCAGTGCTTTGGGAGCATGTCCGTGCACCCTTCCTCGCCCTACCAGGACTGGGGCGTGATGAAGAACTGGGATGACTCCTCACTGCCGACCTTTGAAAAGTTCGCCACCGAGATGCACCGCCACGGGGCCAAGGTGATGACCCAACTCACGCACCGCGGCCGTCGCGGTAACAGCACCATCACCGAGCAGCCGATGGTTTCGGCCTCATCAGTCCCCGAGACGGTGAATCGCACGACGCCGCGACCATTGCGGAAGGACGAGATCAGGGACATCGTGGAGGGCTATGCCGCCGCGGCACTGCGACTGAAACGAGCCGGCTTTGACGGAGCCGAGGTGTCCGGCTTTGCCCGTCATCTCATCGATCAGTTCTGGTCACCGCAGATTAACCAGCGTACGGACGAGTACGGCGGATCCTTTAAGAACCGCATGCGGTTCGGCGCCGAGGTCATCCAGGCAGTCCGTGAACTGGTGGGTGACGATTTCACAGTTGGCTTACGCATCAGTGGCGATGAGTTGCTACCCGGAGGTCGTCGCATAGACGGCACCAAGGAGATCGTTGAGTACATGGATGCCCTAGGGTGTCTCGACTACTTCAGCGTCACGGGTGCCACGGGTGAGCCCGTGAGCACGGCACAGAAAGTGATCCCTTCCTTCGACGCCTCGCAGGCCGTCTACCGGCAGTATGCCGTAGAGCTCAAGAAGATCACCGACAAGCCCGTCTTGCTCGCGGGACGTATCCAGGAGCCTGAGGTCGCTGAGTCCCTCATCGCTGAGGGCGTCTGCGACCTTGCAGGGATGACCCGGGCATTGATTGCGGATCCCCACCTGCCTCACAAGCTCCGGGGTAAAGGGGATGCGGAGGTCAAGCCGTGCGTGGCCATGCAGCAAGGTTGTATCGGCCGGGGCGCTATGGGTCTGTACACGGGCTGCACCCACAACCCGGTGATCGGTCGTGAGGCCGAGTTGGCCGAGGTCGGGCGCACGGCGCAGCCGCGCCGTATCCTCGTCATCGGAGGCGGTCCGGGAGGGTTGGAGACGGCGCGCGTGGCTGCCGAGCGCGGTCACGATGTGATGCTCGTTGAGGCCAAGGAGACACTGGGCGGTCGCGTCGCTACCAGCGCCAAGGCCCCCCTCCGTCCAGGGTGGGGCCGATCCACCGACTGGCTGGTCCGCGACGCACGACGACTCGGTGTGGACATCCGCACCGGTCTGCATGTCGATGTCGCCGCGGTAGAGAAAATCTCGCCTGATGCGGTCGTGGTGGCCACCGGCAGCGTGCCATTCATGCCGGACGTTGTGACCACTTCCGATTCCCGCGTGACCACGGTGGAGGACCTCTTGGAGAAGTTCCCCGACTTGCCGGCTCAGGCGGACTGTCTGGTCGTCGACCTGATGGGCAATGTGGAGGGCAGTCTCGGAGCACACGCCCTGGCAGTAGCCGGACACCGCGTGACGGTGGTCACCCCTGACCACTTGCTGGCCGAGACGGAAGAGAAGTCGACCCGCGAGCCGGCCTACGAGGCGATGCACAAACTGGGTGTCCGCATTCTGACTGACCTGCGCACGGTCGCTGTCGAGGCGTACGGTCCGTCGGTCGGCATCACAGCAGCCAATGTCTACACCGGTCAGCAGCAGAAACTCGATGGCTTTGCGATCATCGCCTTCAGCGCAGGTGCCCGCCCGCGCGATGACCTTTCGGAAGCGCTGGTAGAGCGTGGCATCGAGACGCACGTCGTCGGTGATGCGGTCGCTCCGCGGGGCATCCATGACGCGATGTTGGAGGGCACGCGTCTGGCTCGAAGTCTGTAATCCAACCCCTGATTGGCCGCCCGGCCGGTCGTATTTGCGAACACAAAGGAGTGGTACTCATGAGCGACCTCAAACGGAGAACTCTGCTCAAGACAATGGGCCTGGCGGCCGGCCTCCCGGCCCTTGGGATGAGCCTCTCGTCCTGTGCTGGTTCCAAGAACGGCGGTGGCGGAGGCGATGCCAAGACCTTGGTCGTCGTCGATAGTGGTGGCGAGTACAGCGAGGCGGCCCGGACCACCTTCTACGACCCGTTCACCAAGGAAACCGGCATCAAGGTTCAGGTGACGCCGTACGAGTCGACGGGCACACTTATGCGCCAACTCGCTCAGGGCGCTGGCAGCTATGACGTCTTGTCAAACTCTCCGCTGGGCGCGGTAGCGATGCAGAAGGAAGACCTGCTGGCGGAGATCGACTACTCCCTGATGGGTGAGTACTTCGACCTGGAGGACATCCCCGAGGACGCACGTGGTCAGTTCCATGTCGACGCGAACTACTGGGCCTCCGTCATGGCCTACCGCACCGACGTGTTCGACGGGAAGGACGTGCCCAGCTCGTGGCAGGACTTCTGGAACGCTGAAACGTTCCCGGGTCCGCGCTCGATGCAGTCTGACATCGCGCCGGTCGAGTACGAGTTCGCGCTGATCGCCGACGGAGTGCCTGCCGATCCGAAGCAGTTGTACCCGATTGACATCGAGCGGGCGCTTGCCTCTCTGGACCGCATCAAGCCACACATCTCCACCTTCTGGGCCAGTGGTGCGCTCTCAACCCAGGCCCTCTCGCAGAGTGAGGTTGTGATGACCACGATCTGGAACGGCCGCGCTCAGGGTCTGATCGATGGCGGCGCACCAGTGGCGATCTCCTGGAACGGTGCAATGCGTCGCTCGAATGCATGGCTGATTCCCAGCGGCTCTCAGAAGATCGAGGCAGCACACCAGTTCATCGACTTCGCGAGCAACCCAGAGCGGCAGGCTGAGTTCGCCCACTTGACCGGCTACGGACCAACCAACAGTTCCTCCTACGACTCTCTGGATGAGGAGACGGCCAAGAAGCTGCCGTCCAACCCCGAGTGGGTTGACCAGGGGTTCCAGTTCAACTCCGAATGGTGGGCAGAGAACGAAGCTGAAGCGGTCGAGGCCTGGAGCCGGTGGGCGACTCAGTGAGCCTGGCCATGCACTCAGGCAGCCGTGCGATGCAGGAGGAATACACGATGAATCGGACGACGCCAGCGCTGGTGATCGACACCATCCGCAAGATGTACACCGAGACCGACGGGGTTCGGGAGGTCTCACTCGACCTGCAAGCGGGCGAGTTCATGACACTCCTGGGCCCTTCGGGATCGGGTAAGACAACGGCGCTGATGGCCGTCGCTGGCCTTGCCGATCTCGACAGCGGCAGCATCTGGGTGAACGGGAAGGATGTCACCAAACTACCGCCTAGCCAGCGCGGACTTGGAGTGACCTTTCAGAACTATGCCCTGTTTCCACACATGTCGATCCGAGAGAACTTAGCCTTCCCGCTCCGCACGCAGAAGAAGCTCAGGGGCAAGGCCCTGGACCAGAAGGTCACCGGCATGCTCGAGCTCATTGGGCTCGAGCATGCCGGCAGCCGGAGACCGAAGGAACTCTCCGGCGGCCAGCAGCAGCGCGTTGCACTGGGGCGAGCCCTCATCTACGAGCCAGATCTTCTGCTGATGGACGAACCGCTCGGGGCGCTGGACCGGAACTTGCGCGAGCAGATGCAGCAGGAGATCAAGCGCATTCAGCGGGAACTCAATGCGACCATTCTCTACGTGACTCACGATCGGGATGAGGCGATGAGCATGTCCGACCGGGTGTGCGTCATGAACGCCGGCGAGATCTCGCAGTTGGACACGCCGGAAAGGATCTATCACCAGCCGGAGACCGAATTTGTGGCGCGGTTCTTGGGCGACGCGAACATCTTCGACGGAACCGTCCACGAAAAACTTGGAGACGAATACGGGGTGACGCTGGATTCCGGACAAACCGTCCGTGTCAGCAGTGCACGCGCATTCGCTGAAGGAGAACAGATCCAAGTTATGTGCCGTCCGGAGCAGACGGACATCGCGGCAACGTCAGAGGACGCGTTCGTTAGAATCGCCATAAGCAATGTCAGCTACTACGGCAACTGTTACCGGGTGGCTGGCACATGCATCGAGACCGGAGCGCAACTCATGGTGGAGACCCAACGCAGCGACCTACCGAGTGTGGGGAGTGAGGTCCCGCTCCGATGGGATCACGAGGCTGCTGTCCTCCTGACAGGGAGGGGCGGATGACCACGCAGATCCTTCCCGCTGAGGTGTCGACCAGGAAAGCCCCGCCTCGTCGTCAGCGGAAGCTCACCTGGTTCCAGGCCACCTCACTAGCGGTTGGCCTGGCCTATCTTGCAGCCTTCTTCGTGATTCCTGTGGGCATGCTCGTGGTCAGCAGCTTTGAGACTGACGGCGGTTGGTCACTAGCCAACTACACAGAAGTGACGACCGACGGCTACTACCTCGGCGTCTTCGCCGAGACTGTTCGGCTCGGCTTCCTGTCGACGGTGGCGACCATTGCGTTGTCGTACCCGGTGGCTGCCTTCATCGCTGGACTATCCAACCGCGGAGTGGCCCTGGTGATGGTCTTCGTGATCCTGCCGTACTTCACAAACACCGTCGTCCGGACCTTCGCCTGGATGGTCATCCTCGGACGTGAGGGCGTCCTAAACTCGTTCCTGACCTCCCTGGGAAGTAGCCCTGTCGCCTTCCTCTACAACGACCTCGGTGTCATGATCGGACTGATCTACGTCTTCCTACCACTGGGTATCCTGATTCAGTTTGCCGTGATGCGGGGAATCGACACAGATCTGCTGCGCGCCGCTGAAACGATGGGGGCTTCGAAGATCTCGGCCTTCCTGCGGATTTATCTACCACTGAGCATGCCCGGGGTGATTGCGGCATCCTTGCTCATCTTCATTGAATGCGTCGGTGCCTACATCACTCCGGCGCTGATGGGAAGCAAGCAGAACACCATGGTCGCCCAGATCATCGAGCATCAGGTACGACAGGGTTTGGACTTCGGGTCAGCGGCTGCCGTGGTCGTCATCCTTGGACTTGCGGTCTCGGCGATCTACATCGTGTACGACCGAGTGACCGGAATGACCACTCTTTTTGAGGACAACTCATGATGGCTAAGCTGGGCCGCACCATCCTCATCGTGTACTCGGGGCTCATCGTCCTGTTCCTGGCGCTGCCGATGATCATCATCGCAGGCGTCTCTTTCGGGTCCACGAACTATGCGACCTTCCCTCCAGAGGACCCGTCCCTGGAGTGGTACGTTGACATCACCTCCGACCCGTACTGGGTGGACAGCTTCCTGCTCAGTGGCATGATCGCGCTGGTCGCAGCGCTCGGATCTGTGATCCTGGCCTTTGCGCTCTCGATGGTGCTCGTGCGGTCTCGGATCCGATTCAAGCGGGTTCTGTACACGCTCGTGCTGTTGCCGCTCATCATCCCGAAGCTGGTCACAGCGGTCGCGCTGTATGACATGTACGCCTACGCCGAGCGGGTGCCGATGATCATCGCCGGTCACGTCATCGTGGCGATCTCCACGGCGGTCATCATCCTCTCTGCAACGGTGCGGGGCGTGGACCGAAATCTCGAACGTGCCGCCTGGACCATGGGGGCCTCACCTGCCCGGGTGCTGGTCAAAATCACGCTGCCGCTGGCAGCCCCTGGGCTCATCGCGGCGTTCTTGCTGTCCTTCCTCGCCTCCTTCGATGAGTTCTTCATCGGGCTGTTCTTCTCCTCGCCGGAGGTCGTCACCCTGCCCATTCGCATCTACACCTCGCTGACGCAGCAGGTCTCCCCAGGAGTGGCCGCAGTGAGCACCGTGCTCATCGTCATGGTCGCGCTGATCCTGCTGCTCATGGTGGTGTTCAACCGGTCCGCGTCCCAGAAGGGAGCACCTGGCCGGTCGGGCCTGCCGCTCGGAGCAGGAAAGTAGGTGTCGTGACAAAATCGTGACGGTAGCTTTCTCGGTATTGACCCAGGAGGCCGAAAGAGGGGAGCTGCGGGAATACGCCCCGCCTTTACCTGCGCTACAGTCGTGAATTAGACTGCCGGAGCTGGCGAAACATCCGATGAGGGGAGGAGCGTGAGGCATGGTGCAGGTCAAGCAGCGGACAACCGCGCGCGAACAGTTGCTTGAGGCTGCTTCGCGCCTGTTCTACGCCCATGGCATGACGGCGACCGGGATCGACACCATCACCGATGAGGCCGGGGTCGCTAGGAAGAGCCTTTACAACAACTTCTCGTCCAAGGGCGAGTTGATGCTGGAGTACATCCGTGAGCGCCATGCCGAGTGGCTGCGGTTGTATGAGAACCGAGCTGCTGCGGCGACGACACCGACGGAGGCGGTGCTCGCGGTGTTCGACGCCTACATTGACCACGCCGAGATCGCCTATCCCGAAGGCTTCCGCGGGTGTGGTCTGCTCAACGCGGCAGCAGAACTTCCAGCCGGATCCGAAGGACGTGGTCTGGTGCGCGTACAGAAGGAAGAGGTGGAGGGGATCCTGCGGGACCGGCTCGCAGAGCTGGTCGACCGCGAACATGCGGCAGCACTGGCGTGCCAGTTCTCACTGCTTCTCGAGGGTGCGATGAGTCGGGCAGGACTTGAAGGACGCCCCGCGAGACTCTACGACGCTCGGGAGATCGCGACGGCTACGCTGCGCGGGCTGGAAACCTAGCATTCCTGCCGGCGAGAGTCGGGGTGCGTGGCGTCCCTGGCGGGAGCTGGCCCCCACCTGCTCAGATCACCAGTTGTAGTCCAGGAACTTGCCATCCAGGGTGATGACCACCCG
>CAYVEH010000060.1:0-14379 GCA_964450585.1 uncultured Ornithinimicrobium sp.
GCAACACGGCGCGCCCGGTGGGGGTGTGGGTGGCAACACGGCGCGCCCGGTCGGGGGCTGCGCCAGGTCGGGGTGTGGTCGTACTCGCTCGAGGAGCGTGGGACGGCATACTGGGTCCGGCAGGTTTCGGGCGGAGCAAGGGAGGGACCGATGAGGAACAACCGGCAGGTGAGGCGGATCAGCACCCTCACCCTCGTGTCGCTCACTACGTTGGGCCTGGCTGCCTGCAGCGGCGATGACGCCCCGACGACCGAGGAGGCAACCACCACCGAGGCCACGGCCGCCGACCGACTCGAGCAGGCCCACGCGGCACTGGCTGAGGCCGGCAGCGTGCACCTGGTGCTCGAGGGCGTTGACCTGCCCGACAGTGCCATCATCCTGCGGGCAGAGGGCGCGGGCACGATGGAACCGCCCGCCTTCGACGGCACGATCACCGCCAAGGTCTCCGGCATCCAGGCCGACGTGCCGACCATCGCCGTGGACGATCAGCTCTACGTCAAGCTGCCGTTCGCGCCAGGCTTCGTGACGACCAGCCCCGAGGAACTCAACGTGCCCGACCCGGCCGCGCTCTTCGACGTGGACACCGGGCTGGCCGGGCTGCTCACCCTGACTGAGGGTCCGCAGTTCGGTGAGCAGACCCGGGTCGGGTCCGACATCACCCAGCAAGTGACCGGCACCGTGCCCGGTCAGGCCGTGGTCGACTTGCTCAAGGTCGGGGACGCCGAGCAGGACTTCGCCGTCGAGTACGGCCTCATCGAGGAGAGCTGGGAGGTGCGGACCGTCCAGATCACCGGCCCGTTCTATCCGCCTGATGAGGCGACCTACACCGTGACCCTGGACGAGTACGGCGAGCCGGTCACCATCACCGCCCCCTGACGTGGGTGAACACGCAGGTGCCGTCCAGCGCGGCGCCGGACAGCCGCGCGGTGCCCGCTCCCTGCTGACGGTCGCCTCCGTGGCCGTGGCACTGGCCGCGGCGGACACGTATGTCGTGGTGCTGGCTCTGACCGACATGATGGCCGGGGCGGGGCTCGGGATCGAGTCGCTGCAGAAGGGCACCCCGATCATCTCCGGATTCCTCCTGGGCTACATCGCGGTCCTGCCGCTCATCGGACGCCTGGCGGACCTGATCTCCCGCCGCCGGATCCTGATGGTGTGCCTGGGCATCTTCATCGTCGGCTCCCTGGTCACCGGCATCGCGGTGGAGCTGCCGGTCATGATTGGGGGCCGGTTCCTGCAGGGCCTGGGCGGCGGCGGGCTGGTGCCTGCCACTCTGGCCATGGTCGCCGACCTCTGGCCGCCGGGACGACGAGGTACGCCGCTGGGGGTGGTGGGGGCCGTCCAGGAGCTTGGGTCAGTGCTCGGGCCGTTGCTCGGCGCAGCGATCCTCCTGGTCAGCGACTGGCGTGGCATCTTCTGGATGAACGCTGCGCTCGGGCTGCTGTTCCTGCTCGGGGTCTGGCTCATTCGCCCCCTACCCGTCGCCCAGTCCGCCGATGCTCAGGACGCCCGGACCAACCACCCACCCCGCAGCCGGGTCGTCACCGTGCTGGCCTGGGTCGTCGGCGGCCTTGCGGTGCTGACCACCGCAATGGCGCTGATCGCCCCGGAGGCGTTGGTGACCTCGGTGGAGTACGGCGAGCCGTTCGTGCCGTTCGGCGACTCCGACTCCAGGGTCTGGACACCCATCGGCCTGGTCGCCGGGTGCGCACTACTGGTCCTCGGGGTGCTGACGGCCCGCCGCTGGCTGCCTCCCCTGCTGCGGGCCGACGCCTTTGGCGCGCTCTGCGTGGCCATCGCGCTGGGCAGCCTGGTGCTGACTTTCTCCTCGGCTGACCCGGCCGTGGAGGTGCTGGGCCCCTGGGGACTGTGGCTGCTGCCGGTGGGAGCTGTGGCCGTGCTTGCCTTCATCATCCGGCAGCGCACCGCCCGCCACCCGCTGATCGCCCGCGGCATCCTGCGCGGACGGGTCGGGCCCGCGCTCCTGGTCAGCCTGTGTGTCGGCACCGCGATCGTGGCCATTGTGGTCGACGTGCCGCTGCTGGCCCGGCTCACCGAGGGCACCACCGAGACCGAGGCCGCCTTCGTGCTGCTGCAGTTCCTCATCGCGGTGCCTGTCGGGGCGGTGTTGGGCGGCGTATTGCTCAAGCGCACCGGACCGGCCCTGGTGGCAGCACCCGGACTGGCGTTGACCGCGGCGGCGCTGTGGGGGATGTCCGGTTGGACCCGCGGCGCCCTGGACGAGCCCGGGTGGAGCACCGTGTTGCTGGTGGTGGCCGGGTTCGGCATTGGGCTGGCGGTCGCACCGGTCAACGACGCCGCACTGGCCGACTCCACCGCCCAGACGCACGGCACCATCAGCTCGCTGGTCGTGGTCGCCCGCATGGTCGGCATGGTCGTGGGCCTGGCGCTGCTGACCGCGGTCGGGCTGCGGCGCTTCCAGGAGGCGGTCAATGCCCTGCCGGACCCCACGGACTCGGTCGCGCTGCTGGATGCGGCGGTCGTTCAGGTGCAGACGGTCTTCGCTGGAGCCGCCCTGGCCACGTTGGCTGCCGCGCTCATCGCCGCCCTGCTCGGGTGGCGACGGATCGGCACCGAAAACACGTAGCCACATCGAGCCGCCCGAAGCACACTGTCCGCATGAGCCTGATCATCCACCCGGTCGCCATGCCCGGCCAGACCAGCATCGATGAGGCACAGGTCGCCAGGTATGCCGAGCTGGAACGGCGCCACTGCCTGCAGGTTCTGGGGGTGGACGATCTGGCGGACCCCACCCAGGTGCAGTGCGTACGACTGACCGACCAGCGGGACGCGCACAAGGTCGTACTGCTCGCGCAACGGCCATCCCCGCACCGGAACCCGGACACGGTCGCCGGGGCCTGCACCTTCACCCTGTCCCTACGGGACAACCTGGAACTGGCCGAAGGCACCTTCCTCGTCGACCCGGGCGAGGACCCCAGCGAGGTGCTGCCGCTGCTGTGGCAGCACGCACAACCGGTGCTCTCCGGTGCCGGACGACGCACTGTCCAGCTGTGGACGATGCACCGCAGCGACGCCACCGTGCCGACCCTGGTGCCGCCCACCGGTGCCGGACAGCTGCCCCGCGACAGCCTGGCCGGGGCGCTGCTGGAGGTCGGCTTCACCCTGGAGCAGGTGGAGCGGCACAGCATGCTCACGCTGGACACGGCGATCCCGCGAGCCGCGCAGCAGGCGACCAATGCCGAGCAGCACGCCGGCGAGGCCTACGAACTGGACAGGTGGGTCGGAGCCACCCCGGCCCCGCTGCGCGACCAGATGGCCCAGATCCGGGCGCGGATGAGCACCGACATCCCGTTGGGTGACCTGCACCTCGAGCCCGAACTGTGGGACGCGGACCGGGTTGCCCGCCATGACCAGCTGATGAAGCGCATGGGGCGCACTCGGCATACCACGATCGCCCGGCACCGACCCAGCGGACACGTCGTGGCCTACACCATGATCGACCAGCTCTCGGACAAGCCGATGGTGGGTTACCAGGAGGACACCCTGGTCCACCGGGACCACCGCGGACACCGGCTCGGGTTATGGGTGAAGGCCGCCAACCTCCTGCAGTATGCCGAGCACGCCCCGGCCGGCACCCGCCTGCACACCTGGAACGCGGACGAGAACGAGCACATGCTGGCCATCAACGACGCGCTGGGGTATCAGTTCCGCAGTCACGAGGGTGCTTGGCAGCTGACCGACGGATGACCCCAACGCCGGTCAGTGGCAGGATCAGAGCATGAAGCGAGAACTGCACCTGGTCGGTGAGCCTGAGGCGGACCGCCTGCTCTCCGAGAACCCGTTCGCCCTTCTGACCGGCATGCTCCTGGATCAACAGATCCCGATGGAAGTGGCCTTCGCCGGCCCCCGGAAACTCCAGGAGCGGCTGGGCGCCTGCGACGCCGAGCAGATCTCGGCGATGGACCCCGATGAGTTCATCGCGGTCTGCGCCACGCCGCCGTCGGTGCACCGCTTTCCCCGGTCCATGGGGCAGCGGGTGCACGACCTGGCCACGGCGATCGTGCGTGACTACGGCGGTGACACCGGCTCGATCTGGGCGCTGGGCCACCCCGACGGGGCCACGATCCTGAAGCGTCTGAAGGCTCTGCCGGGCTTCGGCGATCAGAAGGCTCGCATCTTCCTGGCGCTGTTGGGCAAGCAACGGGGTCTGGCGGCACCGGGGTGGCGGGAGGCCGCCGGGGACTACGGCGCTGAGGGCGTGTACCTGTCGATCGCTGATGTCGTGGACAGCGAGAGCCTCGGTCGAGTGCGTGCTTACAAGAAGGAGAAGAAGGCCGCCGCCAAGGCTGCTGCCGGCAAGTGAGTGCCGGGCACCCGGCGATCAGACGGGTGTCCACGCTGCGGTGTACCGGAGCCTGGCGCGCCCGGTCGGGTGGGAAGTCGCCACGCGGCGCGCCCGGTCGGGTGGAAAGTCGCCACGCGGCGCGCTCGGTCGGCGGGGGCTTCGAGGGCGACCCGACCCACACAGGCGTGAGCCGGGCCGCCCGGTGGCTCAGTCGGTCGACCCGGGAGCCTCGGTGGTGTCGGCGTCGTCGGCCGGGGCCTCGGTGGACCCTTCCTGCTCCCCGGCGTCGCCGCCCTGGACCGTGAGCTTCACCTCGACGGGGGAGTCGAACTCGACCTCGTCCAGACCGGCCTTCCCCTTGGGGTTGACGTGCAGGATGAGGTCCTTGGCGTCCGCCGGCACCTGGAACCAGGCGCGCTCGGCGAACCGGTTGACCAGGCTGGAGTGGTCGTTGTCCGGCGTGACGGTGGTGCCGTCCGGCAGCTCCACCTGGATCGTGGTGATGTCCTCGTCGCTGCCGCCGTCGTCCCGGGCGTCGATGTCGACACCGAGGAAGACCTGGCCGGGCCGGGCCCACCCGTCGACATACGGGGTGATGACCGCACCGGTCACCTGCCCATTGATCTCATGGGTGCCAGAGGCCCAGGAGTCGAATTCGTGGCTCCAGCCCTCGCCGTCCACGGTGACCTCTGTGCCGGCCTGGTAGATGGGCTCCACGTCGGAGTCAACCCGGGAGCCGTCGATGAGGCTGATGCTCTGCTCCACGTCACCGGTGGTCAGCACCGCCACCGCCTCCTCGGCGGGGGTGCCCTCCGGGATGGACAGCATGTAGGTGTTCTGCTGCCGCTCCCCGGAGCCCGTCTGGAAGGCAATCGCCGGCACCGGGTTGCCCGCCACGCGGAACGTTCCCTCGCTGTCGGCCTCCGCGCTCTCCCACTGCGAGTCCTCGATCAGCACGGTGGCCAGCAGGAAGATCTCGCCGTCGGACGGCAGCAGCCGGGTCTCGCCGTGCCCCTCGGACACCTGCGCCGCGACCTCGGGTGAGATCTCCTCCAACAGGGCTGTCTGGGTGACCCGCAGCCGGGTGCCCGGAGCCTGCAGGACGTTGTCGGCGGACTCCTCGACCTCGGTCCACTCCACGTCGGGCACGGAGGAGAGCCGGTTGGCCAGACCGCTCATCAGCTGAGACTCCTCCTCGCCCCCCGCCTCCTCCTCCTCGGGCTCTTCGGCCTCCTCGCTGCTCTCGTCGGCGTCCTCGTCCCCGCCAGAGAGGTCGTTCAGCGATTCCTCAGCCGCCCCGACGGCCTCCTCCAGACTCTCCGGCTCATCCGAGCCCCCGCAGCCGGCGAGCAGCAGGGCGGTCGTCAATCCGATCGCGGCGATTTTGTGCGATCTGCGCACGTGCATGATGGTGTTATCTCCCTACAGTGGGTTTTGGGCGGCAGCGGGCAGCGCGGCAGGCGGTGTCCCCCGTACCAGACGGGGAGCGCGTGCCGGAGAGTCCCTCAGGGGGTTACGTGGACGCAGACCAGCCCTGGTCTCGTGCCGTCCACTGCCGATGGCGGCACACACCGTAGCAAAGCGCGTGACCTGGGGTTACCGGTGGGTTAGCGAAGGTCCACCACCACTGGCGCGTGATCGGAGGCGCCCTTGCCCTTGCGCTCCTCGCGGTCGATGAAGGCACCGCTGACCCGCTCGGCGAAGGCGGTCGAGCCGAGGATGAAGTCGATGCGCATTCCCTGCCGGCGGGGGAACCGCAGCTGGGTGTAGTCCCAGTAGGTGTAGACCCCCGGGCCAGGGGTGTGCGCCCGGACCACATCGCTGAAGCCGGCCTCCACCACGGCGCGGAAGGCGGCCCGCTCCGGCTCGGACACGTGCGTGCGGCCCTGGTAGAACTCCATCGACCAGACGTCCTCGTCCTCGGGGGCGATGTTCCAGTCGCCCATCAGCACCACCGGCTCCTGCGGTGCCGCGGACAACTGCTGCGCCCCGTGCTCACGCAACTGCTCGAGCCAGTGCAGCTTGTAGCCCAGGTGCGGGTGGTCCAGGGCACGCCCATTGGGGACGTACAGCGAATAGACCCGGACCCCACCGCAGACCGCCGAGAGCGCCCGGGCCTCAGCGACCGGCGGCTCGCCCCACTGCGGCATCCCGTCGAAGCCGACCTGCACCTCCGCCAGCCCCACCCGGGAGGCGATCGCCACCCCGTTCCACTGGTTCACGCCGACATGGGCCACCTCGTAACCGGCAGCCTGGAACGGCAGGTGCGGGAACTGGTCGTCCCGACACTTGGTCTCCTGCAGCGCCAGCACGTCCACCTCGTGCCGCTCCAGGAAGGCGATCACCCGGTCCAGCCGGGCGCGGATGCTGTTGACATTCCACGTCGCGAGCCGCACGAGTCAGCCCCGGGCCAGGTGCTCGTGCAGGAAACCGATCGCGGCCGGGTAGGCGTCCATCTTGTTCTCCCGCCGGGCCAGCCCGTGCCCCTCGTCGTGGTAGACCCGCAGTTGACAGGGCACCCCCTTGGTGTCCAGGGCGGCCTTGATCTGCTCTGCCTCGGACAACGGCACCCGCGGGTCGTTCGCGCCGTGGATGACGAACAGCGGCGCCACGATGTCCTCCAGGTAGGTCATCGGTGAGGCCTGCTCCAGGAACTCCCGGTCGTGCGCCAGAGAGCCGTACTCACGCTCCCGGTAGGCCCGTCGATAGCCGGAGGTGTTCTCCAGGAAGGTCACCAGGGAGCTGATCCCGACGATGTCGACACCGGCCGCCCACAGGTCCGGTTGCATGGACACCCCGGCCAGCACCATGTAGCCGCCGTAGGAGCCGCCCCACAGCGCCGCCCGCTGCGGGTCCAACCCCTGGGATGGCAGCCAGGCGTGCAGCGCCGCCAGGTCCGCGACAGCATCCAGCCGCAACCGGACATCGTCCAGCGAGACCCACCGCTTGCCGTAGCCGGCCGACCCGCGCACATTGGGCACCAGCACCGTCAGACCGCTGGCCGCCAACGCCTGGATCACCGGGTGGAAGACCTGCTGTGCCGCTGCCTCCGGGCCGCCGTGCACGTGCAGCACCGCGGCCCCGGCCAGGGCCGGGTCACCGGAGGAACCGGCCGGATAGACGAAACAGGGGATCTGCTCCCCGTCCGGCGTCGGCACCCGGTGGCTGGTGGGCGGGACGAGCAGGGCGCGGGTTGCCGGGTCCATCTCCGCGGCTGCCGAGGCCACGCACCGGCTGGTGCCGTCGCTGGCCTCGACCAGGTGGATGGCGCCGGGCTCAGTGGGGGCGGTGACGGTCACCACGAACCGGGTGGAGTCGCCCGCCCAGACCACCTCGGCCATCCCGGTGGTCCCCAGGTCGAGGGTATGCCGAGGCGCACCGTCCGCATCGTGCACAGCCAGGTGCACGGCGCCGTCCCGCAATGTCCCGACGACCATGGCGGTGCCATCCGGGCTCACCCAGCACAACAGGTCGTGCGCGTCGTCGGTGACCAGGTCGGTCCAGGTGCCGCCGTCCAGGGAGAGCCGGCGCACGGCGGCAAACTCCCGGTTGTGGTTGCTGGAGACCAGCAGCGCCTGCCCGTCGGCCGCCCACCCCACGGACTGGTGCAGCGCGTGCTCAGCAGGGTCGGTGACCGCGGTGGTGCCCGAGGGGCTGGCCAGGTCGATGGTGCTGGAGGCCGGCTGCAGGCTCAGCCGGGTGACCGCCACCCGGGCCCCGTCGGCGGACGGGCAGACGTCGGCGACATAGCCACCGCCGTCGTAGAGCACCACCTCTGAGCCGTCCCGCAGGTCGCGGCGCACCACATCCATGTCGACGCGATTCCGCCGGTTGGTGGAGTAGGTGACGGCCTGCGGGGTCACGTCCTGCACCACGTGCATCGCCGCGGTATCGGCGACCAGCGGCGTCAGGTCGGCCAAACCGGCCGGGCTGCGGCGCGGCAGGTCCAGCAGGGAGAGCTGCAGGTTCTCATCGCCGCCCTGGTCGTGCTGCACCAGGACCTGCCGCCGGCCCGGGACGTACCGGCCGCTGCACTTGCCGGGCAGTGCCGTCAGCGGCGTGCGGGTGCCGTCGGTGTCGATCTCGACCAGTTGCACGGTGCCGAGCTCGTCGTGCCCGGCCAGCACCCGACCCTGGTCGTCGACATCGAAAGCGGTCCAACTCCGCACCTCGAGCAGCGCAGAGACCAGGGCAGCGGTGGAGTCAGCCATGCACCCCAGACTAAGCAGAGGCACCCCGGCTACTGCGCCGGCGGCTGGCCAGACCGCCGGACACCCGCCGGATCACGGCCCGCGGCATGACGTGCAGCCCGGCCCTGACGGCCCGGTAGGTCAGGGACGGCACGGACACGGTGCGTCCGGCAGCCAGGTCCCGCAACCCCTCCCGGACGACCTGGTCGGCGGTGAGCCACAACGGCTCGGGCAGATGAGACATGTTCATCGCCGCGCGATCATGGAACTCGGTGCGGACAAAGCCGGGGCAGACGGCGGTGACCTGCACGCCGGTGCCAGCCAGCTCCACCGACAACGCCTCACTGAAGACGGTCACCCAGGACTTCAGCGCCGAGTAGGTGCCCATCACCGCGAAGGAGGCCACCGAGGAGACGTTGAGGATCCCGCCCCGCCCGCGGGCCCGCATCGCCCCGGCGGCGGCGTGCGAGAGGACCAGCACCGCCCGCACCATGACATCCAGCGCCCGTTCCTCCTCGGCCACCGCACCGCGGGTGAAGCTGCGCGACTGCCCGAAGCCGGCGTTGTTCACCAACAGGTCGACCGGCCGGTGCTCGTCCCGCAGCCGCTCGGCGACCCGCTCGGTCTGGGCCCGGTCGGCCAGGTCGGCGACCAGCACCTCGGCCTGAACGGCATACTCCCGCTGCAGGTGCCCGGCCAGGTCCGCCAACCGCTGCCGGTCCCGCGCCACCAGGACCAGGTGGTGACCACGGCGGGCCAACTCGAGGGCGAAGGCCCGACCCAACCCGGTAGAGGCCCCGGTGACCAGTGCGGTTCCCATGACGTGAGCCTAGTGGGGTCTCGCCGGAGCCAATGGCCCGCGGCGCTCGCCGGGGCGGGGCAGAACGGTAAGGTGCGATCTCGTGACTTCCTCCGCCGACGCCCGTGCCCGCCTGCTGGACCTGATCCGCACCCGGGCCATCGTCCATGGCCGGGTGCAACTGAGCTCGGGCAAGGAGGCGGACTACTACGTCGACCTGCGCCGGATCACCCTGGATGGTGAGGCGGCCCCGCTGGTCGGACAGGTGATGAATGACCTGGTCAGCGACCTGACCTTCGAGGCGGTGGGCGGCCTGACCATGGGGGCGGACCCGGTGGCCACCGCTATGCTCCATGCCGCGGCGGTGACCGGTGGCCACGCCGACGCCTTCGTAGTGCGCAAGGCGGAGAAGACGCACGGGCTGCAGCAACGCATCGAGGGGCCCTCGATCGCCGGGCGCCGGGTGCTGGTGGTCGAGGACACCTCCACCACCGGTGGGTCCCCGCTGACCGCGGTCGAAGCCTGCCGTGCTGCCGGCGCCGAGGTGGTGGCCGTCGCGGTGATCGCCGATAGGGCCAGCGGTGCGGCCGAGCGGGTGCGCGCCGAGGGCCTGGAGTACCGGGCCGCCTACACCCTGGAGGATCTCGGGCTGGCCTGAGCCGTTGGTCGGCACCAGCACCGGCTCCCTGGGCACGAGAAGGGCGCCCCGCCCCCACCGGGACAGGGCGCCCTCACGGCTGGCCTGGTGACTTAACGGCGCTTGCGGTCCCAGTGGGCGAAACCGGCGGCGCGGGCGGCCTCCTCGGACTCAAACCACACCTCGGCCCGGGCCGCCTCGTAGGAGGGGGACTCCGGCGTGTGGAACAGCATCGAGCCCACGTTGCCCTTGATGGACCAGCCGACCGGGCCGGATCCGTCCTCGGCTGGCTCGGCAGAGCCCGGCCCGAAGGGCCCCTGGGCGTAGTTGCCGGCAGCCGCCCCGGCCTGGGCCTCGTCGTAGCCGTAGTCACCGGACGGTGCCTGCTGGGCCGCCCCGGGGTCCTCGGCCCCTCCCGGCGGCGGGGGTGCCGGCGGGTACTCCTGGGGAGCGGCCCCGGGCACCTCGGTCCCGGCGGGAGCCTCACCTGACTCCGGTGCGGTGGTCTCGACGTACTCGACCTCGGTGGTGGTCTCCACGTACTCGGCCTGGGGCGCGGGCTCGGCATAGCCACCCTCGGTGGCCGTCGGCTCCTGATCAGCCACCGGCTCCTCATCCTGAGCCGCCCACGCGGCGGCACCACCACCGGCGGCCGCAGCGGCGGTCCCTGCCGCCACCGCACCACCGGAGACCGGGGGAGCCTGCTGCTCGGGGGCGGCCTCCGGGGACATCTCTGGGGCCGCGCCGTGGTCAGCTGCCGGGTCTGCGGCGCCGGGCGCCGGTGCCGCAGTCTCCGGGTACGGGCTCTGGTCGTATGCCGTCTCCACCGGGGTGCTCTCCCCGGTCGCCGTGTCGGTGTAGGTCGCTTCCTGGTCGTACGGCGCCTGACCGTGCGGGTCCTGCTGAGGCGCCTGACCGTAGGGGTCCTGCTGCGGTGCCTGACCGTAGGGGTCCTGCTGGGGCGCTTGACCGTACGGGTCCTGCTGAGGCGCCTGGTCATACGGCGGCGCCCCAGGCGGCATGGCCTGCCCCGGTGCCCCCGCGGCATACTCACCGCCCGGCCCCTGCGGCGGGGGAGCCGCACCGGTGGGCTCCCCCGGGTGCGGCTCCTGCGCCCCTGCCCCCGTGGCCTCAGTGCCCCCCGGGCGACGCAACAGCAGCCAGACCGCTGCGGCGATCACCAGCAGCAGGAGTATCAACCAGACCCATTTCCAGTCCATGGTCACACCGTCCTCGTCAGTCGAGACCTGCGACGGCGGGTGCCGCCACTGTGGCCAACGGGGCCCGTCCGGGCAAAACCGTGGTGCCCCTACGCCTCACCGTAGTGTGAACCGGCCCAGGTCTCCACGCGATCGCCCCGCGCGCCGCGCACCCGCGGGGAGTCCGCCCAGCACGCCGGTCAGCGGCCCGGCTGGCCGGAACCCGCCTGCTGGGCTGCGACAATGAGGCGAGGAATCGACGGGGGAGACCTCGAGACAGGAGAACGATGAGCGAGCAGGAGCTCACCGGGGTGGCTGGCTGGGCGGTCAACCTGATGGAGACCCTCGGCGGGCCGGGGGCGGGGGTGGCGATCGCCGGGGAGAACCTGTTCCCACCGATCCCCAGCGAGGTGATTCTGCCGTTGGCCGGGTTCACCGCCAGCCAGGGCTCCTTCACGCTGGTGGAGGCACTGTTCTGGACGACGGCCGGTTCCGTGCTGGGCGCGTATGCCCTCTACGTCCTCGGGGTGCTCCTGGGCCGGCAGCGGCTGCGCGCCATCTGGGCCCGGTTGCCGCTGGTCAAGATGAGCGACCTGGACAAGACCGAGGCCTGGTTTGAGCGGCACGGCCGCAAGACCGTCTTCTTCGGGCGGATGATCCCGATCTTCCGCAGCCTGATCTCCATCCCGGCCGGCATCGAACGGATGCCACCGCTGATCTTCGGTCTGCTGACGTTGGGCGGCAGCCTCATCTGGAACTCGATCTTCGTGCTGGCCGGGTACGTCCTGGGGGAGAACTGGGCCCGGGTGGAGCCCTACGCCGACGGCTTCCAGAAGATCGTCATCGCCGTGGTCCTGGTCGCCATCTGCTGGTGGGTGGTCCACCGGGTCCGTGAGCAGTCCCGGGCCAAGTCCCAGGGGGTCTGAGCTGTCCAGGTCCGCTGACCAGAACCCCGGCCAGGATGCCGGCTCGCCGGGCAACGGCACCCCCGGGGCGTATGCCGACAGCCCGGTCGGCGTCGGACCCTGGGTCGGTCCGTGGCCCCGGGAGACCACCGGGGACCTACCGGGCCACCTGGACCCGGACCTGTTGCAGCACGGCGACCGTCGCAACGTGGTCGATGCCTATCGGTACTGGCGGCACGAGGCCATCGTCGCCGACCTGGACACCCGACGGCACGGCTTCCACGTCGCTGTCGAGAACTGGGGCCACGACTTCAACATCGGCTCGGTGATCCGCACCGCCAACGCCTTCAACGCCGCTGCCTTCCACATTGTCGGTCGCCGCCGCTGGAACCGGCGCGGGGCCATGGTCACCGACCGTTACCAGCACGAGCACCACCACCCGGACGTGCAGCACCTGCTGGACTGGGCCGCCGCCCAGGACAACGGACGGGGCCTGCCGGTGCTGGGCCTGGACAACGTGCCCGGCGCCGTCCCGTTGGAGACCTACCGACTGCCGCAGCGCTGCGTCCTGCTCTTCGGTCAGGAGGGTCCCGGCCTGAGCGCCGAGGCCGTCGCCGGGGCCACCGCGGTGCTGGAGATCGGCCAGTACGGCTCCACCCGCTCCATCAACGCCGGGGCGGCCGCCGCGATCGCGATGCACGCCTGGGTGCGACAGCACGTCTTCGCCCAGCACCCGTGAGGGTGCAACCCCGGTGCCGACCACTTACCGGGCGCGGGCCCGAGGACCCTGGCCGCACGGCATACCAGGTGTGGAACGATGGGCCCCAGGATCCAACACCACGCCTCACCGAGGAGGACCCCATGCCCATCGCGACCCCTGAGGTCTACGCCGACATGCTCGACCGGGCCAAGGCGGAGCACTTTGCCTACCCGGCCATCAACGTCACCTCCAGCCAGACGCTGAACGCGGCGCTGCGCGGGTTCGCCGACGCCGGCAGTGACGGCATCATCCAGATCTCGACCGGGGGCGCGGAGTACCTGTCCGGCCCCAGCGTCAAGAACATGGTGACCGGCTCGCTGGCGTTCGCGGCCTATGCCGAGGAGGTCGCCAAGGGGTACGACGTCAACATCGCCCTGCACACCGACCACTGCCCCAAGGACAAGCTGGACGGCTTCGTGCGGCCGCTGCTGGCCGCCTCCCTCGAGCGGGTCAAGGGCGGCGGGCTGCCGTACTTCCAGTCGCACATGTGGGACGGCTCCGCGGTGCCGCTGGAGGAGAACCTGCAGATCGGTCGCGAGCTGCTCGAGCAGGCGGCGGCAGCCCGGATCATCCTGGAGGTCGAGATCGGCGTCGTCGGCGGTGAGGAGGACGGGGTCGCCAACGAGATCAACGAGAAGCTCTACACCACCCCCGAGGACGCCCTGGCCACCGTCGAGGCGCTCGGGCTGGGCGATCGCGGGCGGTACCTGACCGCCCTGACGTTCGGCAACGTGCACGGGGTCTACAAGCCCGGCAACGTCAAGCTGCGCCCCGAGATCCTCAAGGCGGCCCAGGAAGCCGTCGTGCAGGCCAAGGGGCTGACCGAGGGCGACCGTCCGTTCGACCTGGTCTTCCACGGCGGCTCCGGCTCCAGCGAGCAGGAGATCTCCGATGCCGTGGACTACGGCGTGGTCAAGATGAACATCGACACCGACACCCAGTACGCCTTCACCCGACCGGTCGCCGGATTCATGCTGACCAACTATGAGGGCGTGCTCAAGGTCGACGGGGAGGTCGGCAACAAGAAGATGTACGACCCGCGCACCTGGGGCAAGGAAGCCGAGGCCAACATGGCGGCCCGGGTCGTGGAGGCCTGCCAGCACCTCCGCTCGGCCGGGACCCACCAGTGACCCTGGGCAGCGGGGCGGTGATGGGCGGGGACAACCTGCTGGGGATCCCGGAGACGAAACTGCCCGAGGACGGTGCGGCGGCACGGCTGGAGCAGGGCGTCGACCCCCGGGAGGTCGCCGCCGGGCAACCGACCTCCAGCCTGGCCTGGGCCGAGCTGGCCGAACATGCCCTCTCCGAGGGGGACGACCTGGAGGCGTACGCCTTCGCCCGCACCGGGTACCACCGGGGCCTGGACGCGCTGCGCCGTGCCGGCTGGAAGGGGCAGGGGCCGATCCCGTGGAGCCATGTGCCCAACCGCGGGTTCCTGCGGGCGCTGGCGGTGCTGGCCAAGGCGGCCGGCCGGATCGGGGAGACTGACGAGCAGCGGCGCTGCGCCGACTTCCTGCGCGACTCCTCCGCAGAGGCAGCCCGGGAGCTCGGCCTCTGAACCA
>CAYVEH010000061.1:0-14374 GCA_964450585.1 uncultured Ornithinimicrobium sp.
TGTAGATGCCGTTGCGCTCGGTCATGATGAAGCGCTTCATCTTCGGGTTCCAGCGACGGGTCTGGTGCCCGAAGTGGACGCCGCTCTCCAGGAGCTGGCGCATGGTGACGACGGCCATGCCGTGTCTCGCTTTCTTCTAGGGTGCAGTTGTCTCCTGGCACGGGCGACGCTCTCCACCCGACCCCGGACGGGGGCGGGACCGCGGAGATGCGCCCCGGCATACCTGGCCGTCGACCCGCACGTCGAGGTGGTGCACCGGTGAGCTCGTGCGCGAATTCGTCCGGTGGGCCCACAGGTGGACACACCACACGTGCCCAGCATTCTACGGCTACCGTCTCAGACATGCGAAATCCTCTCGTGACACGGATGACCGGCTTTGGGTCCACGGTCTTTGCCGAGATGACCCAGAAGGCGCTGCAGTTCGATGCGGTCAACCTCGGCCAGGGCTTCCCGGACACCGACGGCCCCGCCGAGCTGCTGCAGATCGCCCAGGAGGCAATCGCTGCCGGGTTGAACCAGTACTCCCCGGCCATCGGCATGCAGACGCTGCGGGAGGCGGTGGCCGAGCACCAGGAACGCTTCTACGGTCTGCAGGTTGACCCTGCCCAGGAGGTGCTGGTCACGGTCGGGGCCACCGAGGCGATCGCGGCCTCGATCCTGGCGCTGGTCGAGCCCGGTGAGGAGGTGGTCACCTTCGAGCCGTACTACGACTCCTATGCGGCGTCGATCGCGTTGGCCGGTGGGGTGCGCCGCACGGTCCCGTTGCGGTTCCCCGATCTGGCCATCGACGCCGAGGCCCTGCGGGCTGCGTTCGGTCCGCGCACCCGGGCGGTGCTGCTGAACACCCCGCACAACCCGACCGGCAAGGTCTTCACCACCGAGGAGTTGCAGCTCGTGGCCGACCTGGCGCGCGAGCACGATGCCGTGGTGATCTCCGATGAGGTCTACGAGCACCTGACCTTCGATGGGTTGCGGCATCGCCCGATCGCGACCCTGCCGGGGATGGCCGAGCGCACCCTGACGATCAGCTCGGGGGGCAAGACGTTCTCGGTGACCGGTTGGAAGGTCGGGTGGGTGCACGGGCCGGCCAGGTTGGTGGCGGCGGTGCGCGCCGTCAAGCAGTTCCTGACGTTCGTGGGCTCCGGCCCGTTCCAGCCGGCGATCGCCCACGGGTTGCGGTTGCCGGAGGAGTTCTTCACCGGGTTGGCCACAGAACTGCAGGGCAAGCGCGAGGTGCTGGTGCAGGCGCTGACCTCGGTGGGCCTGCCGGTGATGCCCTGCCAGGGCACCTACTTCGTCATCGCCGATGCCGCACCGCTTGGGGTCACCGACGCTGTGGAGTTCTGCCGCGGTATGCCGGAGAGCGTGGGCGTGGTGGGGGTGCCGGTGTCGGCGTTCTGTGACGAGGTGGAACCGGTCAGGACGCTGGTGCGCTTTGCCTTCTGCAAGCGCGAGGAGGTGCTGCGCGAGGGTGCCCGGCGGTTGGCCGGGCTGCGTGCCAGCTGACCGGCGCCCCGCGCTCACGCCCGGGGATGTGCCTGCCGGTAGGCCGACCGCAACCGGTCGACGGAGACGTGGGTGTAGATCTGGGTGGTGGCCAGGCTGGCGTGGCCGAGCATCTCCTGGACTGTGCGCAGGTCGGCACCGCCCTCCAGCAGGTGGGTCGCGGCGCTGTGCCGCAGCCCGTGCGGGCCGAGGTCGGCGCTGCCGGGCACGTGGGCCAGCAGCTCGTGGACCACGCTGCGCACCTGTCGTGGGTCAACCCGCCGGCCACGACGACCCAGGAATGCCGCGGGGCCGGACTCGGCGGTCACCAGCTGTCCCCGCCCCTGGGTGAACCAGATCTGGAGGGCCTCGGCCGCCGGTGCACCGAACGGCACCCGGCGTTCCTTGGCGCCCTTACCCAGCACCGTGGCCACCTGCTCGGTCAGGTCCAGGTCATCCACATCCAACCCGGTCAGTTCGCCGACCCGCATGCCACTGGCATAGAGCAGCTCCAGGATGGCCCGGTTGCGCAGGTGCACCGGGTCGGCATCGTCGGCGGCCACGGCCGCCAACTCCATCAGGTCGTGGGCCTCCTGTCGCTTCAGCACCCCGGGGAGGTGACGGCCCTTGCGGGGCGCACGCAGTCGCAGCGAGGGGTCGGTGTCCAACAGCCCGGTGCGGGTCGCCCAGCTCAGGAAGGTTCTGGCCGCCGCCGCGCGGCGGGCGACGGTGGTGGGGGCCGCCCCCGCATCGGACAGCGAGCCCAACCAGGCGCGCAGGTCCGCCAGGGTGATGGCGGCCAGGTCGGGCACCCCGGCCTCGGCCAGGGCGTGGGACATCACGGTGACGTCACCGGTGTAGGCGCGCACGGTGTGCGCCGAACGATTGCGCTCCGCACCCAGGTAGCGGGCGAAGGCCTCGAGCGTCTCCGAGGGGACCGCGCCCTGCGGCGCCTCCGTCTCGGGCTCGGTGGCCCTGCGGTCGCTGCCGGTGTCCATGCCTCCACGGTGCCATGCCGCTGGGTGCAGGACGGGCAGGACGCGCAGCTCGGCTCACCGACCCTCATGGGGCAGCAGGGTGAGCTGCCAGCTCTGCAGGAGCAGGAGGGGGTCCAGATAGTCGGAGCCACGCACCGCTCCCAGGTGGAGGCAGGACCGCAGCAGGCAGTGGCTGCCCAGGACGCCCAACTGGCCGATCTGCTCACCAGCAGTGAGGCGGGTGCCCTCCGGGACTCGCTCGATCAGTGGTTGGTAGGTGCTGCGGATGCCGCTCGGGTGGGTGATGGACACCGTACCGACCCCAGCGATACTGCCGCTGTGCGTGACCACCCCGTCCGCGACGGCCAGCACCGGGGCGTAACTGAGGCCGGCCAGGTCAATACCCCGGTGCCCGGGCAACCAGGGGTGCTCCGGCGGGTCGAAGGCCCGCACCACCTCTGGGGTCCCGGGCAGCGGCCACTGCCACGCCCCGGCGGCTGGTACCGAAGCGCTGCCCCCGGCCTCGGCCCTGGCCCCGGCAGGGACCATCCACCGGGTCAGCATCGGCGCCAACCGGGCCGGGCCCCAGAGCAGGGCCTCCGGCTCCGCGTCCTCGGCACCACCTGCTTCCTGCTGCGCAGCGGCCGCCGGCCACGGTAGCCCCTCAGTCGGCGGGACGGTCACGGACACCGGCGGGACCGGCACCAGCAGCAGGGGCACCACCAGAAGGGCAACGATCAGCGCTCGCACCGGACTCTCCCCCACCCGTCGAGACGCAACTCAGCCAGGCCACGTCCCTGCAACTCCCCCAGCGCACCCAGCACCTCACCCGCCGAGAGGCCCGCCTGCACCGTGATCTCCTCCACCGTCTTGGAGCGCACCGGGGCCAGGGTGGACCACACCAAGTGCGGCAGTGGGGCCAACTCATCCTCCGGACGCTCTGGCCCTCGTTTGTGCGGCGCCAGGTCCGCGCCGCCGATGGACCCGAGCAGGTCCACGACCTCGGCGGCATCAGTCACCAGCGTGGCGCACTCGTTGCGCACCGCCTCATGACAGCCGGCGGAGGTCATCGACGTCACCGGACCCGGCACGGCCGCCACCGGACGCCCGATCCGAGCAGCGGCCCGCAGTGTGCTGAGCGCCCCGGAGCGGAGCCCGGCCTCGACGACCACAGTGCCGGTCGCCAACGCAGCGATCAGCCGGTTGCGCGCCAGGAACCGTGGACGGGTCGGGGAACTGCCCGGCGGCACCTCGCTGACCAACGCCCCGCTCTGACCGATCTGGGTGATCAGCCAGGCGTGTGCGGCCGGGTAGGGACGGTCCACGCCGCCGGCCAGCACAGCCACCGTCGGAGCATCAGCAGCCAGGGCCGCCCGGTGCGCCGCGGCGTCGACCCCGAACGCGGCACCGGAGACGATGGCGAAGCCCCGGGCCGCGGTGCCGGTCGCCAGCTCGGCAGCCAGGTGGTTCCCGTACGGGGTGCTGGCCCGCGACCCCACGATGGCCACGCTCCGGTCCGACACCTGGTCCAGGGCCAGTGGGCCGCGCACCCACAGACACCAGGGTGGGTCGCGCAGGTCATCCACCGCGTGCGGCCACTCCGGTGAGCCGGGCACCAGCACCCGGGCCCCGAGCCGCTGGCACATCTCGCGGTCCCGGGCCAGGTCCAGGTGCTGCAACCGGGCCGTGAACCGGTCGACCGGCTTGCCGGCGGGGCAGGTGCCGCCCCGGGCGGCGATGTCGAAGGCGTCCTGGTAGCCGAATCGGGCGATCAGGTCGGTCGCGACCGAGTCTGTGGGCTCGGCCAGTCGCGCCCAGGCCAGCCGGGCTGTGGTCTCGTCGGTGACACCGTGGCTCATGCTGCGACTTCCGAGCTGGTGCGCAACGCCAGGGCCTGACCCAGGTGTTCTGGCCCGGGCCGCTCAGCCCCGGCCAGATCGGCCAGGGTCCATGCCACCCGCAAACAGCGGTCGTAGCCACGCAACGTGAGCTCTCCCCGGTCCATCGCGCGGTCCAACGGCAGGGTGACCGGGCGCGGCAGCTGCCAGGGTCGCTCGCGCAGCATGCTCCCGGGGACTTCGGCATTGACCGCCCACGGGGTGCCGGCCCACCGCTGCTGCTGCCGCTGCCGGGCCTCGCGCACCCGACGGGCCACCACCAGGGTCGGCTCGCCGGTGGGGCCGGTGAGTGCTGCCCGGGTCACCGGCAGCAGGCTGACCCGTACGTCGATGCGGTCCAGCAGTGGCCCGCTGAGCTTGCCGAAGTAGGTGCGCTGTGCCAGGGCGGTGCACTCGCAGTGCTCGCCCTTGCCGACGCCTCGGCCGCAGGGGCACGGATTGGCCGCCGCCACGAGCTGGAAACGGGCCGGCAGCCGGGTCTGCCGGTCGGCCCGGGCGATCACCACCTCCCCGCTCTCCAACGGCTGACGGAGGCCGTCGAGAACGTCCCGGCGGAACTCCGGGACCTCGTCCAGGAAGAGCACCCCGCGATGGGCCCGGGAGACCGCCCCCGGGCGCACCCGCGAGCTGCCGCCACCGATCACCGCCGCCATCGAGGCTCCGTGGTGGGGTGCCACGAACGGCGGCCGGTCCACCAGGGACCGGTCCTGATCCAAGGCGCCGAGCACCGAGTGCACCGCGGTGACTTCCAGGGCCTCCTCCCGGGACAGTTCTGGCAGCAGACCGGGCAGCCGCTCGGCCAGCATGGTCTTGCCCGCCCCGGGGGCGCCCACCATGAGCATGTGGTGCCGGCCCGCGGCCGCGACCTCCAGCGCGGCCCGGGCCTCCGGCTGCCCGACCACATCCCGCAGATCCGGCAGGTCCTGGGGTGATGGCTGGGCTGTCGGCCCGGAGGTAGCCTTCGGCTCGGCGCCGACCTGTGCGGCCAGATGCCACTGGATCAGCTCGGTCAACGAGCCGACACCGTGGACCCGCAAACCCGGTACCAGCGCGGCCTCGGTCGCGTTCTGTCGGGGCACGATCACGGTGCGCGAGCCGGCCGCCTCGGCCGCCACCGCCATGGGCAGGACCCCCTCGACCGGCCGGATGGCCCCGTCAAGGCCGAGCTCTCCGATATGGACGACGGTGGCGGCCACCCCAGCGGGCAGTGCGTCGATCGCCACGAGCTGGGCGACCGCGATGCCCAGGTCGAAACCGCTGCCGGTCTTGGGCAACCAGGCCGGGGTGAGGTTGATGGTCCACCGGCGTTGCGGGAGGCTCAGGCCGCAGTGCTCCACCGCGGCCCGAATCCGATTCGGGGCCCGGGAGCAGGCCGCGTCCGGCAGGCCGCTCATCGTCATCGCCGGCAGCCCCTGGGCCATGTGGGCCTCCACCTGCACCACGTGCCCCTCGACGCCGCTGAGTGCCACCGCATGGGTGCGTCCCAGCCCCATCAGGCCACGGCCTGCAGATGCTCGATCTGGGCCGCGGCACCCGCCGGACAGAGCACCCCGACCACGTCGATGCGCAGCTCGGCGACGCGCACCCGGTGCTCCCGGACCCACTGCACTGCCAACCGTCGCAGTCGCGCGGCCTTGGCCGGCGTCACCGCCTCGACCGGTGTCCCGAACGCCGTGGACCGTCGGGTCTTCACCTCACAGAAGACCAGGCACCGACCGTCCCGTGCCACGATGTCGATCTCCCCCTGAGCGCAGCGCCAATTGCGGTCCAGCACCGCATATCCCAGACCGGTGAGGTACTCAC
The DNA here is from genome assembly GCA_964450585.1 of uncultured Ornithinimicrobium sp. Lineage (GTDB taxonomy): Bacteria > Actinomycetota > Actinomycetes > Actinomycetales > Dermatophilaceae > Ornithinicoccus. The sequence continues at coordinate 6,164 of CAYVEH010000061.1, forward strand.
CGGCCAGCTGCTCGCCATAGGCCCCGATCGCGCTCGCGACCTGGTGGGACATGCCCATCTCCACCACCTCCGAGCCCACCGTCACCCGCAGGGCCGGGCGGCAAAAGGGCGACCGGGTCAGTTGTGGACGGGCGGCTGGGTGCGTGGGGGGCTGGGGATGCCGGTCGGCTCAGGCGTCGCGGTCCAGTTTGGTGAGATCCAGCTCGCTCTTGGCGATCTCCTCGACGTTGACGTCCTTGAAGGTGATGACGCGCACCTTCTTGACGAAGCGGGCGGGGCGGTAGACGTCCCAGACCCAGGCGTCGGTCATGGTCACCTCGAACCAGGTTTCCCCGTCCCCGGTGCGGACCTGCACGTCCACCTCGTTGGCCAGATAGAACCGTCGCTCGGTCTCGACGACATGGCTGAACAGGCTGACCACGTCGCGGTACTCGCGGTAGAGCTGGAGCTCCATCTCCGTCTCGTACCGTTCGAGGTCCTCGGCGCTCATGCTCGGTTCATCTCCCTCGCCTCGGGTGGGACGGGCAAGTCGTCCCGATCGGTGGTGCCGGTGATCCGCCAGCTGCGGCGGTGGTGGTCGCAGGGGCCCAGCGAGCGCAGCGCGGCCTGGTGCTCCGGTGCGGCATACCCCTTGTTGAGTTCCCAGGAGTATGCCGGAAAGTCGGGGGCGATCGAGATCATGTGGGCGTCCCGGGTCACCTTGGCCAGGACGCTGGCGGCCGCGACCGAGGAGCACTTCAGGTCCGCCTTGATCATCGTCCGTACCGGGATCTGCGCCGGTCCGGTCGGGTCGGCCAGCCCCAGCAGTCCCTGCCGGGCCGGGTCGGTCAGCCAGTCGTGGTTGCCGTCCAGCACGATCAGGTCGGGGGTCACCGCCAGTTGGGCAAGCGCCCGCTGACCGGCCAGGCGCAGCGCCGCCATGATCCCGATGCGGTCGATCTCCTGGGGCCAGGCGTGGCCCACTCCCCAGCCCAGCGCCCACCGCTGGATCCGGGGCGCCAAGCGTTCACGCACCGGCTCGGCCAGCAACTTGGAGTCCTTCACTCCCTGCGGGGCGGTGCGGCAGGTCTCATCGAGGGCGACCACGCCCACGGACACCGGCCCGGCCAGCGCTCCGCGGCCTACCTCGTCCATGCCGACCAGGATCGCGTGCCCCTCGCGCATCAGGGCACGTTCCACCCGCAGGCTGGGCCGTGAGCTGCTCCGGGCACGCCGTCGGGTCACTGGGGTGGGTCGCTGGGTCACGGCCCCTCCGTCGCGGCGTCGGGGACAGACCCGAACACCTCCTCGGGGTTGCCGAACCAGTCCAGCCGGTCCAGCGGCCAGATGAGCACAAACGCCTGGCCGACCACCGTGTCGGCGGGGATGGATCCGGTGGCGCCGGTGCCGTCGTCGTGGGCGCGGGAGTCCCGGGAGTAGGACCGGTGATCACCCATCATCCAGTAGTGGTCCTCGGGGACGACGATGTCGAAGTTCTCGGTGCTGGGTTCATCACCGTCGAACAGGTAGGTCTCGTTGAGCGGCTCGCCGTTGACCGTGATGCGTTGCTGGTCGTCGCAACAGATCACGTGGTCACCTCCCACCCCGATGACCCGCTTGATCAGGTGGTGGCTCTCTCCCTCGGGGGCGATGCCGATGAACTTGGCCGCGTCCATCAGCGGCCCCAGGATCGGGCCGCGATCGGGCTCCTGACCATGTGGCAGCCAGCCGCCGGGATCCTCGAAGACGATGATGTCGCCGCGCTCGACCGACATCGGCCCGGCCTGGATCTTGCTGACCAGCACCCGGTCGCCATACACCAGGGTGGTCTCCATCGAACCGGAGGGGATCCAGAACGCCTGGACGACGAAGGTCTTGATCAGGAAGGAGATCACCAGGGCGGTGACCCCGATGATGAGGACCTCCCGGACGAAGTTCCAGACCGGGTGGCGCTTGCGGCGCTCGGCGCCTGGCTGCCCGCGGGCCGCGGACCGCTCCCGTCCTGCGGCGTCAGCCGGCTCCGCGGCGGGCGGGTCCACGGCGGCCGGATCCAGGTCGGGCCCGTCAACAGGAGCCCCAGACCGGGGCGCGGGCGGCTGGGTGCTGTTGACCTCGGGCCCGTCGGTGGCCTCCCCCACGCGTTCCTCCTCGGATCGCGGGTCATTCCTCACGGGTGGTGTCCTGTCTGCCGGTATGCGGTGGTCTCTGCGCTCTTCGCCGAACCCTAGTACGCGTGGCTGACCGGCACGGTTCCCCACCACCCTCGCGGCGTGGATCGATCACGTGAGGTGCGTCATAGACGCCGACCGCCCCGGGCCAGGAGGCACCGGGGCGGCAGGGTCGTTGCGGGGGCTCAGGCGCCCGGGGTGTTCTCCCGCTTCTCACGGATACGGGCGGCCTTGCCGCGGCGGTCGCGCAGGTAGTACAGCTTGGCGCGCCGGACGTCGCCCTTGCTGACCACCTCGACCTTGTCGATCTGCGGGGAGTGCACCGGGAAGGTGCGCTCCACACCGACGCCGAAGCTCATCTTGCGCACCGTGTAGGTCTCGCCGATGCCGCCACCGTGGCGCCGGATCACCACGCCCTGGAAGACCTGGATACGGGAGCGGGTCCCCTCGATGACCTTCACGTGGACCTTGATGTTGTCGCCGGCGCGGAAGTCCGGGATGTCGTCGCGCAGGCTGCCTGCGTCCAGGTCGTCGAGCTTGTGCATGATGGGGTCGCTTTCTCGTCGGTGCCACAGGTCACCCACGGCGGTGTGCCGTCTGTCGACGGTCGTGGTCAGGGATGCGTCTGGCCGGCCTGGGTCGCGCTCTCCCCCCTGTGGCAGGGGCGCGAGGTCGTCGTCCGGACGGACGCAAGGGTCAAGTTTGCCACAGACCGACCCACTCGGGCCAATCGGCCGCTGGTGGCTGCTGCCCCCGGCCCACGGTCCGACAGGCCAGTGACTGCCGGCATCCGGACTGTTACTCCGAGAGCAGGTCCGGTCGGCGCGCGGCCGTGCGCTGTAAGCGCTGGTCGTGCCGCCACTGGGCGATGGCTCCGTGGTGGCCGGAGAGCAGGATCTCGGGCACCTCCCGTCCACGCCAGACGGCTGGTTTGGTGTAGACCGGGTACTCCAACAGTCCGTCCTCGTGGGACTCCTCCACCAACGACTGCTCATTGCCGATGACGCCGGGGACCAGCCGGGCGATCGCCTCCACCATCGCCAGCACGGCGACCTCTCCCCCGTTGAGCACATAGTCCCCCAGGGAGAGCACCGAGACCGGCATCCGGGCGGCAGCCTCCTCGTAGACCCGCTCGTCGATGCCCTCATATCGTCCGCAGGCGAAGGCCAGCCACGGCTCGGTGGCCAGGTCCCGCGCAGCCTGCTGGGTGAAGGGACGACCGCTGGGTCCGGGGATGATCAGATGCGGCACCTTCCCCCGCGGCTCGTTGTGCGTCAGCTCGTCGAGGGCCTCGCCCCACGGTTCGGGTTTCATCACCATGCCGGCGCCCCCGCCGTAGGGGGTGTCGTCGACCGTGCGGTGTCGGTCGTGAGTGTGCTCGCGCAGGTCGTGCACATCCACACTGAGGAGTCCCTCTCGGCGGGCCCTGCCGATGAGCGAGAGGTCCAACGGCGCCAGGTACTCGGGGAAGATCGTGATGACATCGATGCGCATGTCAGTTGCCCAGCTCCAACAGCCCAGCAGGCGGGTCGATGGTCACCGTACCGGCGTCCGCATCGATCTGGGGCACCAGCTCGATCACGAACGGGACGAGCACCTCAGCCCCGTCCGGTCGACGCACCTGCAGCAGGTCCTGTACCGGACGGGTATGCAGCCCGCTCACCTCCCCCACCGGGGCACCGTCGGTGGTCACCACCTGCAGGCCGAGCAGCTCCTCCTCGCGCCAGCCCTCGTCCTCATCGGCGGTGTCTTCCTGCGCCAACAGCAGGCGGGTATTGCGCAGCGCCTCCGCGGCGGTGCGATCGCAGATGCCCTCGAAACCCAGCAGGTAGATCTGCTGGTGCACGCGCACCGAGGAGACCGTCACGGTGCCACGGTCCGGCTCGGTGGCGAACTGAGCACCTGGCCGGAAGCGCTCTGCTGGCACGTCAGTGTGCACCTGGATGGTGACCTCACCACGCAGGCCGTGGGCCTTGCCGATCCGAGCGACGATGTGCACATGACCCTCCTGAGCCAACGGGTGGGATGTTATCGAGACCAGAGACACCGATCAGGGGTATGCCAGAGCCTGACGCTCCGGCATACCCCTGCCGACCTGCTGTGTGACGGCCTCAGCGGGCCCGGTCGGTATCGACGATGTCGACGCGCACCTTCTCACCGTCGGCGAGCGCTCCCATCACGGTGCGCAGCGCACTGGCGGTGCGGCCGCGACGGCCGATCACCCGGCCGAGGTCGTCGGGGTGCACCCGCACCTCCAGAACCTCGCCGTGGCGGAGGTTCTTGGTGCGGACGGTCACGTCGCCGTCGTGGTCGACGATCCCCTTGACCAGGTGTTCCAGGGCCTCCTCGAGCATGCTCAGCCCTCGGACGCGTCGGTGCCGATCGCCGCACCGGTGTCAGCGGACTGGGCGGCCGCGCCGCCAGCCGGCTCGAACCCGGCGGCCTCGGCGGCCTCGGCGGACCGGAACCAGACCTCGGCCTCGGTCTGGTCGTACCAGCGCGAGCCCTCGACGTGGTACTTCATCGAGTCCTTGTTGCCCTTGACGGCAAAGCCCTCCGGGGCCGAGCCGTCCACCGTCGGCGCGGCCGAGTCGGGGCCGAAGCCACCGTCAGCCAGCGCGCCGGCGCCCGCGGCCGGAGCCTCGGCGTCGGCGACGGCCTGCTCCGGGGACTCGGCTGCAACCTCGGCAGCAGCGGCCTCGTCGGCCTTCTTCTCGGCCTTGGCCTCTGCCTTGCGGTCGGCCTTGGGCTCGGAGGTTCCGGCGTCGGCCTTGTCGTCCTTGCGGGACTTGCGTGAGGTCGGGGTGTCGCTGACCTCGGTGCCATCGGCGGCGGCCAGGGCGGCCTCGTAGAGGGCCTTCTTGTCGGGGCGCGGCTCGGCGGTCTTCAGGGTGCCCTCGGCACCGGCCTCGCCCTTGAACTTCTGCCAGTCGCCGGTGACCTTCAGCAGTGCAGCCACCTGCTCGCTGGGCTGGGCGCCGACGGACAGCCAGTACAGGGCACGCTCGGAGTTGATCTCGATGAGCGAGGGCTCCTGGGCGGGGACGTAGCGACCGATCTCCTCGATCGCGCGACCATCGCGCTTCTTGCGGCCGTCCATGACGACAACGCGGTAGAACGGTGCACGGATCTTGCCCATGCGCTTCAGGCGAATCTTGACAGCCACGAGTGGGGTGTCTCCTCATTCTTGGTCAGGTGAGCGACGTGCTGGCCCACGTGGGGAAACACGCGCGGGGCAGTTGCTCGGGAACACGCTGGAGCCGGTGAGAGGGGCCGACCCACAGACGGGTACCGACCCATTGTGCCAGATCCTGCACCCCCTCACGAATCACGGTCGGGCAGCGGCAGGGCCCGACCTCGAAACCCCTGCGCCGGGATGTTGCTGCTCAGGGCACTCGGAGGGCCAGCACTGGGTCACGTCTGGCAGCCAGGCCGGCAGGGATGGCCGCCGCCAGCAGGTTTGTCAGCACGGCAAGCACGGAGACGGCGAGGGGGTAGGCCCACCCCGGCCATGTTCCGGTCAGCAGGTACGTCACGCAGCTTCCGGTGACCGCTCCGAGCGTGGCACCCGCCAGTGAGGCGTACGTGACGTGCAAGAGCACGATCGTGACCAGTTGGCTCCTCGTGGCGCCGAGCGCCCGACGCCGTCCGAAGTCGCGCCTGGTTGCATGCAGGGAGGCATACATCACCACCGCCACCAGGACAAGCCCGATCGCCAGTGTCTGGATCACGGTCGCTCTCGTGGCGCCCCCCAACTCGCCGTGCACGGCTGCCCTGATCCTGGCCAGGTCATCGGCCACGACAATCCTGAGTCCAGGATCGGATGTCATGCTCGTGAGCGCGGCGGCCGTGGGCTCGATGTCTTCCGGGTTCTGGACCTGAAGCGTGACCCGGCGCAGCGGTCCGGCGAATGCGGGGTCGTGGATCAACACGCTGTTCGCAAGCTGGGCCAGAGAGTCCTGGGCCACGAAATCACCGATGATTGGCACTTCGAGGCCACGGAGGTTCTCGAGCGCTCCGGCACTGTCCACCAGCCCGGTGATCTTGCTCGCCTCGCGCCCGATGACGGCAACGGGAGTGCCCGTCACCTCGGTGGCCACCTCCTGGAGATCTTCGCGCCAGGACAACAGCGGGCTCCATCCCACGAAGCGCCGGCCCGCTACGGGGTCAGCCCCCGGCGTGTCGAGGGGCCGCAGGTCCTCTACCGGGCCCAGGCCAACAACCCCGGTGACGGTGTTGAGTTGGGCTAACTGCTGGACGAGCGCACTGTCCATGCTTCCCGTGCCGGCGTCGTCCAAGATCGTGATGGAGGTGAGATCGTGGTCGTCGATAGCCGACAGCACTGACCGCTCGGAGGCGACGGTCCGTCCGGACGTCGCCAACGTAGCGGCGACGACACCACCGGTGAGCAACATGACCATCGCACTCAGGGCGACCGCGTGAGTCCAAGCCCGCCAGGCGGCACCTGCTAAGGAACGCATGCTAAAGGTCCACGCGACGGTCGCACTGATCGAGCACCCGTGGGTCATGAGTGGCAATCACGACCGTCCTTCCGCGATGCGCCTCGGCCCGGAGACGCCGCAGCACGGCCGCCGAGGAGGCTCTGTCGAGGTTGCCAGTAGGTTCATCGGCGAGGATGATCTGCGGCCCGGGCAGCAGTGCCCGACAGAGAGCGACTCGCTGCGCTTGCCCACCTGATATTTGTAACGGTCGGCGCGTCGGGGGGATGTCCACGCCCATCTCGACCAAGAGTGCTGTAGCACTCGGTATGGCCTTGGCCCGCGAGGCACCGGTGTAGTCACACGATTCAATGACATTCTCGAGGATCGATCGGGATGCGTCCAGGGCGGAGTCTTGAAAGACAAACCCGATGAGGCTTGCTCGAAGGCGCGACCGATCTGCGTCGCTCAGCGTCGAGGTGTTGATTCCGTTGACCGTGAGCTCGCCCTGCTGAGGCCGCAGCAGCAGGCCCAGGATGAACAAGAGCGTGGATTTGCCTCGACCTGACGGCCCGGTCAGAGCCGTCAGGTGGCCCGCGTCTGCGCGGACCGTGACGTCTTCCAGGACGAATGACTTCCCCGTGTAGCCGAAGCCGATGCCCTCACCCCTCATCAAGGGTCTCTCCCGGCGTGGATCCTGTTGTCGCCAGTTGGACGACCGTGCCTGCGTCAAGCCCCTCGACAATGACTTGGCCAGCACTCGAGGCCCCCGTCTCGACCTGGGTCGTGCCGCCATCCTCGGTCACCACGTACGTTTCTCCGTTGGCATTTCTGCGCACTGCCGCCAGTGGAAGCAGCACGCCACGCTCTGGAGGGACCAAAACTGCCTGCACGTCCCAGCGCGACGTCCCCTCATGTGGCACAGAGCCACAGGGGCTAGGGCACACCGGGCCCCCATCTGTTCCCTCAATCACCAGATACGGTATTCCCTCCACAACCTCCGTGGAGCCCGCTTTTCCTTCGAGGCCATGATCGCCGCGCCGCAAGGATATCGCGGTCCCCTCTGGGATCATCGCGCGTTGATCCTCGGTCACGATGGCCCGGAAAGTCGGGGCCGCGGCCAGAGTCTCCGCTATGGTCACACCCGGACCAACGAGGTCCCCAATCTGGACGGAGAGTCGCACGGCCACCGGGAGCTCGGGAACGAACACGATCATCCCTGCTGGCACCTCAGATCCCCGAGGCAGCCCCATATCGACGCGCCAAGCAGCCACAGCCGCTGCGGTTGCGTCGTCGAAGTCTCCGTCGATGGTGCCGTCGTACCACCCCTCAGTGGCGAGGAACTGCTGGAGTTGCCTGACGTCAGCCCCGTGCAGGCCGACCTCCAGTGTGCGGAAGGCGGGCACCCTCCCTTCTGCCACGACGACCGGGCGTAGGTCGATCTGGAGGATCTGGTCTCCAACCTCCAGCGGCTGGGATGTGTCACCGACCGCTGTCACCGTTCCATCGATGGCAGCCCGAACCGTGCCCACCGCCTCCCATGTCGCGGTGCCACCCAACTCAAGCGAGTTCCCGATTTCGCCGTGCTCGGCGACCACGGTGACCGCCCTGGCTGCGACCAATGG
>CAYVEH010000062.1:0-14209 GCA_964450585.1 uncultured Ornithinimicrobium sp.
ACGGTGCGCTAACCTGCACCCATGACCACCGCATCGAGCACGTCACCGCTGCGCGTCGTCGTGGCCAAGCCCGGTCTTGACGGCCACGACCGAGGAGCCAAGGTCGTGGCCAGAGCGCTGCGCGACGCGGGAGTGGAGGTCATCTACACCGGGCTGCACCAGACGCCGGAGCAGATCGTCGAGGCCGCCATCCAGGAGGACGCCGACGCTGTGGGGCTGTCGGTGCTCTCCGGTGCGCACATGACGCTGTTCAAGCGGGTGATCGAGCTGCTCGAGCAGCGTGACGCCGCGGACATCGTGGTGTTTGGCGGCGGGATCATCCCCGAGGACGACATCCCGCTGCTGCAGGACCTGGGAGTCTCCCGGGTGTTCACCCCCGGGGCGACCACCGCGGAGATCACCGGATGGGTCCGCGACAACCTCGGCCGCGGCTGATCTAACCTGGCTGGCAGCAACGGCCGGCCCCGGTCGGCCCGCGCTGCCACCCGGTCACCGGAGGCAGCCCCGCACTGACCGATCGCCCCACAGGCACCGACCCACAACAACACACGCAGATGGGATTACCGACTCGTGGACCTATTCGAGTATCAAGCCCGAGACATGTTCGAGGCGCACGGCGTGCCCGTGCTGCCGGCGGAAGTGATCACCGACGCCGGTGATGCCGCCGCCGCAGCCGAGCGCATCGGAGCCGCCAGTGGCGGTGTCGTCGTGGTGAAAGCACAGGTGAAGACCGGTGGCCGCGGCAAGGCCGGCGGTGTGAAGCTGGCCAAGACCCCGCAGGAGGCCACCGCCGCTGCCGAGCAGATCCTCGGCATGGACATCAAGGGGCACACCGTCAACGCGGTGATGATCGCCCAGGGCGCCAGCATCGATGAGGAGTACTACTTCTCGGTGCTGCTGGACCGCGCCAACCGCTCGCTGCTGGCGATGTGCAGCAAGGAGGGCGGCATGGAGATCGAGCAGCTCGCCGTCGAGCGCCCCGAGGCCCTGGCCCGGATCAACGTCAACCCGCTGGTGGGCATCGATGCCGCCAAGGCCCGGGAGATCGTGGAGGCCGCCGGCTTCACCAGCGACCAGGAGGCCATCGCCGAGGTGCTGGTCAAGCTCTGGGGGGTGTACCAGAACGAGGACGCCACCCTGGTGGAGGTGAACCCGCTGGTGAAGACCACCGACGGGCAGATCATCGCCCTGGACGGCAAGGTCTCCCTGGACGAGAACGCCAGCTTCCGGCATACCGACCACGCGGCGCTGGAGGACAAGTCCGCCACCGACCCGCTGGAGGCCAAGGCCAAGGCGCTGGACCTCAACTACGTCAAGCTCGATGGCCAGGTCGGCATCATCGGCAACGGCGCCGGCCTGGTGATGAGCACCCTGGACGTGGTCGCCTACGCCGGGGAGAAGCACGGCGGTGTCAAGCCGGCCAACTTCCTGGACATCGGCGGCGGCGCCAACGCCGAGGTGATGGCCAACGGTCTGGACGTGATCCTGGGCGATGACCAGGTCAAGGCGGTCTTCGTCAACGTCTTCGGCGGCATCACCGCCTGCGACGAGGTGGCCAACGGCATCAAGGGTGCCCTGGAGATCCTCGGCGACAACGCCACCAAACCCCTCGTGGTCCGCCTGGACGGCAACAACGTCGACAAGGGCCGCGCGATCCTGGACGAGCTGAACCACCCGCTCGTGACCCAGGTGGACACCATGGACGGCGCGGCCGACAAGGCTGCTGAGCTGGCGAACGCCTGAGACCGGGAGAAGACACACACATGACGATCTACCTGAACAAGGACTCCAAGATCATCGTCCAGGGCATCACCGGTGGGATGGGCTCCAAGCACACCGACCTGATGCTGCAGGCCGGCTCCTCCATCGTCGGCGGCGTCAACGCCCGCAAGGCCGGCACCACGGTGGAGCTCAACGGCCAGGAGCTGCACGTCTACGGCACAGTGACGGAGGCGATGGAGGCCACCGGTGCCGACGTGTCGGTGCTCTTCGTACCGCCGGCGTTCACCAAGGACGCCTGCATCGAGGCGATCGACGCCGGGATGCCGCTCATCGTGGTGATCACCGAGGGGGTCCCCGTCAAGGACACCGCGGAGGTCTTCGCCTACCTGGAGGGCAAGGGCACCACGATGGTCGGGCCGAACTGCCCGGGCATCATCTCCCCGGAGGAGTCGCTGGCCGGCATCACCCCGCACACCATCGCCGGCAAGGGCCCGATCGGGCTGGTCTCCAAGTCCGGGACGCTCACCTACCAGATGATGTACGAGCTGCGGGACCACGGCTTCACCACGGCCATCGGCATCGGTGGGGACCCGGTCATCGGCACCACCCACATCGACGCGCTCAAGGCCTTCGAGGAGGACCCGGAGACCAAGGCGATCGTGATGATCGGTGAGATCGGCGGGGACGCCGAGGAGCGGGCTGCCGAGTACATCAAGGAGCACGTCACCAAGCCGGTGGTCGGCTACGTCGCGGGCTTCACCGCCCCGGAGGGCAAGACCATGGGCCACGCCGGAGCCATCGTGTCCGGCTCCACCGGCACGGCAGCGGCCAAGAAGGAGGCCCTGGAGGCCGCCGGGGTCAAGGTCGGCAAGACGCCGTCGGAGACGGCCGAGCTGATGCGCCAGATCATCCAGGACCTCGGCGCCTGACCGCACCGCGCACGGCTGAGTCACACAGCACCCTCGGGCCCCCGATCGCCTCGTGCGATCGGGGGCCCGTTTGCGGTCGCAGGGTGTCGCAGTCGACGCGACCCCGGTGAGTCTGCGCTGCTGCCGCCACCGTCCGAGAGACCATGAGGGAGCCATGACTCTGCTGGAGCGAACTGCTGTCACCCCCGCCGACGCCACCACCATCGTCAGCCGGTTGCGGGCGGTCGTCCTCGCCGCCGTCGCCGGGCTGCTGGCGGCGCTGATCTCCTGGGTCGCGGTGACCGTGCCGGTCTTCATCGCCTGGCTTGCCGATGACCGCAGCTCCGCCTCCCTGTGGCAGACCGCCGGCATCGGGGTGGACCTGTGGGCGATGGCGCACCGGGCCACCATCCACGTCGGTGAGACCCAGGTGGTGCTGGCTCCGCTGCTGCTCACCCTGGTTCCGCTGCTGGCCTGTTGGTATGCCGTGGGGCAGGTGGTCGTCGATCGTCCTGACGTGCGCGGTGAACTGGACGGCGTCACCGGGTGGCGGTTCGCCTGGGCCGCGCTCGGCGTGCCCGAACTGTTGAGTTTCCTGGTGGGCTACTTGGCCTCCGGCCTGCTGCTGTGCTCCCTGGCCGGACTCGGCCAGGCTCCGGTGGATGTGTCGACCGCCGTGCCCGGTCTGGTCCTGGTGCCCGTCGCTGCGATCGGGTTGAGCCTGTGGCGTGAGCACCGGCGCCAACAGCACCCCACCCTGGACAGCGGGTTGCGCTGGGTCCAGTTGCACACCCCGGTGCTGTTGCGCCGCGGGCTGCGGCCTGCTGCTCAGGCCCTGGGCATCCTGGGCCTGGGGTCCCTGCTGGTGGTGGTGGCCCTGCTGGTGATCCGCTTCGGGCGGGTGCTGACGCTCTATGAGTCCCTGGATGCCGGCACCGTCGGCACCACGGTGCTGACCCTGGGGCAGGTGATGGCCTTGCCCAACATCCTGGTCTGGGCACTGGGGTGGACCAGCGGCGCGGAGGTGGCGGTGGGCACTGTGCAGGTGGGCTGGTCGCAGTCCACCGCCGGCGACCTGCCGCTGTTGCCGGTGCTGGCTGCGCTGCCGGAACCCGGACCGTTGCCCGGTGGGCTGTGGTTGAGCGCCGTGCTGCCCATCCTGGCTGGCGCCTGGCTCGGGGTGCGCAGCGCCCGCTCCGCGCCACGTCTGGCCTCGTGGTGGGCCAAGGCGCAAATCGCGTTGTCCGCCTGCGTCTGCGTGACGGCGGTGGTACTGCTGCTGAGCTGGTTGGCGCTGGCCGGGATGACCCCGGGCCTGTTGGGGCAGGTCGGCACGGCGCCCCTACGGGTCGCGATGCTGCTGGGCGCCGAGGTGCTCGGTGGCGCGCTGGCAGCGCTGACCATCGCCCACCTGCTGCGCCGCCGCCTGTGACCACCATTTTTGGGGAGGTTTGGCACGCGCAGCGCTCATTTTTGGGGAGGTTTGGATCGCCCGAACCGAGCGAAACCTCCCCAAAAATGGTTCCAGGGCGATCCAAACCTCCCCAAGAATTGGGGGGAGGCTATCGTCATCCGGTGACCACCACACCTGCTTCAGCCCGGGTCGTCGTGCTCGTCTCCGGTCAGGGCAGCAATCTGCAGGCCCTCATCGACGCCGCCGCCGACCCCGATTACGGCGTCCGGATCGTGGCGGTCGGCGCGGACCGGCCCGATATCCGGGGCCTGCACCGGGCCGCAGAGCAGCAGATCCCCACCTTTGTCTGCCGGGTCAAGGACTATCAGGACCGCGCCGCGTGGGACCGGGCGCTGGCCACCGAACTGACCAGCTACCGCCCCGACCTGGTTGTCTCTGCCGGGTTTCTGAAGATCCTGGGCCCCCAGGTGCTGGCCGCGAACACCGTGGTCAACACCCACCCGGCGCTGCTGCCCGCCTTTCCCGGCGCACACGCCGTCGCTGATGCCCTGGCCTACGGGGTACACCTCACCGGGTGCACCGCACACCTGGTCGACCACGGCGTGGATACCGGCCCGATCCTGGCCCAGGAGGCTGTCGCCGTCCACGACGACGACACCGAGCAGACACTCCATGAGCGCATCAAGGCCGTCGAGCGACCCATGCTGGTGGACACCGTGGGTCGCCTGGCACGGCACGGCTACACCCTCACCGACAGGAAGGTCACCATTCCGTGAGCACCACCCCGCACGAGCCCGCAGCCCCTGGCACCAACGCGGACGGATCCGCCGCCCCGGACGCCCAGGGACGCCGCCCGATCCGCCGGGCCCTCATCTCCGTCTACGACAAGACGGGCCTGGAGGACCTGGCCACCGGGTTGCACGCCGCGGGCACCCAACTGGTCTCCACCGGTTCTACCGCCGCCGCGATCGAGACAGCCGGGGTCCCGGTCACCCGGGTGGAGGAACTCACCGGTTTCCCGGAGTGCCTCGACGGGCGGGTCAAGACGCTCCACCCGCGAGTGCATGCCGGGCTTCTGGCCGATACCCACAACCCGGATCACCGAGCCCAGCTCGCCGACCTGCAAATCGAGCCGTTCGACCTGGTGGTCGTCAACCTGTACCCGTTCGCCGAGACGGTCGGCTCGGGCGCCAGCGCGCAGGAGTGCGTCGAGCAGATCGACATCGGCGGGCCCTCGATGGTCCGGGCGGCGGCAAAGAACCACGCCTCGGTGGCCGTGGTGGTGGACCCGGGCTCCTACGCCGAGGTGGTGGCCAGCGCCGCAGCCGGGGGGTTCGGGCTGGAGCGCCGCCGCCAGTTGGCCGCAGCCGCGTTCGTCCACACCGCCACGTATGACGTACAGGTCGCCTCCTGGATGGGTAACGTGCTCACCGATACCTCCGACGGCACCGGTTTCCCGGCGTGGATGGGGGCGACCTGGGAGCGTGCCGACGTGCTGCGCTACGGCGAGAACCCGCACCAGCGAGCCGCGATCTACCGCAACGGATTCCAACCGGCCCCGGCACTGGCCCAGGCTGAGGTGCTGCACGGCAAGGCGATGTCCTTCAACAACTATGTGGATGCCGACGCCGCACGGCGGGCCGCCCACGACCACGGGGACGTGCCGACCGTGGCCATCATCAAGCACGCGAACCCCTGCGGGATCGCCACCGGCACGGACATCGCCGAGGCGCACCGCAAGGCGCACGCCTGTGACCCGGTCTCCGCCTACGGCGGGATCGTCGCCACCAACCGGGCGGTCACCGCCGAGCTGGCCGCCCAGGTCGCCGAGATCTTCACCGAGGTGATCATCGCCCCGGACTTCGCCCCTGAGGCGCTGGAGCTGCTGCAGGCCAAGAAGAACCTCCGGGTGGTCCGCGCCGCCTCCCCCCAGCGGGGAGGGGCCGAGCTGCGCCCGATCGCCGGTGGGACGCTGGTGCAGGCCCAGGACATCCTGGACGCCGACGGAGACGACCCGGCCCACTGGCAGTTGGCCGCCGGTCCTGCGGCTGAGGAGGACACCCTGGGGGACCTGGCCTTCGCCTGGCGCTCCGTGCGGGCGGTCAAGTCCAACGCCATCCTGCTCGCCCGTGAGGGCGCCAGCGTGGGTATCGGGATGGGACAGGTGAACCGGGTGGACTCCTGCCGGCTGGCGGTGAGTCGGGCGGGGGAGGAACGGGCCCGTGGCGCGGTCGCCGCCTCGGATGCCTTTTTCCCCTTCGCCGACGGGCTGCAGATCCTGCTCGACGCCGGCGTGCACGCGGTCGTGTCCCCGGGCGGCTCGATCCGGGACGAGGAGGTCATGGCGGCAGCCACCGCCGCAGGGGTCACGCTCTACTTCACCGGTACGCGCCACTTTGCGCACTGAGGCTCGTCGGCGGGGCGGGGCCTACGAACTGGCCCTGGCGGCGGCGCTGCTCTGTGGTGTCATCCTGGCCGTCCAGTCCCGGGTCAACGGTGAACTCGGCCTTCATGTCGGGTCGATGCCGGCCGCCTGGTTCAGCTTCGGCTCCGGCCTGCTCGCCCTGTCCCTGCTCTGGTTCAGCGCGGGTTTCCGGGCGGCCTTCGCCCGGGTGTGGCGGGCGGTCCGTGAGCGCCGGCTGCTGCCCTGGCAGCTGTGCGGTGGGGTGGCGGGCGGGTTGCTGGTCGCGACCCAGACGTATGCCGTGCCCCTCGTGGGCGTCGCCACCTTCCTCGTCGCGATCGTGGGTGGGCAGATGGTCAGCGCCCTGGTCGTGGACCAGCTGGGCCTGGGGCCCTCGGCGCCCGAGCGGATCACGCTGGGTCGGGTCGCTGCCAGCATCCTGGCCGTCCTGGGGGTGCTGACCGCCGTCGGGCAGGGGCTGGGCTCGGGCCTGGCGTGGCTCCCGGTGCTGCTGGCCTTCCTGGTCGGCATGAGCACCGCTGTCCAACAGGCCACCAACGCGCTGATCACCGCCACCGGAAGTGACTCCTCCGTCACCGCCTTCATCAACTTCGCGACGGGGACGGCCGTGCTGGTGCTCATCGGGTGCTGGAGTGTCCTGCCCGCCGGGGTGCCCGACGCCTCGACAGTGCCGTGGTGGGCCTGGTGGGGTGGCCCGTTGGGCGGCATCTTCATCGTGCTCGCCGCCTGGGCGGTGATGCACAGTGGTGTCTTGCTATTCGGCCTGGTCACGGTGACCAGCCAGCTCGGCACCGGGGTCGTGCTCGATCTCATCGAGCCGAGCACCCGCGACCAGGTGGGCGCCCAGATGCTGCTGGGCGTCGCCCTCACGATGACCGCCGCGGCGGGTGCGGCCGTGGCGCGGGCCCGCGCCCGGCGCGGCGGTCTGGCCGCAGGGGAGTAGGTCGCGGCCGTCGGTCATGTCGCGGATGGTCGGGACGTGCAGCACAGCGTCCGCCCGACACGCCGACCCCGACAGCTCATTCCTGCCGGGCACGACGCAGCCGGCTGTTGCCGGGCGTGTCGCCGGTGTCCCGCGGCAGTTCCACCCGGAAGGTCGCGCCCTCGGGTCCGGGGACCAACGTGACGCTGCCACCGTGGGCCTCGACGACCGCGCGCACGATCGACAGTCCCAGGCCGGTCGACCCCGTCGCCCGCTGCCGGGAGGCGTCGCCCCGAGTGAACCGCTCGAACAGCTCGTCCTGCTGCTCCGCCGGGATGCCCGGCCCCTCGTCGGCGACCGTGAGCACCACGGAGTCCGCCTCCTCGGTCAGGCTGGTGACCACACAGGTACCGGGCGGGGTGTGGTTGCGGGCATTGCCCAGAAGGTTGCTCAGCACCTGCGTGAGCCGGGCGGCGTCCCCGGTGACCGTCACCGGCGACGCCGGCAGGTCAAGCCGCCAACGGTGCTCCGGCCCCGCGGCGTGCGCGTCGGCGACCGACTCCACGACCAGCGCCGACAGGTCGACCTCGACGTGCTCCAGTCGGCGCCCGGCGTCTAGGCGGGCCAGGAGGAGGAGGTCTTCCACCAGCCCGGTCATCCGTGTCGCCTCCGACTCGATCCGGGTGAGGCCGTGCCGCACGGCCTCCGGCACCGGCTCGTCCTGGCGGCGGGACAGTTCGGCATACCCGCGGATGCTGGCCAGCGGTGTGCGCAGCTCGTGCGAGGCGTCGGCGACGAACGTGCGCAGCCGGCTCTCAGAGTGCTGGCGGGTGGCGAGGGCACTACCGACGTTGTCGAGCAGCGAGTTCAGCGCACGCCCGACCTGGCCCACCTCGGTCCGGTCGTCGGCCAGCCCCGGTGCCACCCGGTCCGGCAGGTTCACCTCACCGCGGGAGAGGTCCATCGCGGAGACGTCGCGGGCCGTTGCCGCGACGGCGTTGAGGGGGCGCAGGGAGCGGGCGATAAGCCAGGCACCGCAGGCCGCGGCCAGCACCGTCCCGGCGAGGGAGACCAGCACGATCGTGCGCACCAGGTCGGTGACTGCACGATCCACGGTCGTCAGGGGTACACCCGTGACGACCGTGGCACTGCAAACCTCCGCCGCCAGCACCCGGAAGGTCCCAACACCCTGGAGCTCGAGCGTGCTCGGGGTAGCCGTCCCGGCGTCGAGCACTGCGGCGACCTGCTCCTCGTCGAGTTCCTGGTAGGCGCCGCCGGACACGATGTGCCCGGTCGTCGCGATGGACGAGGAGCACGCCTGCAGCATCCCCTCGCCGACCCCTGGCCTGGGGACGGAGCACGAGAACGCCGGCGGTGGTCCGTCGGGGGACGTCCCCGGACCGTTCTCCGGGCCGTTCTCCGGGCCGTTCTCCGGGCCGGTGACGAAACGGCTCTGGTCGATCAGCTGGGCATCGATCTGCTGCACCAGCTGCTGGCGGGTGATCAGCACGGTGGCGGCGGCGGTGGCCGCGGTCACCACCAGGAAGAGGGCGACCAGGGCCAGCACCAGGGTCGTGGACAGCCGCCGCGGGCGGATCATCCGACGGGGGCCGGCTTCAGGACGTACCCGGCACCACGCAGGGTGTGGATCATCGGCTCCCGCCCGGCGTCGATCTTCTTGCGCAGGTAGGAGATGTACAGCTCGACGATATTGGCCTGGCCACCGAAGTCGTAGTCCCACACGCGGTCCAGGATCTGCGCCTTGGACAGCACCCTGCGCGGGTTGCGCATCAGGAAGCGGAGCAGCTCGAACTCCGTCGCGGTCAGGCTGATCTCCTCCCCGGCGCGCACCACCTCGTGCGAGTCCTCATCGAGGGTGAGGTCGCCCACGGTCAGCACCGCGTCGGCGTCACGGGAGGACAGGGCAGTGCGGCGCATCAGGGACCGCAGTCGGGCCACGACCTCCTCCAGCGAGAAGGGCTTGGTCACGTAGTCGTCGCCGCCGGCCGTCAGCCCGACGACACGGTCCTCGACGGCGTCGCGGGCGGTGAGGAAGAGCACCGGTGTCGACTCGTCGATCTTGCGCAGCTTGCGCAGGACCTCGAGCCCGTCCAGGTCGGGGAGCATGATGTCCAGGACTACCGCGTCCGGGGCAAACTCCCGGGCGGCCCGCACCGCGGCCATGCCGGTGTGCGCGGTGCGCACCTGCCAGCCCTCGTAGCGCAGCGCCATCGACAGCAGTTCGACGATCGGCTCCTCGTCGTCGACGACGAGCACCCGGAGGGCGGAACCGTCGTGCCGGGTCAGATGGGGGCGCGCGGCCCCTGAGGCGTCCATCGTCATGGTGTCATCACAGCGCACTCTGCTGAGGGGATCCTCGGCACTTCCTGTGTGTTGGCTGTGGCCGAACACATACCCACGGCTGTGCTTCGCCACAGCAGGCACACAGGACCGTCCGGCCCACTGGGAGGCATCGTATCCGTCCCGACCGGAGGAGTCCTCCCATGCCCAGCCTGATCCTGCCCAGTGCCGACCTGGTCGCCATCACCATCCTGACGGTGGTCGTCTATCTCCCGCGGCACCGCCGCACCGAGCTGGTCCCCGCCTTCGTCGGGGTCAACGTCGGGGTGCTGGCAGTCAGCATGGCCCTCGGCTCGGCCAGCGCGTCGATCGGGATGGGCCTGGGTCTGTTCGGGGTGCTCTCGATCATCCGGCTCCGCTCCGCCGAGCTGTCCCAGCGTGAGATCGCCTATTACTTCGCCAGCCTCGCCCTGGGTCTGCTCGGAGGCATCGGTGTCGGTGACCCGACCCTCGGGGTCGGGCTGATGGGTCTCATCGTGCTGGCCCTGATGATCGCCGATCACCCGCGTGTCGCCGGCAGCGGCGTGCGGCGCGAGCTTGTCGTCCTGGACCGTGCGGTCGCCGGCGAGGCGAGTCTGCGCGCCCAGCTCGAGGGCGTGCTCGGCGCCACCGTCGTTGCGATCGACGTGGCCCGGCTCGACCTGGTCAACGACAGCACCCACGTCGAGGTGACCTATCGCCCCGGCGCGAACCCCCGGGGCGGGGCTGGTGGCAACCACCCCACAGGGACCGGCACCGGTGTGCTCGCCACCCGGACCGAGGCGGGCCGGCGATGACCCTGCTGCCCATCCTGCCCACCATCGGGCTGGCCGAGCTCGACGCGCAGGTCGCCCTGCAGACCCGGGTCGACCGCAAGTACCTCCTGCCGGTGCCTGAGGCAGTCCGGCTCCTCGCCGAGCTGGGGGAGGGGTCCCGGATCCTGCAGATCGAGGGCCGCACGGCCTCCGGCTATGCCTCCACCTACTTCGACACCCCTGAGCGGGACAGCTTCCGCTCGACGGTCACCGGGCGGCGGCGCCGCTGGAAGGTGCGCACCCGCACCTACCTGGACACCGGCGCGTGCTGGGTCGAGGTGAAAACCCGCGGTCCCCGGGGCGTGACGATCAAGGAACGGGCCCCGCACCCCGTGGCGGCGGCCGACCGGATCAACGGCGCGGCGGTCTCCTTCGTGGAGGACCGGCTGCGCGCGGCCCGGGCCTACCAGCGCCCCTGGCGGGGTCTGCCGGCCCTGCGCACCTCATACACCCGCAGCACCGTGGCCCTCCCGGACGGACGCTCGCGGCTCACGATCGACAGCGACCTCACCTGGGAGCTGCCTGACGGCACCGTCGCCGCGCCCCGGGCGGCCGTCATCGTCGAGACCAAGACCGCCGGTGCGCCCACCGTGTTCGACCGGAGACTGTGGCGGGCCGGTCACCGACCGACCCGCATCAGCAAGTTCGGCACCGGCCTGGCGCTGCTTGACCCGACCCTGCCCACCAACCGCTGGCACCGACTCCTCTCCGGAGCCGGGACCCTTGCACTCTGAACACCCCAAGGAGAACGTCATGAACCACCGCTCGAACCAACGCACCCCGCGCACCCTCCGTACCGTCGCCGCCGGGACCGTCCTGGCGGCAGTCCTCGCCGCGTGCGGCAACGACACGCCAACCGGCACGGAGGCCGCGGCGCGGCACGAGGCCTCAGGGGCCGCCGCGAGCGCCGACTCCACCGCCCACGACACTGAGGCCTCCGGTGCGACGACCGGGTCGGCCGACGGCCTGGGCCTCATCGGGCTGGTGACCCACGCGGACGGGGACGAGGCGGACTACGACGCCCAGAACGCCGTTTCGGTCACCCTCGAGGACTCCGGCAGCAGCGCTGACGGCGACGGGGTCGAGGTCACGACCGGCGACGACGGCCAGACCGTCCGCCTCACGGTGCCCGGTACCTATGTGCTCTCCGGCACCCTGACCGCCGGGCAGGTCGTTGTCGACGTCGCCGCCGAGGGGGACGTCACCGTGGTCCTCGACGGCGCCGATATCACCAGCACCGTCGGGCCGGCGCTGCAGGTCGTCTCCGCCGAGGACGCCACGGTCGTGCTCGCCGACGGGTCGTCGAACCACCTGGCCGACCCGGCCGACTACGCCGTGACCAAGGACACCGTCGACGAGGCGACCAAGGACACCGTCGACGCGCCCAACGCGGCGCTCTACTCCACCTCGGACCTGACCATCGCCGGTGACGGTGCCCTCTGCGTGGAGGCCGCCTTCAACGACGGCATCACCAGCAAGGACGGGCTGGTCATCCTCTCCGGGGACTTGGACGTCTCCGCGGCCGATGACGGCATACGGGGCAAAGACTTCCTCGCGGTCCAGGGCGGCACCATCAGCGTCGACGCGGTCGACGACGGACTCACCTCCGACAACACCGACGACGGCACCGGCATCGTCGTGGTGTCCGGGTCGGACACCAGCCTCACCGTGGCCTCCGGCGACGACGGGGTCACGGCCGCGAACGTGATCGACGTCGTCGAGGGCACCCTCACCGTCACCTCCTCCGTCGAGGGCGTGGAGGCCGCCCGGATCATCCTGGAGGGCGGGACCGTCTCGGTGACCAGCACCGACGACGGGATCAACGCCGTCTCCGACACCGTGACCCCCTCGATCGAGATCAGCGGCGGCACGCTCACCGTCGATGCCGAGGGGGACGGGGTCGACTCCAACGGCACCCTGACGATGACCGGCGGTCATCTGACGATCCAGGGCCCGTCGCGCGGCGGCAACGGCTCCCTGGACGTGCAGGGAGAGTTCGTGGTCTCCGGCGGCACGCTCATGGCCGTCGGCCCCGCCGACATGCTCGTGGGCCCGTCCACCGACAGTGGGCAGAGCGCAGTGGTCGCGACCTTCCTGCAGCCCGTCGAGGCCGGCACGGTGCTGACCGTCACGAACGCCGACGGGGGTGTGGTCGCCGAGGTGACGACCACCTCCTCGGCGCAGTCCCTGGTGCTGTCCGACCCAGCCCTGGTCCCGGGCGAGACCTATTCCATCGCCGCTGACGGCACGGAGACCGCCACCGCCGTGGCCGGGGAGTATGCCGCCGCGACCGGTGGCCCCGGGGGCGGCGGGTTCCCCGGTGGTGGGGGGTTCCCCGGTGGTGGGGAATTCCCCGGTGATGGGGAGTTCCCCGATGGTGGGGGCAGTCGTCCCTGATCCCTACACTGGCACCATGACCGCACGCATCCTCGACGGCCGTTCCGCGCTCGCCTCCATCAAGACGGACCTCGCCGCCAGGGTGGAGGTGCTGGCGGCGCGGGGTATCGTCCCGGGGCTGGGGACGGTGCTGGTCGGGGACGACCCCGCCAGCACCTGGTACGTCAACGCCAAGCACCGGGACTGCGCCGAGATCGGGGTGCGGTCGATCCGTCGGGACCTGCCGGCCGGCTCCACCCAGGCCGAGGTGGAGGCCGTGGTCGATGAGCTCAACGCCGACCCAGGGTGCACTGCCTTCTTGGTCCAGCAACCCACCGGTCTGGATGAGTTCGCGATCCTGTCGCGGATCGATCCGAGCAAGGACGTCGACGGACTGCATCCGGTGAACCTGGGCTCGCTGGTGCTGGGTGAGCCGGCCCCGTTGCCGTGCACGCCCTACGGCGTGGTCGAGTTGTTGCGTCGGCACGGGGTCGAGATCGCCGGCGCCGAGGTTGTCGTGGTGGGGCGGGGGTTGACGGTAGGCCGCCCACTGGGGTTGATCCTCACCCGACGTTCCGAGAACGCCACCGTGACGTTGTGCCACACCGGCACCCGCGACCTGGCTGCGCACACCCGGCGCGCAGACATCATCGTCTCTGCGGCCGGGGTGCCCGACCTGATCGGCCCGCAGATGGTGCGTCCGGGCGCGGCGGTGCTGGACGTGGGGGTCGCCCGCCGGGACGGCAAGATCGCCGGGGATGTGGCACCGGGGGTCAGCGAGGTGGCCGGGTGGATCTCCCCGAACCCGGGCGGAGTGGGCCCGATGACCCGGGCGATGCTGTTGACCAACGTGGTCCAGGCAGCGGAGGCGCAGGCGGCCCGGTGAACGCAGGCGAGCACCCGGCGGACCCGCCGCCCGCGCGGCGCCCGGCCAATTGGGGACGGCAGCCGCTGGGGCTGTGGTGGGTCCTCCCGGCCGGGCTCGTCGTGGCCCTCCTGGTGTTGTTCAACGGCAACGTCCGCGGCTCCGGCTACGTGATCGCCGGGACCCTGGTGCTGTGCGCTCTGCTGAGGTTGGTCGTCCCGCGTGGGGCGGTGGGCGGGTTGCTGGTGCGCTCCCGGGCCTGGGACGTGCTCAGCCTGCTGGCGATGGCGACGGCGGTGACCGTGCTCAGCGCCTCGTTGATCATCCGGTGAGCCCCGGACGACCAACGAGGATCACCGGAGAGTGACTAGATGAGCCCCAGGTCGGTGACGGTCTGACGCTCCTCGGACAGCTCCGCTACC
>CAYVEH010000063.1:0-8075 GCA_964450585.1 uncultured Ornithinimicrobium sp.
CGACCGTGGGCAGCACGAACGGCATCACCACCACGGCCCGCAGCACGGCCCGGCCGGGGAAGGCCAGGCGGTACAGCACGAACGCCACGGGCAGCCCCATGGCCAGGGTCAGCACCGTCCCGGCCGCGGCCATCGCCAGGGTGAACAGCAGCACCCGGGTGGTGCGTGCCCGGCCCAGCACCTCGGCCACTCCGGAGAAGTCCCAGGAACCGTCGGGGTGGAACCCGCGGGCCAGCATGCCGCCCACCGGGAGCAGGAAGAAGATCGCCAGGAAGACCAGCGGCAGCAGGGCCAGCGCGCCGATCCCCAGCGCCGGGATCAGCCGGTCGCGATGTCGGCCCACTCCCGGACCCACTCCTGACGGTGCTCCTCGATCAGCGCCGGGTCGACCTCAACGGGCTCCTCGGCCACCTTGGCCCACTTCGCCCACACCTCCGGCAACTCCACATCGGTCACCGGGAACATGTACATCGCATCCGGGATGGCCGCCTGCACCTGGTCGGTCAGCAGGTAGTCCACCAGGGCCTGGGCGCCCTCGGGGTTCTCCGCTCCGGCCAGCACCCCGGCATACTCCACCTGCCGGAAGCAGGTGTCCAGCAGGGCGCTCGTGGTGGGCTCCGCGGAGCCCTCGGCTGCGTCCTCGGGGATGGTGAACGGGGGGCTGGAGGCGTAGCTGAGCACGATCGGGCGGTCCCCGCCGCTGAAGGTGAAGTCCACGCCATAGGCGTCTGACCAGCCAGCGGTGACCTGGGCCCCGTTGGCCATCAGGTCCTGCCAGTAGTCCTGCCAGCCGTCCTCGCCGAAGGTGCCGATGGTGGCCAGCAGGAAGGCCAGGCCCGGGCTGGACGAGCTGGCTCCGGGGGTGACGAACAGGTCGGCGTAGGCCGGGTCGGTCAGATCCTGCAACGTCTGTGGCGGCTCCTGGTCATGCTCGGCGAACCAGGCGTCGTCGACGTTGACGCAGACATCGCCGAAGTCGATCGGGGTGAGGTAGTCGGCGGCCTCGCCAGGCAGCTCGTGCTCGGTCACCTCCGGCGGCTGGTCCGCGGGGGTGTATGCCGTCAGCACCCCTTCGTTGACGGCGCGGGTGGCGAAGGTGTTGTCGATGCCGAAGACGGCATCGCCGGTCGGGCTGTCCTTGGTGAGCACCAGCTGGTTGGTCAGGGCGCCGGCGTCCTCGGAGGCCTGCACCACCACCTCGTAGCCGGTCTCCTCGGTGAAGCCAGCCACCACCTCGTCAGGCAGGTGGAACGACTCGTGCGTGACCAGCACCACCTCGCCCTGTCCCGGGGCCGGGTCGGTGCTCCCGGCGGCGTCCGAGGTCTGCTGCCCGGCGTCCCCGGAGGCGTTCTGCTCAGGATCCTGCGTGGGCTCATCCTCACCGAGCAGCGTGCACCCGGAGAGCGCGACGGTCAGCCCCAGGCCCGCGGCCAGGAGCACCGTGCGGCGTCGGTGTGGGTCGGCATACATCATGAGATCCTCCTCAACTGCAGGAGGGGCGGCGGATGGGATCCACCTGAGACTCGACTCCCTCCACCGGTGCTAACCGGATCAGGTTCGAGGGTCTGCGGCCCGGTGCCGCACTCTCAGCGCTGGTGCGCTCCCCTGTCGTATCTCCCAGCCTAGATGACGCGAACAGCAGCGGCGTGGCAGGCTAGACCCCATGGGAAATCTGGTGTGGAAGGTGATGGCCGCGGGAGCAGCCGTAGGTGCCGGCATCGTGGCACGCAAGGTGACCGACGGGACCTGGAAGTTCGTCTCCGGAGGTGACTCGCCGACGAACCCCGAGGATCCGGACATCGACATCAAGGAGGCCGTTGCGTTCGCGCTGCTGTCCGGCGCGGTCGTGGGTCTGACCCGCATGATGGCCAACCGACAGGCCACGAAGCTCTACCAGAAGTCCACCGGCCACCTCCCGCAGGCGCTCGTCGATGCCAAGAGCTCGGCAGCCGACGCTGCAGAGAAGAAGGCACAGAAGGCCAAGAAGTGACCCTGAGCAGTTGATCGTTCAGCAGCCTGGGATGATGGCGCCCTATCCCACTACTTCTTCTGCAAGGGCGTGCTGACACCTATGCCTACACCGAAGCGCGTGATGACCGTCTACGGCACCCGCCCTGAGGCCATCAAACTGGCACCCGTCATCAAGGCCATGGAGGCCAGCAGCGACCTGGAGTCGGTGACGGCCGTCACCGGTCAGCACCGAGAGATGCTCGACCAGGTCAATGAGATCTTCCAGATCGTGCCGGACTTCGACCTTGATGTCTTTGCCCACGGCCAGACGCTCAACGCCCTGATGGCCAAGGTCTTTCAGCGGCTCGATCCGGTGCTGGTTGAGGCGGCCCCCGATGCCGTGCTGGTGCAGGGCGACACATCGACCGTAGCAGCGGCAGCCATCGCGGCGTTCTATCGCCAGATCCCTGTGGTTCACCTCGAGGCTGGACTGCGCAGCGGCAACATCCTGTCGCCGTTTCCTGAGGAAGCCAACCGCAAGATGACCACCCAGGTCGCAGCCTTGCACCTCGCACCAACCGCCACATCCAAGGCGAACCTGGTCCGGGAGGGGATCAGCGAGAGCCTCATCGTGGTCACCGGCAACACCGTCATCGACGCGCTGCTCCATACCGTCGAGCAGCAGTTGCCCATCGCTGACGAGCGCCTGTCCCAGCTCATGGCGTCTGGAGAACGAATCCTCCTGGTCACCACGCATCGCCGAGAGAACTGGGGCGACGCGATGCACGGGGTGGGCCGAGCGCTGCGCCACATCGGTCAGCGATACCCGGATCTCACCATTGTGCTGCCTGCCCATCGCAACCCGATCGTCCGCGAGGCTGTGCTGCCACATCTGCAGGGTATGGCGAACGTGCTGGTCACCGAACCCTTGGCCTACGGGGAGTTCACTCAGGTCATGGCTGCTGCAACCATCGTGCTCACGGATTCCGGCGGCGTGCAAGAAGAGGCGCCCTCCCTGGGGAAGCCGGTGCTGGTGATGCGGGAGAACACTGAGCGGCCCGAAGCTGTGGAAGCCGGCACGGTGCGCCTCATCGGCACGGACGAGCGGCGTATCGTCACTGAAGTGACGACGCTGCTGGACGACGCGAACGCCTACCGGGCGATGGCCAACGCGGTGAATCCCTATGGCGACGGAGTAGCCGCCTCCCGCTGCCTCGCAGCGATCCGGCACGTGCTGGCAGGAACGCCACGTCCTGCCGAGTTTGCTGCACAGACCTGACCCAACACCCCCGCGGAGCTCAGGCCTCTGCGCGACCGGCCGCCCCCTCCCGCTCGGGCGTATCCGACGGTCCCCCGGCCAGGTTCCGCTGATCCCGGACCCACAGCCCCACCAGGCCCCGGAAGTGGGCCAGGAACTTCTCGTGCTCGTGCGCCGGGTAGGTGGAGCGGACGGTGTCGGTCAGGATCTTGTCGAAGGCCGGCGAGTCGACCCACTCCAGGACCGCCTCGGGCAGGTGCGCCAGGTGGTCGTGGCAGAACTCCCAGTACCGCTGGGTGTCGAAGTGCTCGTCGGCCAGGGCACGGTAGGCCTCCATCTTGGCCTGGTAGTCCAGCGACTCATCGTCGGCGATCTGGTAGTAGCGACGCGTCTCCAGGTCCACGGTCGCAGCCCGGTCGGTGACCAACGCGAAGACCGACCAGCGCACCAGCGCCGTGATCGCCCACGGGAAGTAGTAGTGCAGCGAGGCGACCGCCACGTCCGGGCAGGCGTTGGCGTAGTCGATCGGGTGGACCTCGTTGCCGGCCACCAGCATCTCCGCGGAGTTGAACTCCCACCCGAAGAAGGCATTGACGACCTTGCTGACCGTCTCGGCCTCCCACCCGGCCTGCTCGGAGAGGAAGTCGTAACTGACGGCATACCGGTTGTGCATCGGCTGCTCGGGGCGGAAGTCCATCACCATCGTCTCCGGCCCGATCGACAGAGCCCGGGCGAAGGTGTCGTAGTCGACCGTCGCCTGCAGGTGCATCAGCATCTCGCCGGACTCGTCATAGGAGCGGTGCAGACCGGCCCGGTCCTCCACCCGCGAGACCCCGCGCCAGCCGCCACCGTCGAATGGCTTCATGTACATCGGGTAGCCGATCTGCTCGGCGATGGCATCCAGGTCGAACCGGTCGTTGTACTTGGCCGAGGTGTAGGCCCAGCGCACGTTGTCGACCGGGTTCTTGTAGGGCACCAGCACGGTCTTGGGGATCTTCATGCCCAACCGCAGCATGGCGCAGTAGGCGCTGTGCTTCTCCATCGACTGGAACGTGAACGGGCTGTTGAGCAGGTAGGTGTCGTTCATCAGGGCGGCCTTCTTCAGCCACTCCCGCGGGTGGTAGTACCAGTACGCCAACCGGTCGATCACCAGCCCCGGCTTGACCGGGTCGGTGAGCTCGAACGGCGCGATCCGCAATCGCTCCGAGGTCACCTCGACCGTACGGCCGTCGACGGTGAGCGGCCCGACCAGCCCCAGGATCTGCTCAAAGGCACGCGGCCAGTCCTCCTCGGCGCCCAGCAGGAGCCCGATCAGTGGATTGCGCGTCTCACCCATAGCGAGAACCTACCCCGATCAGCAGAAGCGCGGCAGGTGATAGGCAATCTGCTTGCGCCACCACGGCCAGTCGTGCGCCGAGTCGTGTCCCCAGATGTCCAGCTGGTGCGGGATCTGCTGCTCCGCCAGGACCGCCGCCAACTGGCGGGCACCGGGCAACGACCGCGTCGGTTGCACCTCGAACGGACCCTCGCCGACCACCAGCAGGATCTGCACGGTATGCCGTAGCCAGGCCAGGTGGTCGCCGTGGGCACCGGCCACGTACGCCACCGGATTGTTCAGGTAGGTTGCCTCGCCGGTCTCCCCCCAGCCTCGCCAGGTGGTCGGGTCAAAGTTGCCGGACAGGGAGATCGCCACCGGGAACACATCGGCTCGTTTGAGGGCGAAGTTCACGGCGTGGTAACCGCCCAGGCTGCACCCCGTGGTGACGATGCCCTCGTGGCCCGGGGAGTCGGCGTCAATCGTGGGCACCACGTGCTGCAGGATCCAGTTCTCGTAGACCGCGTGCCGTCGAGCACGCTCCTCGGTGGGCAGATCGTAGTTCGCCCAGGACAGGTGGTCGAAGGAGTCGACGGCATACAGCTTGACCCGCCCCGCCTCGATCAGTGGACGGATCGCCTCCACCATCCCGTTGTTCTCGTAGTCCCACGCCCGACCGGCCTCGGAGGGGAAGGCGATGACGGGGCGGCCGAAATGGCCGTACCGGATCACGGTGCCCGGATGGTCCAGACCCTCCGCGGAGATCTCCGTCTGTTCCCTGTCCATGGCTTCCTCCCAGCGGTACGGTTCAGGTATCGGAAGCCAACCACACCGGGCTGGGCCAGCGAAAGATACATCTGCAGGATGATGCGGCCCCCGACGAAGAGCGGGAGAGTAAGGACGTGCATCAGGACAACGAGGTCAGCGTCTTTGCCCAGGGCCTTCGGGGCCAGGGCGAGTCACCAGCGGGGGTTGGCTGGCTCATGACGCCCAACGTTGTCGTGATGAGGCAGCCCGGGTGTGGGGCCACGCCCGGGCTGCCGTCGCACGTCGCTGTCCCTGCCGTCTCGGGGGGCGGCAGGGACGACGACCGCGTGCCGGTGCTCGGCGTCTACGACTCGACCGACCTCCCGGGCTGGGTCGCGCTGCAGCTGGACCGGGACTGCGAGGTCCCCGGCACCGGCACGCCACCAGCCGGCATCGACCTGTCCGGGCTGTCGGTCTCCGACCTGTCGCGCAGCACACCCGATCAGGAGTCTGCGCTCCTGGGTGACGGCTCCCTCTCCGCCATCGACGACCAGATCGTGATGGCCAGTAGCTGGCTGTGCCGGTGTTTTCCTTCCCTCCCGGGCTGTCGGCGCTGACCACTGCGCGACGCGCCGCACCCCCGAGCGGCACAGCGGCACTAGCACTCCCCTCGACAACCGGTGACAATGGCCCCCATGAGGGCCGCTCAGTCATCTCCCCCAGTGTCTTGGGGCGTGTCCCCTTCCCGTTGGACCGGTCGCTGTCCATGACGCCGGCAGAGCACGAGGAGCGTGGCCCAGGGCCGCGGCTGCGGGACCTGCCGATCGCGGCGTTGTGCCCGGCGATTGACCTGTTCTTCAGCGGGTACTTCACCGGCAACTCGATGGAGACCACGTTTGGCACCGTGCTCCCGCACTGGCCGCTCGTGGCTCTGCTGCTGCTCTCCGGCGGGCTGCTCGCCTGGCGTCGCACCGCCCCGTGGCCGACGTTCCTGGCCGTCCTCGGGTTCTGTCTGGTGGCGGCCCTGTTGCTGGTCCACTTCCAGCCGTTCGTCACCGTGGCGGTGGCGCTGCACGCGGTGGCTCGGCGGTGTCCGGCACGGCGAGCCAACCCGGCGCTGGTGCTGGTCGGGTTCGTGGCGCTCAGCGACGCCTGGACCGCCACCCGGCTCAACGAGGACTCGCTCTTCGGGCTCATCGTCGTCACCGCCGCCTTCCAGGCGTTCTTCACCCTGGTGTGGGCGCTGAGCCGCCGGGACCGCACCATGCGTCAGCGCGCCGAGCAGGAGCGCCAGCAACTCCTCGCCAGTGCACAGGAGTCGCTGGGTCAGCAGCGACAACAGATTGCCCGGGACCTGCACGACATCCTGAGTCACTCGATGAGCGCGATGATCCTGCAGTCCGCCGGGGCCCGCGCGGTCTCCAACAAGCTGGACACGACCGCTGAGTCTCGGCAGGTCAGCGAGGCGCTGGCCGCCATCGAGTCCACCGGGGCCGAGTCGATGCGGGAGCTGCACCGGTTGCTGGGGCTGCTGCGCACTGCCGACGAGGACGGTGAGCACGGCATCGCCCGACTGCGGCTGGCCGACATCGACGCCCTGCTGACGGCTACCCGCCACGGCGGCCTGATCGTGCAGCACCACCGTGAGGGCACCGTCCAGCCGCTGGATCCCAGCGTCGACCTGGCGGCCTACCACATGGTGCAGGAGTCACTCACCAACGCGATGAAGCACGCGGGAAGAGGAGCCGTGGTCGATATCTACGAGACCTGGGAGCCGGAGGAGTTGCACCTGCAGGTGCGCAGTGCCCCCGGGCTACCAGCGGCGGACGCCGTCTCCTCACCTCAGGGAGAAGCGGCGGCGCCGGCGCGCACCCTCGGCTCCGGCACCGGGCTGTGGGGGCTGCGTGAGCGGGTCGAGCTCGCCGGCGGCACCTTCGACAGCGGTGCCGTCGACGGCGGCTTCGTCACCTCTGCCACCCTCCCCGTGCGCGGTGGAGGAGTGGCGTGAGCCGCATCCGCGTCGTCCTGGCCGATGACCAGCCGATGGTGCGCCAGGGCATCGCCATGCTGCTGGCCGGCGAGCCGGACATCGAGGTCGTGGGTGAGGCCGAGGACGGCGAGCAGGCCGTGGCCCTGGTGGAGCAGCTCCGCCCCGACCTGGTGGTGATGGATGTGCGGATGCCGGGCACCGACGGCATCGAGGCCACCCGGCGACTGGTGCGTGAGCGGCCGGAGCAGCCGGACCAGTTGGCCAAGGTGCTGGTGCTGACGACCTTCGACGAGGATGCCGCGCTCTACGGCACCCTGCGCGCCGGCGCCTCGGGCTACATGCTCAAGCACGCGGCCCCCAGCGAGCTGGCCAATGCCATCCGACGGGTGGCCGGCGGTGACGCCTGGATCGACCCGGGTGTGGCGCCCAAGGTCCTGGACACGCTGCGCGAGATGGCCTCCGACAGCGCTACAGGCCGCCCGTCCCTGGACATGCTCACCCGCCGGGAGCTCGACGTCCTGCGCGAGCTGGCCGATGGTGCGACCAACGCCGACCTGAGTCAGCGGATGTTCCTCAGCGAGGCCACCATCAAGACCCACATCTCACGGATGCTGATGAAGACCGGCTGCCACGACCGGGCCCAGCTGGTCGCGTTGAGCTACAAGAGCGGCTTGGTCCAGCCCTAACCTCGGGCAGTCATGAACACCTCAACCGGTCGCCATCCCCGCGTCTGACAGCACGTTCGCGTTCTTGCAGCATGTTTTAGCCGGCTGCAAGAAGCAGAACCTGCTGCAAGATGGTCCCCGGCGCGGGGC
>CAYVEH010000063.1:8175-13772 GCA_964450585.1 uncultured Ornithinimicrobium sp.
TCGCGCACCTCGGTCTCCTCGAAGATCAGCCAGGTGCGGGTCGCCTTGACGCCCGGGATCGCCTGGATCTGCTCCAGCACCGTGTCGCGCAACTCGTGGTTGTCCCGACAGCGCACGGTGACCAGCGCATCGAACTCCGCGCCCACCAACGCAACCCGCTCGACCGCCGGCACCTGCCGCAGGGCGGCCGCCACCGGCTTCCAGGTGTTCTGCTCGATGGACACGGACACGTAGGCCGAGGTGCCCAGCCCGAGATGCTCGGGAGCCACCTGTGCCGTGAAGCCGGTGATCACCCCGTCCTCACGGAGCCTCTCCAGCCGCGCATAGGCATTGGCCCGGGAGATATGCACCTGCGCGGCCAGCGCGCGCACCGACAACCGGCCGTCGACGCGCAGCGCCTCAATGAGGCGGCGGTCGACGTCATCGACCCGGGGCCGACGGGGCAGGCTGGTCATCGCGACACCAAATGTCCAGCCCGGACCGGTCGCGGCACGGACAACACAGACTGATGGCACGGCATACCAGCATTCTAGGACCATTTGTCTCGCAATAGACCGGTCGATGGCTCTGTCGATCCAGGTTCGGAGACGATAGGAGGCAGTTCAACCGGAGGAGATCATGTCGATGACGACAGCCGACCTGCTGCCCTGCGCTGAGCCCGTGCACTTCCTGGACGAGCAGGGAGAGCTCACCGGGCCCACCGCCGAGGCCGCGTCCCGTGGCTATGAGATGCCCAACGACGAGGACCTGGTGGCGGTGTGGCGCCAGATGGTGATCGGGCGCCGGTTCGACACCCAGGCCACCGCGCTGACCAAACAGGGCCGCCTGGCGGTCTACCCCTCCTCCCGCGGCCAGGACGCCTGCCAGGTCGCGCCCGTCCTCGCGCTGGCCGAGCAGGACTGGTTCTTCCCGACCTACCGCGACTCGATGGCTCTCATCAGCCGCGGGCTGGACCCGGTTGAGGTGCTCACCCTGCTGCGCGGCTCCTGGCACTGCGGCTACGACCCAGTCGCCACGCACACCGCGCCGCAGTGCACCCCACTGGCCACCCAGGCCGTGCACGCCGCCGGCACCGGCTACGGGCTGGCCCGGCGTAGCTCGACCGATGGCGACCAGGGCCTGGCGCTGTGCTTCATCGGGGACGGCGCCACCAGCGAGGGCGACTTCCACGAGGGGCTGAACTTCGCCGCCGTGTTCAACGCGCCCACCGTCTTCCTGGTGCAGAACAACAAGTACGCCATCTCGGTGCCGCTGGAGAAGCAGACGCGGGCGCCCAGCCTGGCCTACAAGGGCATCGGTTACGGCATCCGCTCCGAGCAGGTGGACGGCAACGACCCGGCCGCGGTGCTGGCGGTGACGCGTGCGGCCTACGAGCACGCCCGTGCCGGCCACGGACCGTTCCTGATCGAGGCCCACACCTACCGACTGGAGGCGCACACCAACGCCGACGACGCCACCCGCTACCGGGAGTCCGACGAGGTCGACGAGTGGTCCACCCGGGACCCGATCGCTCGACTACGGGCCTATCTGAGCGGCACCGGTGCGCTGACCGCCCAGCTGGAGGAGCAGGTGACCGCCGAGGCGGAGGAGTATGCCGCACGCGTCCGGGAGCGGATGAACGCCGAGCCTGAGGTGGCGCCCCTCTCCCTCTTCGACCACGTCTACGCCCAACCGACACCGCAGCTGCGGGAGCAGGCCGAGTTGGTGCGCGCTGAGCAGCAGGAGGTGCAGGCATGACCCAGACCACCTTTGCCGGAGCCCTCAACCAGGCCCTGCGGGACAGTCTGACCGAGGACGAGGACGTCCTGATCTTCGGGGAGGACGTCGGGCAGCTCGGTGGGGTCTTCCGGATCACCGACGGGCTGACCGCCGACTTCGGCGAGGATCGGTGCTTCGACACGCCGCTGGCCGAGGCCGGCATCGCCGGGTTCGCGGTGGGCCTGGCCATGCAGGGTTTCCGCCCGGTCATCGAGATGCAGTTCGATGCCTTCGGGTACCCGGCCTTCGAACAGGTCGTCTCCCACATCGCCAAGATGCGCAACCGGACCCAGAGCATGCTGACGATGCCGATCGTCATCCGGATGCCGTTCGCCGGCGGCATCGGTGGGGTGGAGCACCACTGCGACTCCTCCGAGGGCTACTACGCACACACGCCGGGGTTGCACGTGGTGACCCCGGCCACCCCGGCGGATGCCTACTCGCTGTTGCGGGAGGCGATCGCCAGCCCGGATCCGGTGGTCTTCATGGAGCCCAAGGCTCTCTACTGGTCCAAGGCTGATCTGGAGCTGCCGGTGCGCACCGAGCCGTTCGGGACGGCAGCGGTCCGGCGGGAGGGCAGCGACGTGACCCTGGTGGCCTACGGGCCACAGGTACCCAACGCGCTGAAGGCGGCCGAGGTCGCGCGGGAGGAAGAGGGCTGGGACGTCGAGGTGATCGACCTGCGGACCATCGTGCCCTTCGACGACGAGACGGTCGCCGCCTCGGTCCGCAAGACCGGCCGGGCCGTCGTGGTCTCCGAGGCGCAGGGCTTCGCCGGTGTCGGCGGTGAGGTCGCCGCCCGCATCGGGGAGCGATGCTTCCACTCCCTGGCCGCCCCCGTGCTGCGAGTCAGCGGCCTGGACATTCCCTATCCCCCGCCGATGCTGGAGCACACCCACCTGCCCGGCGTTGACCGCATCCTGGACACCATCGCCCGGTTGCAGTGGGACGACCAGCCGGATGTCACGCACCTGGAGGTCTCCCGGTGACGCAGGTCTTCCGTCTGCCCGACCTCGGTGAAGGGCTGACCGAGGCGACCGTCGTCGACTGGCACGTCGCCGAGGGCGACACGGTCAGCATCGACCAGGAGGTGGTCACCGTGGAGACCGCCAAGGCGGCGGTCGAGGTGCCCTGCCCGTATGCCGGCGTGGTCACCACCCTGCACCCCGCGCCCGGGGAGGAACTTGCCGTCGGCGACCCGCTGATCACCATCGCGGCACTGGCCGATGCCGAGAC
Organism: uncultured Ornithinimicrobium sp.; assembly: GCA_964450585.1. GTDB lineage: Bacteria > Actinomycetota > Actinomycetes > Actinomycetales > Dermatophilaceae > Ornithinicoccus. The sequence continues at coordinate 11,170 of CAYVEH010000063.1, forward strand.
GTACCGCACCGAGGAGCGGGCCGGATCCAGCGCCCCGGCCGAGGGTAGCGACGCGCCTGACTCCGGTGCCGAATCGGCAACCAGTCGTGAGGCCGGTGGGTCGACAGACTCGCCGGAGCGTCCGCTGGTGGGTTACGGAGCCTCCGAGCCGGCACGGCGAGCGCGTCGCCGCCGAGCCGCTGCCGCAGCGTCTGCCACCACCCCTACGGCCTCGACGACCCACCAGGCCGTGCGGGTCATCTCGCCGCTGGTGCGGAAACTGGCCGCCGATGCCGGCGTCGCGCTCGACTCGGTGACGCCCACCGGCGAGGGCGGGGTCATCCGTCGTGCTGACGTGGAGGCCGCCATCACGGCAATGCCTGTTTCCGGCGGAGCGACACCAGCAGCGGGTCTCGCGTCGCCGGCAGACACCCGCATCCCGCTCACCGGGCTGCGCAAGGCCATCGCCGAGAAGCTGTCCACCTCCCGCCAGGTCATCCCCGATGCCACGACCTGGGTGGACGTGGACGCGACCGCGCTCCTGGCGACCCGGGACGCGCTGAAGGCTGCCCGCCCGACGGAGGCGATCGGCATACTGGCGTTGTTGGCGCGGATCACCGTGGCCGGGTTGCGGCAGTTCCCGGAGCTCAACTCCTCGGTCGAGGGGCAGGAGATCCTCCAGCACGGCGCGATCCACCTGGGATTTGCGGCACAGTCCCCGCGTGGGCTGGTGGTGCCGGTAGTGCACGATGCGCAGGCGATGACGACCGCCGAACTGGCCTCCACGCTGCGCGAGCTGACCGAGGGCGCCCGTGAGGGGACGCTCACCCCGGCTCAACTGACCGGTGGGACGTTCACGCTGAACAACTACGGCGTGTTCGGGGTCGATGGCTCCACGCCCATCATCAACCACCCGGAGGCGGCGATGCTCGGTGTCGGCCGGATCATCGACAAACCCTGGGCGCACGAGGGCCAGTTGGCGTTGCGGAAGGTCACCCAGCTGTCGTTCACGTTCGACCACCGCGTCTGTGACGGCGGCACGGCAGGCGGGTTCCTGCGGTATGTCGCCGACTGTGTGGAGCAGCCGGCGGTGTTGCTGGCCGGGCTCTGAGGGGAGCGCGCGCCGGTCCGCCCTCGCCAAGGTCCGCCGTCGCCAAGGTCCGCCGTCGCCCAAGATCTGCCGCCGCCCAAGATCTGCCGCCGTCTAGGTCCGCCCTTGCCGACCGGTCTTAGAGCACGTTCGGCGTCTGACAGCGCCCTATAGCAGGCTCCAACACACCGAAGCTGCTGTCAGAGGTCGGTTTACCCATCGCGCGATCAGGCTGAGGCCGGCCGAGCCCACGGCGGCGGTTCAGCGGCACGCCGGATCGCCTGGGGCTGCGCCTGCTGTCGGGCCTTGTCGATGATCGCTGCGACGTGCTGGCGGTTGAGGGTGTCAGCAGTGACCCGCCCGACGCCAAACCCCTCAAGCCGCAGGTCGTCCTCGCGGGCCTTCTCCTGGGCCACAGTCCGCCGTGCCTGGCCCGTTGCTGGGTCCGAGCGGTCGGCCCTCTCACGTGAGCTGCGAGCGGCGCCGTACTTGATCTGACCGTCATACTCCAGGACGACGCCCAGGTCGGGCAGGTAGAAATCGACCCGGTAGTGGGCCACACCTCCGGCGACCCGGATCCAGTGCTGGGCCATGAAACGGACCCCGAGCTCGATCAGAATGAGCCGCAGTCGAGTCTCACCCGGCGACTCGGCCAAACCATCCACCATGCGCACGGCTCGACGGGCCGCTCCCAGTCGAGGCGTATGCCGCATCCTGGTCAACATCGTCTCCAGCTCCTGGCGCGTGGTGAGCTGGTTGGCAATGGCGGCGTCCATGGCTGCCACCCCTGGGGCCAGACCGACGTGCATGGCCTGACCGATCACAGCCAGCGCCGGGACCACCAGCCGCCGCCCCTGATGTCGGGTGATCACCTCAGCCAACTCGCAGGTGTGGATGCTGAAGTCGGGGCGTCGCCGTGCGGTCCGGCCGCGCCTGGTGTGGACGAGGTGAACCCGCTCCAACGAGCGCGACTCCGTCGGCAGCCCCCAGGCCAAGACCGCGGTCTGATGACTTGCTGCGACCTTGGGGCCGTACCTGCGCAGCAGCCCATCGAGGCGGAGAAGGTGCCGCCGCTGCCGGAGCACATAGGGAGCTCGCTTGTCACCGGTCCGCGGATGCCACGCTGGGGCGCTCGCGTAGACACCACGGCCGATCCGGACCAGGTCCCCGGACCGCACCATGGTGCGCACCACATCAGGACTGCAGCCCAGGTTGCGGGCCTCGGCGGCGGTGATGATGCCCCGGCCCGTCGACTCGAGGAACTCGTTGATGAGGTGCTGCATCACCCAAAGTCTGGCCGAATGGACCGATGCTTGCTGGCGGGCCTGTGGATAATCAGCGTGCTGTGCGCCAGGGCCCTCTCCTGGCGTCAACTGAGAGCACCTTGGCGTTCTTACAGCAAGCTATAGCCGGCTCTAAGACGCCGAACGTGCTGTAAGACGCCGAACGTGCTGTAAGTACCCGTACGTGGTGTGAGACGCCGAACGTGCTGCAAGTGCGGGACGGGCCGGCGCACCACGACGCAGGGCGGATG
>CAYVEH010000064.1:0-13740 GCA_964450585.1 uncultured Ornithinimicrobium sp.
AGGCCTGCTCGTCCCAGTCACGGTCCACCTCGGGGGTGACACCGAGCACCTCGGCAACCACCGCCCCGGTCTGCATGGCGCGTGTGAGGGAGGAGGTGATGACCTGGACAGTGGACGGGCCGGACCGGTCGATGAGCCGTTTGACGGCGCCAGCAGCGGCCCGGGCCTGGGCCAGGCCCTCCGCATTGAGGGGCGGGTTGGCGCCGCCTCGGCCGTCAAGCTTGTGGGCGCGGGTGAAGTCGGTGACACCATGCCGCACCAGGATGAGCCGGCAGGAGCCCTCCAGCGTCGGGTCGGTCTCGGTGCTGAAGACCTCGTCGCTGACCGGCGCCTTGACCTCACCGAACGTTGGCTGAAGAGCCGGCTGCGGGCCGGCCGCAGGGGCCGCATCGGCCGGTTCCTGAGCGTCTTGGGGCTCCGTCCCGGCCGTGTCGGCCGGCTCCGGCTCGAGGTCGAACAGGCTGGCGGGGGGCTCAGGGTTGTGGTGCTGAGATGGCGCGACCGGCTCGATGTGGTCCCGTCGCACGGTCTGCCCGTCCATGCCGTCATTGGACAGTGCGTCGGCGTCGGCGTTCTCCGCGCGGGGGATCCAGGTGTAGCTCACGCGTCCGCCGGTCGCCTGGATCTGGCGGGCCAGGTCGCGGGCCTGCAGCGCCAGGCGACGCATGTCCTCGTGCTTGATCTTCCACCGGCCGCTCATCTGCTCGACGACCAGCTTGGAGTCCATCCGCACCTCAACCGTGGCGTCCCGGGCCAGGCCAAGGTCGAGGGCAGCGCGCAGGCCCTCGATCAGACCGGTGTACTCGGCGACGTTGTTGGAAGCCTTCCCCAGCGGCGCGGCGCGCTCGGCGAGCAGCGTGCCGTCGGCGTCCCGCACCAGCGCACCGTAGCCGGCCGCCCCGGGGTTGCCCCGGGAGCCACCATCGGCCTCGACGACGAGGTGCCGGCCCCGGCCCCTCGGCATACTCACAGGCCGGACTCGTCGGTGCGCACTAGGATCCGGCGGCACTCCTCGCAGCGCAGCACCTCGTCGGCCTCAGCCGCGCGGAAACGGCTCAGGTCGACCTGGGTCAGCTCGAGCTGGCAGCCGCCGCAGCGACGTTGCAGCAACGGTGCCGCACCGGTGCCCGACTGTGCCCGGATGCGGTCATAGAGAGTGACCAGCTCGGTGCTGATGTCGGCCACGATCTCGTCGCGCCCAGAGGCAGCCTCATCCCGCTCGTCCTGCAACTCCTGCGCCTTGCGGTCCCGGCTGGCGGTGACCTCACTGAGCTCAACCCTCACTGCGTCTCGGTCTGCCTCAGCCCGGGCCACCTCACCGTCCAGCACCTCGGCATGCTCCATCACCTCCAGCTGCTCATCCTCCAGCGTGCTTTGCCGACGGGCGAGAGACTCCAACTCGTGCTGCATGGCCTGCATGTCCTTGGCGCTGCCGGCACCGGAGTCCAGCCGCTGCTGATTGCGAGCGGCACGGTCCCGCACCAGTTGCACATCCTGCTCGGCCTTGGTCAGCTCCCGGGCCACATCGCTGCGGGCAGTGGCGACGCGGACCACCATGGCATCCAAGTCGGCCTCCCGGGCCGTCAGCTCCTCGATCGTCGCGTGCTCCGGCAGGGTCCGCAGCTGGTGCTCCAGTTGGCTCAGCCGGGTGTCGAGGGCCTGCAGGTCAAGCAGTCGCTGCTGCTGAGTGGGGTCGGCTCTCACGCGTGGTCTCCCTCGGTCTGGTCTGGTCCGGCTGCTCCGAGGACAAAGTCCCACGGGTCGGTCCGCACCTCGGATACGTGAACCTCCAACCTAGCCCCCGCCGGACCCAGTTCAGCGACCAGCCGGGAGGCGAGGCCGGGCAGCCACAGCCACTCACTGGCGTAGTGCCCGGCATCGATGAGATAGGGCCGCTCGCCCTGCAGGTGCGCCTCCTCGCGGGCCTCCAGCGCGGGGTGGTGGCGCAGGTCGGCCGTGACATAGACGTCAGCGGCACTGCCACGCACCGCGGCGAAGGCGCTGTCGCCGGCACCGCCCAAGACGGCAACCCGACGCACGGTGCCCTCCGGTGGGCCCGCGACCCGGACCCCGCCGGCTGCCGGGGGGAGCTGTTCGTGCAGCCGGTGGGCGAAGTCGGCCAGGCTCATCGGCTCGGCCAACTCACCGACCCGCCCCAGCTCCTGCCCCTCGGTGATCTCCAGCGCCTCGGTGGCATCGAGGCCGCAGGCCCGGGCCAGGGCATGCCCCACTCCAGGATCCGCCACATCGGCGTTGGTGTGGGCGCAGTACAGCGCGATGTCGTTGACGATCAGCTCGGTGACCGAGGCGCCCTTGGCGGTCGTGGTCGCCACCGAGTGAATGCCACGCAGCAGCAACGGGTGGTGGGTGATGATCAGGTCCGCGCCCGCGCTGGCCGCCTCCCGGATCACCGCCAGCGTGGGGTCGACAGCCAGGTGGATCCGACGGACCGGCTGCTCCAGGTCACCGCTGACCAATCCCACCCGGTCCCACGACTGGGCGGTGTCCGGCGGGTACCACCGCTCCAGGACCGCGACCACCTCCCCCAGGGTGAGCGGCTCGGCATCCGGTCGCATCTTGGCTGTCGTCACGCCGCCCATCGTAGGTGGCACAATGGTGCGCCGCAGCGGCGTGCCCACGGGTGCGCCCAGGAGTGCAGGGGCCTGTAGCTCAGTTGGTAGAGCACCGCGTTTACACCGCGGTTGTCGTCGGTTCGAGCCCGGCCGGGCCCACCCGTCAGTGCGTGCTGCCCGCCTCCAGCGGGGCGGGGGCCACGCTGGCCGAGGTGGTCCCGATATGCGGGCGGGGGTCCAGGTGGATGCTGGCCACCATGCACCGCACCGACCCGCCGGCGAGCTCGATGGTGGGCACGTCCACCGGCAGCAGGGTGCAGCTGCGCTCGATGACCCGGCGCTGCTCCTGGGTCAGGCTGGCGGCGGCACGGGAGGAGAGCGCCAGGAAGCGCTGCCCGTCGGTGCCCTCCAGCTCGATGGAGTTGCCGGCGAAGTCATAGACCTGCTGCGGGCTGAGGTCCAGCACAGGGCGGGTCCCCCGTCGCCCGGACAACCGTTGGACGACCTCCTGGCGACGCTGTGGGTCGGTGATCATTGACAGCCCGATGAGGACGAACTCCGAGGCGATGCACATCAGCACGTTGGTGTGGTACACCGGCGTGCCGTTCTCATCGGCAGCGTCGAAGGCCATCGGCTCGTAGCCGAACGCCGTGCAGAACCGCTCCAGCACGACCGGGTCCGCGCGGCGGGACCGCGCGGCATACGCCACCCGGGAGAGGTGGTCCAGCACCATCGCCCCGGTGCCCTCCAGGAAGATGTTGTCGTACTCCAGGCCGGAGTAGTCGATCACGTCCTGCACCCGGTACTGCGCCTTGAGCATCTCCACGATGTCCGGGCGACGCTCGGTGCGCCGGCTCGGGGCGTACATCGGGTAGAGCGCCACCCGACCGCCGGCATGGGTGGAGAACCAGTTGTTCGGGAAGACGCTGTCGGGCCTGGTGGCGTCCTCATCGTCGAACAGGTGCACCGTGATCCCGGCACCCTCCAGCACCTCGGCGGCCCGGGTGACCTCCTGATAAGCCTTCCGGGCCAACTCGTCGGGGTCCCCGGTAGCCGGCACCTGGAAGGCATTGTCCGCCGCGGTGTCCGGATTCGGGGTGAACCGGTGCGGACGGATCATCACGACGGCACCTGGGGCCTGGACGGGCATGAACACCTCACTCACGGTCGACGGGGCGTGCCAGGGAGGCACCGGTGGTGACAGGAGTGTCCCACCCTTGTCTGCCAGAGCGGAATCGAGACTCAGAGGTCCTTCACGGCCGCATGCAGCACGCCGATGTCACGCTGCTCCCCCGGCCCGTTGACCAGGCTCCAGACGATCTGCTGCTGCGGGTTCACCACGAACGTGCCGCGCACCGCCATCCCGGACTCCCGGTCGAAGACGCCGTAGTCGCTGGCGACCGCCCCGTGCGGCCAGAAGTCGGACAGCAGTGGGAACCGGTAGCCCTCGTGCGCCGCCCACGCCGCCTGCGCGTGCCGGGGGTCGCAGGAGATCGCGTAGACGTTCACCCGATCGTTGACGAACTCGTCGACGTTGAGCTGGATCTCCAGCAACTCCCCGGTGCAGATACTGGAGAAGGCGAACGGGAAGAACACCAGCAGCGCGTGCCGGTCCCTGGTCACCTCCGAGAGCGTCACCACCGCACCGGTCTGGTCCGTCAGGGTGAAGTCGGGTGCCGGTTGCCCGACGGCCGGCACCGCGGTCGTGGCCGCGGGGAGGCTCATCGCCGCCCCACCAGTCGCTGGGCGTGCCACTCACCGTCGCCCCCGAGGGGGACGGCGCCGCTGGCGGTCAGCCCGGCGGTCTCGCACGCCTCCTGGGCCACGTGGGCGGCGACCCGGTCCGACCGGCCGCTGCCGGGGGTGACCAGGGCGATGAACCCGCCGTCCTCCAGCAGTGCCAGGCAGTCCACGAGCTCATCGGTCAGGTCACCGTCGCCGTCCCGCCACCACAGCAGCACGGCGTCGACCACTCCGGTGTAGTCCTCCTCCTCCAGGGCACTGCCCACCACGTCCTGCACCTGCTGTCGGAACGACTCATCGACGTCGTCGTCGTAGCCGTACTCCAGCACGATCTGATCGTGTGCAAATCCCAACCTCGTCACAGCACCGCCCGAGGGACGGTTCCCTTCAGTAGCCATAGTGGGCACAGTCCACTATGGAACCGAGACAGAGGCAAGACGCGACACGCTGGCCGTCGACCGGGGGGCGCAGCCGCCGCGCTGCGTTGGGGAGGGGACCTTCTGGTATGCCGTGAGTCACTCGGGCGGCCACCGGCCGGCCCGTGATGGTGGGGAGCGCCATACATCCACGGTACCGGGCGTGGGAGGATGACAGCAGGAGACTGCTGCTCCCATCGGAAGGAACGTCAGTGACAACCAACAAGCCAGGCCCCATCGTCAACGGCCTGCCCAGCCAGATCCCGGACACCGACCCGGAGGAGACCCAGGAGTGGCTGGACTCCCTGGACGGCGCCATCGACACCGGCGGCCGTCGCCGTGCGCGCTACCTGATGCTGCGCATGCTGGAGCGGGCCCGTGAGTCGCAGGTGGGGATCCCCTCGCTGACCACGACCGACTACGTCAACACCATCAGCCCCGAGCAGGAGCCGTGGTTCCCCGGGGATGAGGACGTAGAGCGGCGCTACCGCGCCTGGATCCGCTGGAACGCGGCGGTGATGGTGCACCGGGCGCAGCGTCCGGAGATCTCGGTCGGTGGCCACATCTCCACCTACGCCTCCGCGGCGACCCTGTACGAGGTCGGGATGAACCACTTCTTCCGCGGCCGAGACCACGAGGGTGGTGGTGACCAGATCTTCTTCCAGGGGCACGCCTCCCCCGGGATGTACGCCCGTGCCTTCCTCGAGGGCCGGCTGCAGGAGGAGGACCTCCAGGGGTTCCGGCAGGAGAAGTCGCACATCGTCGACGGCACGATCCGTGCCCTGCCCTCCTACCCGCACCCGCGCAGCATGCCGGACTTCTGGCAGTTCCCAACGGTGTCCATGGGCCTGGGGCCAATGAACGCGATCCACCAGGCCCAGTTCAACAAGTACCTGCACAACCGGGGCCTGAAGGACACCAGCCAGCAGCACGTCTGGGCCTTCCTCGGGGACGGGGAGATGGACGAGCCGGAGTCGCGCGGGCTGCTGCACGTGGCGGCCAACGACGAGCTGGACAACCTGACGTTCGTCATCAACTGCAACCTGCAGCGGCTCGACGGCCCGGTGCGCGGCAACGGCAAGATCATCCAGGAGCTGGAGTCCTTCTTCCGCGGGGCCGGCTGGAACGTCATCAAGGTGATCTGGGGCCGCGGCTGGGACAGGTTGTTGGCCGCTGACCCCTCCGGCGCCCTGGTGAACCTGATGAACGCCACCCCCGATGGTGACTACCAGACCTACCGGGCCAAGGACGGCGGGTTCATCCGCGACCACTTCTTCGGGCGGGACCCGCGCACCAAGGAGCTCGTCAAGGACTGGACCGATGAGGAGATCTGGTGGTCACTGAAGCGTGGTGGCCACGACTATCACAAGGTGTATGCCGCCTACCGCGCGGCGATGGAGACCAAGGGTCAGCCGACCGTCATCCTGGCGCACACCATCAAGGGCTACAGCCTGGGCTCCAACTTCGCCGGGCGCAACGCCACCCACCAGATGAAGAAGATGACGGTCGAGGACCTCAAGGCCTTCCGGGACAGCCTGAAGATCCCGGTCAGCGACGAGGAGATCGAACGCGACCCGTACGCCCCGCCGTTCTACCGTCCGGCCGATGATGACCCGACGCTGCAGTACATGAAGGAACGGCGTGCTGCGCTGGGTGGTGGGCTGCCCAAGCGGCAGCCGGAGAAGGCCCAGCGGCTCACGCTGCCCGGGGACGATGCCTACAAGGTCGGCAAGAAGGGTTCGGGCAAGCAGGAGATCGCCACCACGATGGCCTTCGTGCGCATCTTCAAGGACCTGATGCGCGACAAGGAGTTCGGCAAGCACATCGTGCCGATCATCCCGGACGAGGCCCGCACCTTCGGGATGGACAGCTTCTTCCCGACGGCCAAGATCTACAACGTCCACGGGCAGAACTACACCTCAGTGGATGCCGAGCTGATGTTGGCCTACAAGGAGTCCGAGCAGGGACAACTGCTGCACCTGGGGATCAACGAGGCCGGGTCGATCGCGGCGATGACCGCAGCCGGCACCTCCTACGACACCCACGGTGTGCCGATGGTGCCGTTCTACATCTTCTACTCGATGTTCGGTTTCCAGCGGGCCGGCGACGGGATCTATGCCGCGCAGGACCAGTTGGCCCGGGGCTTCATGATCGGCGCCACCGCCGGGCGGACCACCTTGACCGGTGAGGGCCTGCAGCACGCCGATGGGCACAGCCTGCTGTTGGCTGCCGCCAACCCGGCAGTGGTTGCCTACGACCCGGCCTACGCCTACGAGATCGCCCACATCGTGCAGGACGGGATTCGGCGGATGTACGGCGAGGACCCTGAGGACGTGCTGTACTACCTGACCGTCTACAACGAGCCGATGGTCCAGCCCAAGGAGCCCGAGGACGTGGATGTCGAGGGCATCCTGAAGGGTATGCACCGGATCGCTCCGGGTGGCACCGGCGACCAGAACGTCCGGTTGCTGGCCTCCGGCGTCGGCGTCCCCTGGGCCCTGGAGGCCCGGGACCTGCTGGAGCAGGACTGGGGCGTCAGCGCGGAGGTCTGGTCGGTCACCTCCTGGACCGAGTTGCGGCGGGAGGCGATGGCCTGCGACGACGACCGGTTCCTGCACCCCGAGCAGGAGCGTCGGGTCCCGTATGTGACCCAGCGGCTCAGCGAGGGCACCGGCCCGGTCATCGCCACCAGCGACTGGATGCGGCAGGTGCACGACCAGATCGCCCCGTGGGTGCCGGAGGACTTCTACGCCCTCGGCGCCGATGGGTTCGGGTTCGCCGACACCCGGGCCGCGGCTCGCCGGTTCTTCCACATCGATGGGCCGTCGATGGCGGTCAAGGCCCTGCAGATGCTCGCTGACCGCGGCGAGATCGATGCCAACATCCCGCAGCAGGCCATCGAGAAGTACCAGCTGCACGACGTGCGCGCCGGCACCAGCGGGGTGGCCGGCGGCGACGCCTGATCAGCCGCAGCGACGCCTGGTCAGGCTCCCGGGCGGCCGGCGCGCCGTCCGTGACCTGACGAGGCGTCCGCAGCGGCGGGGCCGCGGGCGGCCACCGCCAGGTCGGTGTGGTCGGTGAACACCGCGTCCACCCCGGCAGCGCGGTGGGCCCGGATCTCGCTGACCAGGTCCCCCACGCCGGCCGGACCGGCCCCGGGACGCTGCAGGTCCGTGGGCAGGAAAGCGTTCTCCCGTCGGAAGGACCAGGGGTGCACCACCAGTCCCGCGGCATGGGCCTGCTCCACCAACGCGCTGGGCTGCCCCAGCGCCCCGTCGGCGGTGGGTGGGATTACCAACTGCTTGTCCGGCCCGATGCCGTCCACCCAGCGGGTCAGCATCCGCAGGTCCTGCGGGGTGAGCGGGTCGGCTCCGGTGCCGGGGTAGCCCTCGGGGGCCTCCATCAGGAAGATCAGCGGCACGGCGGGGTGGCGTTCCCGTAGCGCGATCAGGGTGCTGATCTCGAAGCACTGCACGAACAGCGGTGCCCCCGGCTCGGTGAGCCCCGCAGCAGCCAGCGCGGTACACAGCGGCTCCAGCAGGGGCAGGCCGATCTGCTGGAAGTAGCTCGGGTGCTTCAGCTCCGGGTAGAGCCCGATGTCCCGGCCCAACTCGGTGGCCAGCTCGGCCCGCAGCTGCAGGATCTCGGCCAGAGTGGGCACCGGGAACTGCCCGTCGTATGCCGTGTTGCCAGGCCGCAGCTCCGGGAGCCGTTCCCGGCAACGCAGAGTGCGTAGCTCAGCCAGGGTCAGGTCCTCGGTGAACCACCCGGCCACCGGACGGCCGTCAATGAGTTTGGTGGTGCGGCGGGCCGCGAACTCTGCTCGCTGAGCGATGTCCGTCGTGGCTGAGATCTCATTCTCGTGCCGGGCCACCAGGTGCCCGTCGGCAGTGACCACCAGGTCAGGCTCCAGGAAGTCCGCGCCGGCTCGAGCAGCGCACTCATAGGCCGCCAGGGTGTGCTCGGGCCGATCACCGCTGGCGCCCCGGTGGGCGATGATCAGCGGCTCAGGCATCTGCGGCCGGGCCCGGCCTCCGTGCCCCCACGTCATCCAGGTGGTGCTCCAGGTCGTGCAACAGGTAGCGGGCCAGGGTGAGGCCGGTGAACGGTGCGCCGTCCGAACGGCGCATCGGGCGATCCCAGTCCGCACGGTCATAGCCGTCGAGCACCTCCAGCAGCTCGTCGGCTCGCTCCGGGATCTGAGCGGCCACCCGCTCCGGCAACTCCGCGGCATACCGCTCCTGCAGGGCAGCCGCGTCCTGGTCCCAGTCCGCCAGCGTGGGGTCGTCCTGCTCCTGTGCCAGGGCGAAACGCCCGGTGAAGACCGTCAGCACATCACGCACGTGACAGGCGTACTCCAGCGGGGACCAGGTGGTCGCGCTCGGCCGTTCCGTCACTCCCTCGCCGGCCAGCACCTCAGCCCAGGGTGCGACCGCGGCCCGGACCCCGGGCACAACATCCTGCGGGGTGACCTGGGTGGCATCGAATCCGCACTCCGGGCAGGCGCGCTGCAGGGTCCACGTCCAGTCCTTGGTGTCGGGCACGATCGGGTCCTGAGTCATTCCCGCAATCTATCGTTCGGGATCCGTGTCGCTGGCAGGGGTTCGGCGGCGCGTCGCCGCCCATCGGACTGGCTTTGTGTGGCCCGCACAAAGTCGGCAGTCGGCCGGTGTGGCGGTCGGGAGGGTTACAGTGCGCGGGTGGATCGCGAGCCGGCTGTCGAGCAGGAGCCCACCCCACGCAATGTGGGCGCGGTCGCCACCCTGGCGGCCCAGCACATGGACCGGGAGCACCAGTGGTATCGCGAACTGTCCGCCCAGGACCGCTCCTGGGTGGGGCTGGTCGCGCAGGCCGGGATCCGTGCGTTTCTGACCTGGCACCGACAGGACGGCCACTCGCTGCCGGTGACGGCCGACATCTTCGGGACCGCACCGCGCGAGCTGGCCCACACCATCACGCTGCGGCAGACGCTGGACCTGGTCCGCACTACGATCGACGTGGTCGAAGCCCATCTGGAGTTGCTCGCGGCCCCGGGTGAGGAGGACCGGTTGCGCGACTCGCTGCTGCGGTACTCGCGGGAGGTGGCGTTCGCGGCAGCACAGATCTACGCCTCGGCCGCCGAGTCCCGCGGTGCCTGGGACGCGCGCCTGGAGTCCCTGGTGGTGCATGCGCTGGTCCGCGGTGAGGCGGACGACACCCTGCAGTCCCGGGCGGCTGAGTTGGGCTGGGAGCAGGTGCCCGACGTGGCCGTGGTGGTGGGGACGACCCCGCAGCGCACCAGCGCCGAGGCCGCCGAGGCCATCCGCACGACGGCGGCGCGCCATGGGCTGGAGGTGCTCATCGCGGTGCAGCGCAACCGGTTGATCGTGGTGCTGGGTCGGGTCACTGACTCGCTGGCCAACGCCGCCGTGCTGCTGGGCCAGTTCGGGCCCGGGCCGGTGGTGGTTGGCCCGCTGGTGCCGCACCTGTTCGCGGCTGGTCGATCGGCCCGCTCGGCCCTCTCCGGGTTGGATGCCGCTGCGGCCTGGCCGGAGGCGCCGCGACCGGTGGCCGCCGATGACCTCCTGGCCGAGCGGGCGCTGAACGGCGATGGCCCGGCCCGGCGCCTGCTGATCGACCGGGTCTATCGGCCACTCCACGAGCACGTTGCGTTGTTGGCCACCGCCACCGCCTACCTGGACTCCGGCGGACGGTTGGAGGCCACCGGGCGGGATCTGTTCGTCCACCCCAATACGGTCCGCTACCGCCTGGGTCGGATCGCCGACCTCATCGACCTGGACCTGGCCCGACCCCGGGAAGCCTGGGTGGTGCGCGTCGCCCTGGCCTACGGCAGGGTCGCCGAGGGCGCCCAGACGGCGTGGCGCCGAACCGGGACCCGCGACTAATCTTGTAGGTTCCCTACAAGGTTCGTGAGGAGATGTCGTGGAGAACGATGTCGCCGACAGGTGGCTGTCGACGGGAGAGTGGGACCCGTGCTCGTGATCGTCGCGCCCGGACAGGGCTCCCAGACTCCCGGTTTCCTGGCTCCCTGGTTGGAGCTGGATGGTTTCGCTGACCGCCTCCAGTGGCTCTCCGCCGTGGCTGCGATCGACCTGGTTGCCCACGGGACCACCTCAGATGCCGACACCATCCGCGACACCGCCGTGGCCCAGCCGCTGTTGGTGGCTGCCGGCCTGACGGTGCTGCCCAGCCTGCTGCCCGAGCCGGCAGACCGGTCTCGGGTCGGGTTGTGGGCCGGTCACTCCGTCGGCGAACTCACCGCTGCAGCGGCCGCCGGCGTGCTCGGCCAGGAGCAGGCCATGGTGCTGGTGCGCGAGCGCGGCCGGCTGATGGCCGAGGCCGCGGCCGCCACTCCCACCGGGATGAGCGCGGTGCTGGGCGGTGACCCGCAGGAGGTCACCAGCGTGCTGGAGCGGCACGGGCTGACGCCGGCGAATATCAACGGCGCGGGGCAGGTGGTGGCCGCGGGCACCACCGACCAGCTGGCGGCGTTGCTTCAGGACCCCCCGACGCGGGCGCGGGTGCTGCCGCTGCAGGTCGCCGGCGCCTTCCACACCCACCACATGGGCAGCGCCGTGGACCGGTTGAGCCGTTACGCCCGGGTGATCGACACCCAGGACCCGCACACCCGGCTGGCGTCCAACGCCGACGGCCAGCTGGTCACCACCGGCCAGGAGGTGCTCAGCCGGCTCGTCAGCCAGGTGAGCAACCCGGTCCGGTGGGACCAGTGTATGCAGACGTTCGCCGAGCTGGGCGTCACCGGGTTGATCGAGCTGGCACCGGCCGGCACCCTCACCGGCCTGGCCAAGCGCGCCCTGAAGGGTGTGGAACTGTTGGCCCTGAAGACTCCGGACGACCTTGAGGCCGCCCGCCGCATGATCCGCGAGCACGGCACCCCCGCGGAGACCGACCCCGCCGCGCAGAAGGAGACCCCGTGAGTAGCCCAGCCCAGCCCGTGTCCCGCGCCGACCGTCCGCAGATCACCGTCCCGGACGGCCCACGGCACGCCCGTATCCACGGTGTCGGTGGCTACCGCCCCGAGCGGGTCGTCACCAATGAGGAGGTCTGCACCTGGATCGACTCCAGCGACGAGTGGATCACCCAGCGCTCCGGCATCCGGGAGCGTCGCTTCGCCCGCGCCGACGAGACCGTGATCGACATGGCCGAGGCCGCCGCCCGGGACGCCATCGCGATGGCGGGGATCACCCCGGACCAGATCTCCGCGGTCCTGATGGCCACGGTGACCCACCCATTCCAGACCCCGGCTGCCGCGCCGCTGCTGGCGATCCGGCTGGGCACCAACGGCCCGGCCGCCTTCGACATCTCCGCCGCCTGCGCCGGCTACTGCTACGGCATCTCGCTGGCCAACGACATGGTCCGCGCCGGCAGCGCTGACTATGTGCTGGTGGTCGGGGTGGAGAAACTCTCCGACTTCACCGACAAGCACGACCGCGGCACCGCCTTTATCTTCGGCGACGGCGCCGGCGCCGCGGTCGTCGGCCCCTCCGACTTCCCCGGGATCGGCCCGACCATCTGGGGCTCGGACGGGGAGAACTGGGACAAGATCCAGCAGAAGGAAGCCTGGACCGGGCTGCGGGACACGATGACCGACCCGGATGCTGGCGCGGTGGACTGGCCCAGTTTCGCGATGCAGGGGCAGTCGGTCTTTCGGTGGGCGGTGTACTCGATCGCCCCGGTCGTGGACAAGACCCTGGCCGCCGCAGGCCTGACCGCCGACCAGTTGGACGCCTTCATCCCGCACCAGGCCAACATGCGCATCACCGACGCGATGATCAAGCACATCGGCCTGCCGGAGAACGTGCCGGTGGCCCGGGACATCGCCGAGACCGGCAACACCTCGGCCGCATCAGTGCCGCTGGCCACCGCCCGGATGCTCAACGAGGGCGAGGCACCGCACGGGGGCCTGGCCCTGCAGTTCGGGTTCGGGGCTGGGCTGGTCTACGCCTCCCAGGTCATCGTGCTGCCCTGACCGCACAGGATCCCGAGGCCCGGCGGGTACCCCGGGTCAGCCCACGGAACACGAAGAAGGAGCACGCCAGATGGCAATGAACGAGCAAGAGATCCTCGCCGGACTCGCCGAGATCGTCAACGAGGAGACCGGCATCGAGGCCGACGCGGTCCAGATGGACAAGTCCTTCCAGGAGGACCTGGACATCGACTCGCTGTCCATGATGCAGGTCGTGGTCAACGCTGAGGACAAGTTCGGCGTGCGTATCCCCGACGACGAGGTCAAGAACCTCACCCACGTCAAGGACGCTGTCGCCTTCATCAGCAACGCCCAGGGCTGACCCGCTCCCCCACCGCCGGGTCCGGCACAGCCCGGCCGGCGGTGGGGCCACCACCCAGCCAACGGTCCATCTCAGCCGACCAACCGCACCGGCCGGCCCATCGGCATACCCTGACCAGCACGCACACCACCGCAGAGCATCCCCCGAGGAGCAGTAGATGTCCACGAACCCCGAGCGTCGGGTTGTCGTCACCGGCTTGGGCACCACCAGCCCCGTCGGAGGCACCGTCGAGGAGACCTGGCGGGCCATCCAGGCCGGCACATCGGGTGCCCGCACCCTGGAGCAGGAGTGGGTCAGCCAGTACGAGCTACCGGTGACCTTCGCTGCCACCGTGCACACCTCCCCCGCGGATGTGCTGCCCAAGGTCGAGGTGCGACGCAACGACCCGGCCGGCCAGTACGCGTTGATCGCCTCCCGGGAAGCCTGGGCACACGCCGGCACCCCGGAGGTGGAGCCGGAGCGGCTCGCCGTCGCCATCGGCTCGGGGATCGGCGGGGTCTGGACCCTGCTGGACCAGTGGGACAACCTCCGCACCAAGGGACCGCGGCGGGTCTTCCCGCTGACGGTGCCGATGCTCATGCCCAACGGGCCGGCAGCAGCGGTCTCGCTGGATCTGGGCGCACGCGCCGGGGCCCACACGCCAGTCAGTGCGTGTGCCAGCGGCGCCGAGGCGATCGGGCTGGCGCTGAACATGATCCG
>CAYVEH010000065.1:0-5676 GCA_964450585.1 uncultured Ornithinimicrobium sp.
AGCCGGCGATCCAGGCGGTGACCGCGGACTCCTGGGAGGAGGCACCGGCACCGACAATGTCACCGGAGAGACCGTCCCCGGCGGGAGCCTCGCCCTGCCCTTCCTTGGTGCCGGCGGCCTGCTCGGTGGGCTCCTGCTGACCCTCGGCGGCCGGGGAGTCCTCGGCGGTGGGGGTCTCCTGACCGTCCTCGTCGCTGCCGCAGGCGGTCAGGACCAGGGATGCTGCCATCGCGATCGCGACGGTGGAACCACAGCGGTTCAGCTTCACGGTGTTGCCTCTCTTGTGCTGAGCTATCGAGGTGGCACGCAGCTGCAGCGGCGCCGCAGATCTGGCGTGCTGGCGGCGTTGCCAACCAATCAGCACGCTAGGGAGCACACGTGACCCGATCGGGGGTCATGGATGAACGGCACGTGAACGACGTTTGAATCTGCGTCCCACCGGCTGTGGCCCACCTCACGGGCCGGGCAGGCTCAGCGGGCCAGCACCAGGGCGCAGCCGGCCGCGGCCAGCCCGGCGGCGGGCACGGTGAGCACCCAGGTCACCAGGATGCGGCGCACGACGCTCCACCGCAGCGCCGAGGGGCGCCCGGTGAGGCCGGCACCCAGGATGGAGGCGGTGATCGTGTGCGTCGTGGAGACCGGGGCCTGTCCGGCTGCCGCCAGGTACAGGATCCCCGCGGCGGCGGTCTCGGCGACCATGCCCTGGGCCGCCTCCGGGGCCGGGGTGATGATCCGCCGACCCAGCGTCCGGACGATCCGCCAGCCCCCGGCATACGTCCCGGCGGACAGCGCGAGCGCCGAGGCGACCATGGCCTGCCACGGCAGGTCGCTCCCGTGCCCGGCGACGGTGAGCACCAGGATCACCACGCCCATGGTCTTGGCCGCGTCCTGCAGTCCGTGCCCCAGCGCCATGGCGGCCGCGGAGGCGACCTGGGCCCGACGCACGTCGCGTTGCACTCCCCGGCGTTGCGCCCGGCCGACCAGCCGGACCAGCAGCCGCATCCCCAGGTAGGCGACCAGCAGACCCGCCACCGGTGACAGCAGCATCGGCACCACCACCTCGTGCCAGACCCCGCCCCACAGCACGGTGGAGCCGGCGGCCAGGGAGGCGCCGGCCAGACCACCGATGAGGGCGTGGGTGGAGGAGGACGGCATCCCCCACCACCAGGTGAGCAGGTTCCAGGCCACCGCTGCCACCAGGGCAGCCCCGATCACCACCAGACCCTGGTGGCCCGTGGGCGGGACGATGATCTCCGCACTGATGGTGCGGGCGATGCCCTCCCCGAGGAAGGCACCCACCAGGTTCAGCCCGGCGGCCATGCCGATCGCCAGGCGTGGGCTGAGCGCCCGGGTGGAGATGGCGGTGGCCACCGAGTTGGAGGCGTCATGAAAGCCGTTGGTGAAGGCGAAGGTGAGCGCCAGCCCGATGAGCAGGGCCACGGGGAGGTCCACCCTCAGGACTCCTTGACGACGATGCCCTCGACCACGGTGGCCGTCTGCTCCAGGCTGCTGGTCGCCGCGGTCACCTCCTGCAGCACCAGGCAGAGCCGGGCGGAGGGCAGCCCGTCGGCGTCGGTCAGCGTCTCGGTCAGCAGGTCGCGTCGCGCCTGGTCGGCGCGGACCGCCAGCCGCCGCAGCTCCGCGGGGTAGGCGGCCAGGACGCTCAGGTCGCGCAGCGCGGGCAACGCGGCCGCGGTGACCTCGGCCATCCGCACCAGGGTGTCGATCAGCGGCCCGGCCGGTTGCGGGATGTCCTCGATCTGGAAGCGGATGCTGAGGTCGACAGCGCGCTCCAGGTGCGGCAGGACGGCAGCCAGGGTGGTCGCCAGCTGGTGGATGTCACCCCGGTCGAACGGGGTGACGAACGAGTCCCGGGTCAACTCGAGCAACTCGCTGCGGGCCAGTTCAGCCTGCTGGGCCACAGCACGGAGCCGGTCCAGCTCGACCTGCCGCAGGGCGGTGTCGACACCGAGGGTGTCCCGCACGATGTGGGTGGCCTGCAGCACCAGGGTGCCCAACCCGGAGAACGCCTCGGTGAGCGGAACGATCCTGGGGGTCAAGCGAAGGCGCACGCGTCAGCTCCCGGTGCTCGTCGGCCGGCGCGACGGGTCGTCGACGCCGAGCACATGCTACGCACGGGCCGCGGCCAACTGAAACCTTCTGTTGGGCTGCCGGCCACCGGGCGATTCCGGAGCCGACACCCGCGGTGTGATCAGAGATTTGATGTGCCGGGCCGGGAGCGCCTCTCGGCGCGTGGCCGCTCGTAGCGGCGAGTGTTGGAGCCCGGGGCTGCCGCGGCCCGGCACACGTCCAAGGCTAACTGCTGCCCGACCGGATCTGTTCCCCGAACCGGGTGGCACCGGTGAACCTGCAGGCCAGGGCGGTGCACCCGGAGCGCCGAGCCGGCCCCTGGCGAGCGGTGCTGCCGGTTGCGGTGCGGGTCGCTGGCGGGCTGGCCGGGGTGTGCCGGCTCAGTGCAGGTCGCCGCGCAGCCACAGCCGGGCGCAGGCCTGCAGATCCGCGGCGGTCTCCTGCAGCCGGGCCGCGCGCCGCAGTTGCTCGGAGCGGGTGGCCTCCTCCTCATCCTCGTGCAGCACCGCCAGCCCGGTCGCCGTCACGTGACAGAAGGCGGCGGCCCGCTCCAGCGCCACATCGAGGTCCCCCTCGTAGACGCCGTTGAGGATCTGTTGGGTGAGCTCCTGCAGGTCCTCCGGTCGCGGCGGCTCGACCACCCCCGAGATGACCCGGTAGACCTCGGCGTGCGCGGCCCCGGCGGTGAACGCCTGCGCGACGGCCCCCGGGGAGCGTTGCACCCACTCGTCCAGGACGTAGAGGCGCCACAGGGCCCCGGGCAGGGTGCGGGCCGGGCGGGCCGACCACACCTCGGCAAGGGTCTGCAGACCGACGGTGCGCGGCAGCTCGAGCAGCCGCTGCAGCAGCTCGGGGTCGTCGCTGGCTCGGCCGCGGTCCACCAGGACCGCGGCGCTGCGGTGCGCCATCTCCGCTGCCTCGAGCTGGTCGGGCGCCGCCGTGGTGGCATCGATCGACTCTGGCGGGAGGGGGATCGGTTTGTGGAACCTCACGCGCTCCAGGGTACGCGTCCGGCGTGGAACGAGGCGGATCCGGCGGACGCCCCGACCTCAGGGCCGGCTGGTCAACACGAGCACCGAGTGGGCGGGCAGCTCCAGGTGGTCACCGGCGTCCCGGGCGCCACCGAACGCAGCGGCGGTATGCCGTGCCCCCGGCTGCTCCGGCTGGCTCACCTGGTGGTGGTCCACCCCCAGGTTGGCCACCACCTGCACCGCGCCCCGGGTCAGGTGCAGCACGTCGGCGTCCGCCCGCAGCACGGACTCGGTCAACGGCGTCTCCCGCAGGTCCGGTAGCTCCTGGCGCAGGCGGATCAGCCTGCGGTACCAGTCGAGCAGCTGGGCGTGCGGCGCCTCGGTCCGCTCCGACCAGCGCAGTCGTGAGGCCTGCACGGTGGCCACATCCTGCGGGTCCGGCACAGTCGCGTCCCAGCCGTGCCCGGCGAACTCGCGGGCCCGGCCGGTGCGGATCGCCTCGATGAGCTCCGGCTCGGCATGGTCGGTGAAGAACTGCCACGGGGTGCTGGCGCCCCACTCCTCCCCCATGAAGAGCATCGGGGTGTAGGGAGCGGTCAGCAGCAGGGCTGCCCCGATCGCGGCCTGACCCGGGGTCAGGCTGTGGCCCAGGCGGTCACCGGTGGCCCGGTTGCCGACCTGGTCATGGGTCTGCAGGGAGGCCACGAAGCGCCACGCCGGGGTGGTCGCCAGGTCGACGGGTCGGCCGTGCCGTCGACCCCGGAAGCTGGAGTAGGTCCCGTCGTGGAAGAACGGGGTGGCGGTGAGCACCTTGCCCAGCGCCTCGGGGTCGGCGAAGTCGGCGTAGTACCCCTGGGTCTCGCCGGTGAGCCGCACGTGCAGCGCGTGGTGGACGTCGTCGGCCCACTGGGCGGCCAGGCCGAGGCCGCCGGCGCCGCCGGGCCCGCGCGGGCTGACGGTGGCCGGGTCGTTCCGGTCCGACTCGGCGATCAGGTGACGCGGTATGCCGGTCGCCGCGCTGACCTGATCGGCCAGTGCTGCGAGCTCCTCCAGCAGGTGCTCGGCACGCTCGTCGTGCAGCGCGTGCACCGCGTCCAACCGCAGCCCGTCCAGGTGGAAGTCGGTCAGCCACATCCGGGCGTTGTCCAGCAGGAAGGAGCGCACCTCGTCGCTGCCGGGCCCGTCCAGGTTGACCGCTTCCCCCCACGGGGTGTGGTGCCGGTCGGTGAAGTACGGCCCGAACTGCCCCAGGTAGTTGCCGCTGGGCCCCAGGTGGTTGTAGACCACGTCGAGGTGCACGGCCAGGCCGCGCTGGTGGCAGGCATCGACGAACTCCTGCAGCCCCCGCGCTCCGCCGTACGGTGCGTGCACGGCATACAGCGCCACCCCGTCGTAGCCCCACCCGTGCCGGCCCGGGAAGGCAGCCACCGGCAGCAGGGTGAGGGTGGTGATGCCCAGGTCGACCAGGTGATCGAGGTGGTCGACAGCGGCCGCGAAGGTCCCCTGGGCGGTGAAGGTGCCCACGTGCAGTTCGTAGAGGACCGAACCGGCCAGCTCCCGCCCCTGCCAGTGGGCATCTGCCCAGGAGTATGCCGACAGGTCCAGCAGCGCGGACGGGGCGTGGACCCCCTCCGGCTGGGACAGCGACCGCGGGTCGGGCCGCGGGTCGCCACCGTCCAGGCAGAAGGCGTAGCGGCCGCTGTCGGTCGGTTCGATCGGGGCGGTCCACCAACCCGGGCGGGCCCCACGGGTCAGCGCACGCCGGTGGCCCGCCCCGGGCCCCTGGCCGGGGCCGGTGTCGGGGTCGGGCAGGAACACCTCGACGCGGTCTGCGGACGGTGCCCAGACGGCGTACTGGTCGGGCCGGGGGGTCATGACCGCACCAGCAGGGCCACCGGCAGCCTCGCCAGCACCTCATCGGAGGTCACCGGGCCGGTGTGGCTGACTCCGGTGAGGCGGTCGGTCCAGGTGCCGGCGGGCAGCTCGATCGGCCGGTCGGGGACGGTGCCGTCGGCGGCCGGTGCCCGGGTCGCCAGCACCAGCACGTCCCCGTTGCGCTGGTAGGCCAGCAGCTCCTCCCCCACCTCCAGCAGGGTGAGGTCCCCGGCGAAACTGGCCGGCCGCTCCCGCCGCAACCGCAGCGCCGTGGCGGTGACCAGCAGTTTCTCATCAGACAGGTCCTGCGGGGCCGCCCCGCCGTCCAGGCGGGCCAGGCGCTGGCGCCGGTCGGCGAAGTCGACCGGTCGACGGTTGTCCGGGTCGACCAGCGAGAGGTCCACCAGCTCGGTGCCCTGGTAGGTGTCCGGGACCCCCGGCAATGCCAGCTGCAGCAGTTTCTGCGCCAGGGTGAGGGCGCGGATCCGGCCGGCACTGTCCGCGACCGCCTGCCGGATCGCTGTGGCCAGCGCGCCCTCCTCCGCAGCGAGCGTGGCGCGGGCCAGTGCCAGCACCCGGTCCTCATAAGCCTGGTCGGTGGCGACCCAGGTGGTGTGCTCCTTGCTCTCCCGCATCGCCTTGCGCAGGTAGTCCGTCAGTCGCTCGGCATCCAGCGCCAGGCCCTCGCTGGCCGCTCCGTCCGCCCCGACGAGCGTCTGCCACAGCAGGTGGGCGGTCG
>CAYVEH010000065.1:5776-11531 GCA_964450585.1 uncultured Ornithinimicrobium sp.
TCGCTGGCCGCTCCGTCCGCCCCGACGAGCGTCTGCCACAGCAGGTGGGCGGTCGGCCCGTCCAGCCCGTGCCCGGCGGCGGCTGCCACGGCCGCCCGCGTGCAGCTGTGCCACGCCTCGGCATCGGCAGCCACGGCCAGCAGCCGGGCCCGCACATCCTCGCTGCGCTTGGTGTCGTGGGTGGACAGGGTGGTCATCCCCAGCGGGTGGTGCGCCACCTGGTGGTCTGCCCAGGCCAGCAGGGCCTGTGTGCCCGGAGGTGCAGCCGGGTCGGCGCCGACCTCGTTGCGCGCCACCAGGCGGTGCCACCGATAGAACGCGGTGTCCTCGATGCCCTTGGCCATCACCGGGCCGGTGACCTGCTGGAACCGGACGGCCAGGTCCCGGGCCGCCACCGGGTCGTGGGATGCCTCAGGGGTGAGCAGCACCTCCCCCAGCGCCTGCACGGTCGCGGCGTCGGCATCCGGGCTGCCGGCTGCGCGGGCCACCGCCGCCTGCAACCGCTCGATGGAGGCCGGGGCGCTCTGGCGACCGGGCCGCACGTAGGCGCGATAGACGTCCATCGCGACGAGCAGGGCCCGCAGGGCCGCCTGCAGGTCGGCGGGCTCACGAGCTGGCAGGACCAGGGTGGCGGTGCGCAGCAGCCGCCCGGTCTCCGGGGTAAGCAGCGTGTCGACGACCAGCTGCTTGGCGTGCGTGACGACGGTCGGAAGCCGGGGCTGGCCGCCGACCTGTTCCCAGGCCGCCGCCACGGCCTCGGTGGTGCGGGTGGGGACCAGCGCCTGCTGCAGCGCCGCGTGTGCCTCATAGCCGGTGGTGCCGGCGCACTCCCAGTCCTCCGGCAGCCGCTCGGCGCCCTCCAGGATCTTCTCCACCCAGATCGGGGTGCCGGCCCGACACTGCCGGGTGAGCCGGCGCAGATACTCCTCGGGGTCGGCCAGCCCGTCGGGATGGTCCACCCGGAACCCGTCGATGACGCCCCGGTGGTGCAGGTCCAGCAGCAGCCGGTGGGTCTGTTCGAAGACGTCGGGCTCCTCCACCCGGACCGCGATCAGCGAGTCCACCTCGAAGAAGCGGCGGTAGTTCAGGGTGGTGTCGGCCTCGCGCCAGGAGGAGAGCACGTAGTGCTGCCGCCGGAGCACCTCGGCCACCTCGGCGGAGGGTCCGTCGAGGCCCATCGGCGGCTGCGGTGTGGCGCCGGTGTGCTCCACCTCGGCCACCGGGAGGACGTGGTCGTAGTAGCGGATGACTGGTTGCCCGGCTGCTGGGCCCTCCTCTGGTCGGCCGACGTCCAGCACCAGCTCCCCGGCAGCCAGCACCTCAGGCAACGGGGCACCAAGGATCGGCAGCCCGAGGCGGCCACCCAACTGATCCCAGTCGATGTCGAACCAGTGCGCGGCTGCCGACTGGCGGCCGCCGCGCAGCACCTCCCAGACGGGCGCGCTGGCCCACTGCGGAGCGGTCAGCGCCATGTGGTTGGGCACGATGTCCACGACCACCCCCAGGCCAGCGCCGTGGCAGTCGGTGGCCAGCGCCTCCAGCGCCTGCCTACCGCCGAGTTCGGGATCGATCTGCTCGTGGTCGATGACGTCATAGCCGTGGGCACTGCCGGGCACCGCGGTGAGCACCGGGGACAGGTACACGTGGGAGACGCCGAGGTCGGCCAGGTAGGACACCACCTCACGGGCGTCCTGCAGGGTGAATCCGGCGTGCAGCTGCAGCCGGTAGGTGGCGGTGACGTCAGACAGGCTCACGCCCCTGAGTCTGTCAGTCGCGGCCGTGGGCCGGGTCCAGCGCTGCCAGGTTGTCGGCTGTCTTGCTGGCGATCTCCGTCGCGACCGCCGCGTTGTCGTCCCCGGTGACCCCGGTGACGCTGACACCGATCAGGTAGTCCCCCTGCCGCACGACCGCGAAGGTGTAGTCGATCCCCTCGATGGTGGTCTGGTAGAGCAGGCGGTCCTGGTCGCCCTCGTGACCGGCCCAGCTGAGCGGCTGCCACTGGCCGTCCCGCACGCAGTAGGTCATCGTCCCGTCACTGAGGGCGTCCCGGGCCTGGCTGCTGTCCTCCCAGCCGGTGACCTGCAGACTCACCGTGCCCGCCTCGAAGCTGTCCTCATGGAAGTACATCCAGCTCTGCCCGGCTACCGGCCGCAGCGGTGGGGTGGACTGCTGCTGACCGGCGTCGCAGATCATGACCCCGGACACCGGCACCGTCTGGGCGTCTACCAGCCCCAACTCCGGGGCCCCGAAGGCGTCCAGGTAGCCAATCCCGGTGGGGCGGGCGTCCGGGATCTGCCAGGCGTTGCCGGAATGCGCATCGTCCACGCCGCCCGCCGGCAGCGGCGGGCTGCCCTGCTGCCACGGCGGGTCCTGCACCGCGCTGCCGGAGGGCTCCTGCTGCTCGGCAGCCGCGGTGGCCGGAGCAGACTGCAGCGCCGGCTCCTGCGGCCCGTCCTGGGCCAGGCTGGCCGACGGCCCGGAGACGGAGGACGCTGGTGGGCTCACCGTGCCCTCCAGCGCCCCGGGCATCAGGTCCGGCAGCAGTAACGCCGAGCCACCGACCAGCGCCGGACCGAGCACGGCGACCGCCGCACCCCGGGCCACGGCCCGCCGCCGGCGGATCCGCCCGGCCCGCTGGTGCACCCCCGCCGCCAGCGCCGCATAGTCGAAGCTCTCGGCACCAACCGCCGCCCGCACCTGGTCGGCGATCCGCTGTTCATCCGTCTGGTCAGAAAACATCCGCGCTCAGTCCCGCCCGTGCGCCGGGTCCAGCGCCGCCAGGTTCTCGGCCGACTTGGCGGCGATCTCGGCGGCCAGTTGCGCCCCCGGGTCCTCGGCTCCGCCACCGGTCGAGTCGTCCTGGACGGTCACCGCCACCAGGTAGTCCCCCTGGCGCACCACCGCCGCCGACAACTCGGAGCCCTCCGGGCTGAACACCAGGTAGTCCGCATCGCCCTCGTGGCCGGGGAACGGCTGCGGCTCACCAGGGTCCAGGTCCCAACGGCACAGCAGGTCACCGTCCTCGAGCAGCCCGTCACGGGCCGCCAGGCTGTCCTGCCACCCGGTGACGGTGTACGAGATCTGCAGGTCGGCACCGTCGGTGAAAAAGTCCCCGCTC
The DNA here is from genome assembly GCA_964450585.1 of uncultured Ornithinimicrobium sp. GTDB lineage: Bacteria > Actinomycetota > Actinomycetes > Actinomycetales > Dermatophilaceae > Ornithinicoccus. Next base: position 8,895 of record CAYVEH010000065.1, read on the forward strand.
TGCCCGGCGACCGGCTCGGCCCCACCCACACGCGGTGGGTCGCAGACCATCATGCCCATCACCGGGGCCACCCGCGGGTAGTTCATCCACAACTGCGGTGCGCCCAGCTCCTCCAGCGCGGCCACCCCGGTGGGGCGGGCATCCGGGATCGTCCAGGCGTTCGGCAGGTCCTCGTTCTCCGGCTCGGGGCCGCCCTCCGGCATCGGCGGGGCCGACTCCTGCCACGGCGGGTCCTGCACCGCCGGGCTCTGCGTCTGCACCGCGTCATGGGTCAGCGGCGTAGCGCTGGGCGTGTGGGTGTCGGTCGTGGCCGCCGGCGCCACCACCACCGGGCTCTGGGTCCCGGCCGGCAGCAGGTCCGGCAGCACCAACGCCGCCCCGCCCACCAGGGCCGGCCCGAGCACCGCCACGGCCGCGCCGGTCGCGATCGCCCGGCGCCGCCGGATGCGCCCGGCGCGCTGGTGTGCCCCGCTGACCAGGGCCTCATAGTCGAAATCGGTGTTGCCCAGTGCCCCCCGCAGCAGCTGCGAGATGTCCTCATCGCGGTGTGGGCCCTCTCGTGTCGGGACCATCAGCCAACCCCCTGCCCTTCCCGTGCCGGCAACAGCCGGCGAAGCGTCTTCATCGCGTTGTGCGCCGCGCTCCGCACGGCCTGCTCAGAACAGCCCAGCGCGTGCGCGATCTGCGCATCCGGGAGGTCCTCGTAGTAGCGCAGGGCCATCACGGCCCGTTGCCGATCGGGGAGCTCCCGCAGCAGCCCGAGCACGGCGTCCCGGTCGGTGACCTGCTGCGCGACCCCAGCGCTGGCAGGTTGTGACCGGTCGTCGGTGACCGCCTCGTGCGAGACCACCTCCGTGGTCCACCGACGCCGCTTCTTGGAGATCAGCGTGTTGACCATGGTGCGGCGCACATAGGCGTCGATGTTCTCGGCCGCGGACACCCGGGACCATTTGGTGATCACCGTGGCCAGGGTGTCCTGCACGAGGTCCTCGGCGTCGGCCTTCGACCCCGTCATGGCGTAGGCCAGGCCCACCAGCCGGGGCATCGCGCCCTCGACGTAGGCCTCGATCTCGCCCTGCTCGGCCGAGCGACCGAAGAGCCTCATCCGCCTCTCCTGTTCCTCACATCCGCAATGACGCCGCTACCGGGGTCAAATGTTGCAATCGTCTCTCGACTATCCTCGATGGTGCCGTCCCCAGGCCCAACCCGACCGGGTTGGAAGTCCACAGCCGTGGCACGAGAGGTGACTATGACCACCCCAGCGACAACCGCTGCCGATCTTTGCTCCGTGGCTCGCGAGCGCATCCTGGTCCTGGACGGCGCCTGGGGCTCGCTGCTCCAGCAGTTCGAGCTCTCCGAGGACGATTTCCGCTTCCCGGAGGCTGACCCGACGCGCAGTTATCGCGGCAACTTCGACCTGCTGCAGGTGACCCGTCCCGACCTCGTTCGCGATGTGCACCGGCGATACTTCCAGGCTGGCGCCGACATCGCCACCACCAACACGTTCACCTCCACCGCCATCGCCCAGGCCGACTACGGGACCGAGGAGCTGGTGCCGGAGCTGAACCGGGCGGCGGCGCGGTTGGCCCGGGAGGTGGCTGACGAGGCCACCGCCGCCGACGGCCGGCCCCGTTGGGTGGCCGGGGCGATGGGGCCCACGAACCGGACCGCCTCCCTCTCCCCGGACGTGGAGCGTCCCGAGTTCCGGGCCATCACCTACACCGAGCTGCACGAGGCGTATGCCGACCAGGCCCGGGCGCTGCTGGCCGGCGGGGCCGACCTGCTGCTGATCGAGACGGTCTTTGACACGCTCAACGCCAAGGCGGCGCTGCGGGCCGCCGACACCGTCGGCCGGGAGCGCGGGCAGCGGGTGCCGGTGATGCTCTCCGGCACCATCACCGACGCCTCGGGGCGGACGCTGTCCGGGCAGACGCCGGAGGCGTTCGTGGTCTCCACCGCCCTGGAGACCGAGCACCTGGAGCTGATCTCGGTGGGGCTGAACTGTGCGTTGGGCCCGGCAGCGCTGCGGCCGCACCTACGGGAGGTCGCCGGCGCCACGCAGCGGCTGGTCTCGGTGCACCCCAACGCGGGCCTGCCGAACGCCTTCGGCGGCTATGACGAGACCCCGGAGCAGATGGCCCAGGTGCTGGGTGACTACGCCCGCGAGGGCATGGTCAACATCGTCGGCGGCTGTTGCGGCACGACCCCCGAGCACATCGTCGCGATCGCCGAGGCGGTGCGCGGGGTGAGGCCGCGCCACCCGGCCCAGCAGTCGGCATACCTGCGCCTGTCCGGCCTCGAGCCATTCACGGTGACCCCGCAGACCAACTTCGTCAACGTCGGTGAGCGCACCAACATCACCGGCTCCCCGCGGTTCAAGAAGGCCGTCGCCGAGGGCGACTGGGACACCTGTGTGCAGATCGCCCGGCAGCAGGTCGAAGCCGGGGCCCAGCTGATCGACGTCAACCTCGACGAGGGCATGCTCGACGGGGTCGCCGCGATGACGCACTTCCTCAACCTGCTGGCCGGGGAGCCCGACATCTCCCGGGTGCCGGTGATGATCGACTCCTCCCGCTGGGAGGTGCTCGAGGCCGGGCTCCGTTGCCTGCAGGGTCGAGGCGTGGTCAACAGCATCTC
>CAYVEH010000065.1:11631-13655 GCA_964450585.1 uncultured Ornithinimicrobium sp.
CGACTTCATCGAGGCGACCCGCTGGATCAAGGAGAACCTGCCCGGGGCGCTGGTCAGCGGCGGCATCAGCAACGTCTCGTTCAGTTTCCGTGGCAACAACACGGTCCGTGAGGCGATGCACGCGGTCTTCCTGTTCCACGCCATCGAGGCGGGGCTGGACATGGGCATCGTCAACGCCGGGATGCTGGGCATCTACGAGGAGATCGAGCCGGAGCTGCGCGAGGCCGTCGAGGACGTCATCCTGGCGCGGCGCGAGGACGCCGCCGACCGGCTGCTGGAGCTGGCCGAGCGCTACAAGGGCACCTCCTCCGGCGGCGGGGGTGCCCCTGAGAAGGCGGCGTGGCGGGAGGAGCCGGTCGCCGAACGGCTGCGGCACGCGCTGGTGCACGGCATCGCCGACTTCGCCGTGGAGGACGCCGAGGAGGCCTACCAGGAGCTCGGCTCGGCGCTGCAGGTGATCGAGGGGCCGTTGATGGACGGCATGGACGTGGTCGGCGACCTGTTCGGCAGCGGCCAGATGTTCCTGCCGCAGGTGGTCAAGTCCGCCCGGGTGATGAAGCGCGCGGTGGCGCACCTGACGCCCTACCTGCAGGCGGCGGCCGCGGAAACCGGGGGTCACTCCAAGGGGAAGATCCTGCTGTGCACCGTCAAGGGTGATGTGCACGACATCGGCAAGAACATCGTCGGGGTGGTGCTGTCCTGCAACGGGTATGACGTGCGGGACCTGGGGGTGATGGTGCCGGCCGAGACCCTGCTGGACACCGCCGCCGAGTGGGGGGCCGATGTGGTCGGAGTCTCCGGGCTGATCACCCCGAGCCTGGATGAGATGGTCGGGGTGGCCACCGAGATGAGCCGGCGGGAGATGACCACGCCGTTGCTGATCGGCGGGGCGACCACCAGCGCGGCACACACCGCGGTGAAGATCGACCCGGCCTACCGGGGCACGGTCGCGCACGTGACCGATGCCAGCCGCGCGGTCGGGGTGGCCGGGGACGCGATCAACCGCGAGGCCGACCTGGCTGCGCGGGTGAGCCAGCAGTTCACCGAGCTGCGCCAGCGGCACGGCGACAAGAAGGTCACCCTGGTGGACCTGGCCACCGCCCGGGCGGACACCCGCGCGGTCACCGCCCCGGGCCAGCCGGCTCCCCGCCGGTTGGGGCGCCAGCTGGTCGAGCCGACGCTGCAGGAACTGGTCGAGATCATCGACTGGACCCCGTTCTTCTCCGCCTGGGAGTTGCGCGGCACCTACCCCCGGCTGCTGGACGACCCCCGCCAGGGTGAGCAGGCCCGCGCCCTGTTCGCCGACGGTCAGGCGCTGCTGCAACGGATTCTGGATGAGCAGCTGCTGACTCCGCGCGGTGTGGTGGCGCTGTGGCCGGCGCGCCGGTTGGGGCAGGATGACATCGAGGTGACCGAGCCGGACGGCAGCACCACGGTGCTGCACACCTTGCGTCAGCAGAAGCAGCGGAGCAACCGGTATGCCGCGCTGGCCGACTTCGTGGCCCCCGAGGGTGACCACATCGGCGGGTTCGCCGTGGGCGTGCACGGCGGGCACGAGTTGGCGATGGCGTTCAAGGAGGAGCTGGACGACTACTCCGCGATCCTGGCCCAGGCGCTGTCTGACCGTCTGGCCGAGGCGTTTGCGGAGTGGCTGCACCGGTGGGTGCGCACCGACCTGTGGGGGTACGCCCCCGACGAGGAGCTGGCGGTCACCGACCTGATCCGGGAGCGCTACGCCGGCATCCGCCCGGCCCCTGGCTACCCCGCCCAGCCGGACCACACCGAGAAGCGCACCCTGTTCCGGTTGCTGCAGGCCGGTGAGGCCGGCATCGAGTTGACCGACCACTGCGCGATGACGCCCACCTCGGCAGTCTCCGGGCTCTACCTGTCCCACCCGGAGTCGGTCTACTTCGCGGTCGGCAAACTGGACCGCGACCAGGTCAAGGACTACGCCGCTCGTAAGGGCTGGACGCTGGAGGAGGCCGAGCGCTGGCTGGCGCCCAACCTGGGCTACACCCCCTGAC
>CAYVEH010000066.1:0-13634 GCA_964450585.1 uncultured Ornithinimicrobium sp.
ATCTCCGCGCAGCAACAGGTCTGTCGGCCCGGTTCCCGCAGGGAGCCGGGCCGACAGCTTGCTGGTGTCGGGCCGCCGCCTAGCGATCCGGTGCCCAGCGCGCCTCGCGGTGGCGACGACCCGGCGCCGCCAGGGAACACCTCATCCCCCGGCCTCACCGGGCAGATCTTGGGCAGGAAGTCGGGCGCGACTCGAATCGCCCCTCTCGCACGTCCGCTCGGATCTGATGGCTCAGGTCAGCTTGTCAGAGCTGCCCCACACCCAGGGTGCTGCGATGAAGGTCTCGCACGTGCCCCGACGGCCGCCAGGGTCGTCGCAACCCGCATCAGTTAGTCCTCGATGTTGGCCAGTGTTCCCAGGTAGAGCTCGATGACCTTCGGGTCGTTGGCCAACTCCTCACCGGTCCCGGTGTAGGCGTCCTTGCCCTGGTCGAGCACGTACGCGCGGTCGGAGATCTCCAGGCACTGCCGTGCGTTCTGTTCCACCATGAGGATGGAGACTCCGGACTCGTTGATCGTGGTGACCGCCTCGAAGACGCTGTCCTGCATCAACGGCGAGAGGCCAGCGGACGGCTCGTCCAGGAAGAGCACCTGGGGGTCTGTCATGAGAGCGCGTCCCATCGCCACGACCTGACGCTCACCACCGGACAACGACCCCGCCTTCTGTCGGCGCCGATCGGCCAGCAGTGAGAAGAGTTCGCTCACCTTCGCGAAGCGCTCGCTGAACTCCTTGGGACGGACGAACATGCCCATCTCGAGGTTCTCCTCGACCGTCAGCGAGGGGAAGACGTTGTTGTTCTGCGGCACGTATCCGACGCCGGTGGCCACCAACCGGTGTGCGGGAGCCGAGGTGATGTCCTCGTCGCGGAGGGTGACGACGCCGGAGCGGACCGGCACCAGACCGAAGAGGGTCTTGATGAGGGTGGATTTGCCGGCTCCGTTGGGGCCGATGATGCCGACCAGTTCCCCGCGGTCCACGAAGACGCTGCATCCGTTGAGGATGTTGACCTCTGGGATGTAGCCGGAGACCAGGTCCGTGCACGACAGCAGTGGCTGCTGGGTGGTTGTCTCAGGGCTCACTGCTCCTCCTCCTTCAGTCCCCGCCGGGCTCCGAGGTAGGCATCGATCACGGCCTTGTTGCGGCGGATATCGTCCGGGCGCCCCTCGGCGATGACCTGGCCCTCGGCGAAGCAGACGACCCAATCACTGATGGACATGATGACGTCCATGTCGTGCTCGACCAGGATGATCGTCACGCCCTCGTCGCGGAGTGCCTGGATGTGCCCGAGCAGGGACTGGGTCAACGCTGGGTTCACCCCGGCCATGGGCTCATCCAGCATCACCAGATCAGGCTGCACCATCAGGGCCCGGGCCATCTCCAACAGCTTGCGCTGCCCACCGGACATGGTGCCGGCAAACTCATCGCGCATGTGCGCCAGGTTGAACCGCTCCAACAACTCCTCGGCGCGCAGGGTGTTCTCCCGCTCCTGGTCCCGCCACAGGAAGCGCAGGGGAGCCCGCCACAGGCTCTCCCCCGCCTGGTGCGTGGCGCCGAGCATGACGTTCTCCAGCGTGGTCAGCCGCATCAGCGCCTTGGTGAGTTGGAAGGTCCGCACCATGCCGCGTTGGGCGATCTTGTGGGCGGCCATCCGACTGATGTCGCTGCCGTTGAAGGCCCAGGTGCCATGGGTGGGCGAGTCGAACCCGCTGACCACGTTGAAGAAGGTGGACTTTCCAGCTCCGTTGGGGCCGATCAGCGCGGTGATCGTGCCGCGCTGCACCTCGAGGTGTTCAACGTCGACGGCGGTGAGTCCGCCGAACTGCCGCACCACACCGTCCGCGACGAGGATGGCGTCGGGTTTGGCCACCCCTGGCTCCGGGGAGACACCGGTCAACGCCTCGGCCGCGCGACGGGCGCCCACGGAGAGACTCTGCTCCTCCAGCTCCTGCTCGGCGTCGACGAGCTCGCCACGCTCGGCCAGCACGTCGGGCTCGAGTTCACGCTGCTCAGGGTCATCGGACATCGAGTCGCAACTCCTTCTGGTTGCCCAGCAGCCCTGCTGGGCGGAACATCATCAGCAGCATCAGGCCCAACCCGACGGCGGCGAACCGGATCGCACCCACGTCGCTGCTCTCGAGGCCGATCAGACCATCACCGATGATCTGACGCAGCAGGGCGTCGAGGGAGGTCAGCAGGAACCAGAAGACGATGGCGCCCACCACCGGCCCCATGATCCGACTGGCGCCGCCCAGGATCATGATCGTCCACAGGTAGAACGTCAGGATCGGCATGAAGACGTCCGGGGTCAATGCCTGCGTGTTGATGGCCATCAGCGACCCGGCCAACGCACCCAGCACACCGCCCAGGATCAGGCTCTGCATCTTGTAGTTGAAGATGTTCTTGCCCAGGCTGCGGGCCGCCTGCTCATCTTCCCGGACTGACCGCAGCACGCGGCCCCATGGTGAGTGGATCAGCAAGGCGACCAAGCCACACGCGAGCAGCGTCGCTCCCCAACCGACGGTCATCACCCACAGGGCATCGGCAGAGAAGCTGAGCCAGCCAAGATTGAGGCGAGTGGTGTACGGGTTCAAGTCGTAGAAGTCGTTGGCGAACTGCGTGATGCCGAAGACACCACCAGTGAGCGGCTCGGCCCACTCGGAGCGGTAGACGTACCGCAGCACCTCGGCAGCAGCGATGGTCGCGATCGCCAGGTAGTCACCGCGCAAGCGCAGGGTGGGGACACCCAGCAGGAGCGCGAGCACCACCGCACAGGCAATGCCGATGAGAATCCCTGCCCACAGCGGCAGGCCCCAGGCGACCACTGGGACCGCGGTGCCGTAGGCCCCCACGAGCATGAAGCCCACCTGGCCGAAGTTGAGCAGCCCGGTGTAGCCAAAGTGCATGTTCAGCCCGACGGCAGCCAGCGCGTAGATGGCCGCCTCCGGGCCGAGTGCGCCACGGATGGCGTTGCTGAGAACACTGAGTAGATCCATGGTCTCTCTCCCCTCAGCCCACTCGCTCGCGGCGGCCGAGGATGCCTTGTGGGCGGAACAGCAGGACGAGGATCATGACCAGCAGTGCCCACATGTTCTGCAGGGACGACGGGAACCACAGGGTGGAGTACTGCGCGACCAACCCGATGACCAGGGCACCGAGCATGGCACCGTAGGCATTGCCCAGACCGCCCAGGATCACGGCCGCGAACATCAGCAGCAGCAGCTGGAAGCCCATATTGGTGAAGACCGTCTGCGTCAACCCGAACATCACGCCGCCGAGCCCTGCCAGGGCACCGCCCACGACCCAGACCGTGAGCACCACCCGCTGCACATTGATGCCGGAGGCCGAGGCCAGATCCACATTGTCGTTCACCGCACGCATGGCTTTGCCGATCCGGGTGCGTTGCAGCATAAACGCGACCAGACCCATGATCACGAATGCCAGGATGGTGACCACCAGGTCTCGTGGCGTGATGCGGAAGAGACCGAAGTCGAGCGCTGTCTGCAGGTTGTACTGGTCGTAGCCCTTGCGGCGCGAGCCGAAGAAGACCAGCAGCACGTGGCGGACCACCAGGGCCAGGCCGATGGCCACGATGAACTGCTGAATCATGCCGGCGCTCTTGCGCCGCATCGGCCGGAAGACGGTCAGGTCCACCGCTCCGGCCAACAGCGCGGTCAACCCCATGGCCAACAGGCCGGCCACCACCAGCGGCAGGTCGATGGGGCTGACGGAGAGGAAGTAGGCCATGACCGCACCGAAGGTGACGAACTCGCCATGCGCAAAGTTGATCAGGCGGGTCGTGCCGAAGACCAGGGACAGCCCGACCGCCGTGATCGCGATGATGGCTCCGAACTTGATCCCCTCGACGGTCAGCTGCAGGAACCGGTCTACGAAGGTACTGCCGCCCGCGGTGGCCGCCCCGCCACCGTCATCTCCGCCGGCGGCAGCGAGCTGGAAGATCACCCCCTGCTTGGCACCCGGGCGAACGATGACGCCGTCCACGGTCTCCCCGCCCTCCTGGGCCGGCGCCACACCCTCGGGGAGCTCTGCGGGGTCCAGCGACACCGTGTAGGCACCCGGCCCCGGCAGCGGCACCTCCCACTGACCCCGGTCATCGGTGGTTCCGGTGCCGACCTCGGTGCCGTCCTGGGTCACCGTGATGGTGAGCCCGGGGATCGGCTCCCGGTCCGGCCCTCTGATGCTGCCGCGCAGCGACTCGGCGGCCTCTTGGCTGTCCCCGGGCTCAGCGGTCGCCTCCGCACTGTCGGCAGGGCTGGTGGTCTGAGCCTCATCAGCAGGGCTGGTGGTTTCGGCGGTGTCGCCCTGAGGCAGGACGGCCGAGCCCACGGCCGTTGCCGGCGGGCTGTCAGTTGCGCCCACGGCAGCTGCACCTGGAACCAGCATCACGGTCAGGAGCAGCGCCGCGAACAGGGATGTCACGCGGGCGCGCACGGGTCCTCCTTCGGATCGCTGGTCGGGAGTTAATCACACCGGAGCGGCTCAGCGAACCACATCCGGCCAGACGTGTCCGAAGTGTGACCTGCCAGTAGCGCTTTCCGCTCCAGCAGCCTCAGTGCGCGGCCTCGTGCCAACTCCGGCCCCACCCGAGGCTCACGTCCAGCGGCACCTGCAACTCCACCGCGGCTCCCATCTCGCGGCGCACCAGCTCCTCCACCTGGGAGCGCTCCCCCGCAGGCACTTCGAGCACTAACTCATCATGCACCTGGAGCAACATGCGGCTACGCAACTGTTGCGCGAGCAACGCCTCCTCGACCCGCAGCATGGCGACCTTGATGATGTCCGCCGCGGAGCCCTGAATCGGGGCGTTCAGCGCCATCCGCTCTGCCATCTGTCGCCGCTGACGATTGTCGGAGTTGAGGTCGGGCAGGTACCGCCGACGGCCCAGCATGGTCTCGGTAAACCCGGTGCCGCGGGCCTCGGCTACCACATCGCGCAGGTAGTCGCGGACGCCGCCGAAACGGGCAAAGTACTCCTCCATCAACCCGTTGGCCTCGCTCGTGGAGATACCGAGCTGCTTGGACAACCCGAAGGCGGACAACCCGTAGGCCAGTCCGTAACTCATCGCCTTGACCTTGGCCCGCATCTCGGAGGTGACGTCCGCGGGCTCAACATCGAAGACCCGGGAGCCGACGAAACGGTGCAGGTCCTCCCCCGTGCGGAAGGCCTCGATCAGCCCGGCGTCCTGCGACAGGTGCGCCATGATCCGCATCTCGATCTGGCTGTAGTCCGCCGACAGCAGGGCGTCGAACCCCTCGCCAACGACAAAGGCCTCGCGAATCCGTCGACCCTCCTCGGTACGGATCGGGATGTTCTGCAGGTTCGGGTCCGTGGAGCTGAGCCGGCCGGTGGCGGCGATGGTCTGCTGGTACGTGGTGTGGATCCGCCCGTCATCGGAGACCGACCGGATCAGCCCCTCGGCCGTGACGCGCAGCCGCGAGGTGTCGCGGTGGCGTAACAGTGCCTCCAGGAATGGGTGCTCGGTCTGGGCATACAACCCGGCCAGTGCGTCCGCGTCAGTGGTGTACCCGGTCTTGGTCCGGCGCGTCTTGGGCAATCCCAGCGTGTCAAAGAGCACTGTCTGCAGCTGCTTGGGTGAGCCGAGGTTGACGGTGTCGTCCCCGATCGCGTCCCAGGCCTCCTGCTGAGCCCGGGCCATCGCGTCGCCGAACTCCCCCTCCAGACGCTCCAGCGCCCTCAGGTCGACGCCGATGCCGACCCGTTCCATCCGGCTCAGCACGCCGACCAGCGGCAACTCGATGTCGGCCAGCAGGGCAGTGCCCTGCACGTCAGCGACCTCCTGGTCCAGCACCTCGGAGAGGTCCAGCACGGCCCGGGCGTGGACCAACGCGGAGCGGAGGGTCGCGTCGTCCTCGCCGAGGTCGAGGTCGAGCAGCCCCTGCTCCGAGGGCTCCTCGGCAGCGCGCAGCTCACGCTTGAGATAGCGCAGCACCAGGTCGGCCAGGTCATAGGAGCGCTGGTCGGGTCGGACCAGGTACGCGGCCAGTGCGGTGTCGCTGACCACCCCGGCGACGGGTAGTCCCCGTGAGGTCAAGGCGTGCAACGGACCCTTGGCGTCGTGGAGCACCTTGAGCACGTCCGGGTTGGCCAACCAGGCGGCCAACGCACTCTCTGCCGCCTCATCGAGGTCGGCGAGCACCACATAGCCGGCGGCCTCGGCGGTGGCCAGCGCCAGGCTGCTGGCATCGCCGGCCCCTCGGGCCCAGGTGCCGGTGATGTGGACCCCGGTGCGGGTGCCCGGCGGTGCGTGCTGGGCCAGCCAGTCCGCCAGCTCGGCCGGCGCCACCCGGGCCCCCTCGACCTCGATCCCCTCCTCGGCCTCGTCCTCCACCGGGTCCAGGTAGTCGAAGAGCCGGTCGCGCAGCACCCGGAACTCGAGGCGGTCGAAGACGGTGTGGATCTCCTCGCGGTCCCAGACCCGGCGCTCCAGATCGTCCAGCCCCAGCGGCAGGGCCAGGTCCCCCACCAACTGGTTGAGGCGGCGGTTGCGCAGCACCCCGTCCAGGTGGTCACGCAGCGACTGCCCGGCCTTGCCGCTGATCTGGTCGGCGTGGCTGACGATGCCCGTGAGGTCGCCGTACTGGGTGATCCACTTGGCGGCGGTCTTCGGGCCCACCCCGGGCACCCCGGGCAGGTTGTCGGAGGCCTCCCCGACCAGCGCGGCCAGATCGGAGTACCGCTCGGGACCGACGCCGTACTTCTCGGTGACGGCCGCCGGCGTCATCCGGACCAAGTCCGAGACGCCCTTGCGCGGGTACAGCACCGTCACCTGGTCGCCCACCAGCTGATACGCATCCCGATCGCCGGTGCAGACCAGCACCTCCATGCCGGCTTCCCGGGCCTGGGTGGTCAACGTCGCCAGAATGTCATCGGCCTCGTAGCCGTCCAGCTCCAACGACGGGATCCGCAGCGCCTCGAGAACCTCCCGGATGATCGGGATCTGACCCTGAAACTCCGAGGGAGTCGCGGAGCGGCCGGCCTTGTACTCCGCATAGTCCTGGCTCCGGAACGTCTGCCGGGAAACGTCAAAGGCGACGGCGACATGCGTCGGCGCCTCGTCGCGCATCACATTGATGAGCATGGAGGTGAAGCCGAAGACGGCGTTGGTGTGTTGCCCCGTCGTGGTCGAGAAGTTCTCCACCGGGAGAGCGAAGAAGGCCCGGTAGGCCAGGGAATGTCCATCCAGCAGCAACAGTCGACTCACGCATGACACCCTAGAACCCATGACCGACACTGAGCGATCCCGATCCCGACCCGAGCTGGGGGTCGGCACTCTGTTGCAGCGGATGGAGATCGAGGTCACCCACGCTGAGGCTGACCGCACCGAGGGACGGATGCCGGTGGCGGGCAACACCCAGCCCTACGGCCTGCTGCACGGCGGTGCCTCAGCGGTGCTCGCCGAGACCCTGGGGTCTGTCGCCTCCGCGGTGCACGCCGGGCCGCAGCGCATCGCCGTCGGGGTGGACCTCAACATCACCCATCACCGAGCGGTGCGTGACGGGTATGTCACCGGCCTGGCGACCCCGTTGAGCCTGGGTCGCTCGGTGGCTAGCTACGAGATCGTGATCAGCGACCAGGACGGTGCCCGGGTCGCTACTGCCCGACTCACCTGTCAGCTGCGCGACCGGCCGCCGGGGGCCTGAGCCCGCGCCGGGCGGGTCGGCACACCCTGCCGGTGTCGCTCCCAGGCGGGTCGGCACACCCTGCCGGAGTCGCCGCCTGGCCGGTCGGCATACAGTCCGTGGGTGGATCTCTTTCCCGGTGCCGGCACTGCTCTGAACATCGGCACCATCCTGCTCGGGTCGGTGCTGGGCATGCTCTTCGGGCACCGCCTATCCGAGCACACCCGGTCGGTGGTCACCGACTGTCTGGGGCTGGTAGTGATCCTGATGGCGGTGATGTCGCTGTGGGATATCACCGCACCGGCCCTGGTGGCTGCCGTCGGACCGGAGGCGCCGGTCATGATCGTGTTGGGCGCCATGCTGTTGGGCGGCATTATCGGCTCGTTGCTGCGCATCGAGGACCGGGTGACGGCCCTGGCCGGGAGAGTCCAGCAGGCCGTCGTGGCCCGCACGCCCCGGGTCGCTGCCCTCGATGCACCCGTCGAGTCCGCCGCCGCGCCGATCGCCAGCCGGGTCGACGGCGAAGGTCACGACCACCCGCCCCCGCTCTCCGCGCGGGAGCGGTTCATCGAGGGTTGGCTCACCGCCTCGCTGCTCTTCTGCGTCGGACCGCTGACCATCCTGGGGTCGCTCAACGACGGGCTGGGGCGGGGCATCGAACAACTGGCGCTCAAGTCGGTGCTGGACGGTTTCGCCTCGCTGGCCTTCGCCTCCTCCTTCGGGTTGGGCGTGGCCTTCTCGGCGGTCTCCGTGCTGGTGGTGCAGGGGATCCTGACCCTGATCGGTATGCTGCTCGGCTCACTGGTGCCCGAGGCGCACATCGCTGCCCTCAGCGTCGTGGGTGGCCTGCTGCTGATCGGCATCGCGGTGCGCCTGCTCCGCCTCCGGGACGTGCCGGTGGGCGACCTGCTGCCCGCGCTGGCCGTCGCTCCCCTGCTGACGTGGCTGGTGGCGACGCTCAGTTGATGGTGGCTACTTGGCCGGCATCCCCGAGATGACGGCGTCCGCCACCTCACGCATCGACAGCCGGCGATCCATCGCTGCCTTCTGGATCCACCGGAAGGCCTCCGCCTCGGTCAGCTTGAGCTGCTGCTGCAGCAGGCCCTTGGCTCGGTCGAGGCGTTTGCGGGTCTCGAACCGCTCAGTGAGGTCAGCGACCTCGGCTTCCAGTGCCTGGCGCTCCTGCCAGCGGGAGCGGGCGATGTCGATCGCCGGGAGCACGTCGTTGGCGGTGAACGGCTTGACGACATAGGCCATCACGCCGGCGTCCCGGGCCCGCTCCACCAGTGCCTTGTCGCTGAACGCGGTCAGCATCACCACGGGTGCCAGGCTCTCCCGGCCCAGCACCTCCGCGGCGCTGATGCCGTCCATGCCCGGCATCTTGACGTCCATGACCACCAGGTCGGGCTGGAGCTTGCGGGCCTGCTCGATGGCCTCCTCGCCGTTGGCGGCCTGCCCGACGACGTCGTAGCCAGCCTCGGCGAGCATCTCGGCCAGGTCCAGGCGGATTAATGCCTCGTCCTCGGCCACCAAGATGCGTACGGGGGCTGCCTCAGCAGTCTCCGGCTCGACAGACTCCGTGGGAGTGGGGTCCGGTTCCGGCTTCTTCGGTGGGCGCGGGACAGGGCGCTCTGGCGTGCTCACCGGAAAAGACTAACCCGTCGACCTGAGAGGCACCTGACCGGATCCGTGAAGCAACCTGGTCGGCACGATGGATTCCATGATGCGACACGGGAGGTCGTGGTGCCGGGAGCGGGACTCGAACCCGCACGCCCTTTCGGGCAGAGCATTTTGAGTGCTCCGTGTCTGCCATTCCACCACCCCGGCAGGGGGACCGGCACAGCATACCGGTCGCAACCTCAGACCAAGACCACCCAGCGGTCGATCAGTTCGCACGGGCGGGTCTGCCAGCCGCAGTCTACCGGTCCAGCAGGCGCTGATAGGCCGGGGCCCGGCCATGCACCGCGTCACCCACCCGGTGCAGCCGTAGGGCATTCGTCGAGCCGGGGGTGCCCGGCGGAGAGCCGGCCACGATGACGATCAGCTCTCCCTCCCCGCAGCGGTTCTGGTCCAGCAGCAGCTCGTCCACCTGCATCACCATCTCGTCGGTGTGTTGGACCATCTCGCTGAGGAAGGTCTCCACCCCCCAGGTCAGCGCCAGTTGGGACCGGGTCGCCGGCTCCGGGGTGAACGCCAGCACCGGGGTGGTGCTGCGCAACCGGGCCATCCGTCGGGCCGAGTCGCCGGTCTGGGTGAAGGTGACCATGTAGCGGATGTCGAGCAGCTCGGCGATCTCCGCGGCCGCCTTGGTGACCGCCCCGCCGGTGGTGCGGGGTTTGGTGCCCAACGGGACGATCCGCTCCATCCCGTGCTCCTCGGTGTTCTCGATGATGGTGGCCATCGTCTCCACCGCCTTGATGGGCCAGGCACCGACGCTGGTCTCCCCCGACAGCATGATGGCGTCGGTACCGTCGAGCACCGCGTTGGCGCAGTCGCTGGCCTCCGCCCGGGTGGGGCGGGGGTTGGTGATCATCGACTCCAGCACCTGGGTGGCCACGATGACCGGCTTGGCGTTGCGCCGGGCGATCTCGATGGCGCGTTTCTGCACCAGGGGCACTTCCTCCAACGGCAACTCCACGCCCAGGTCGCCACGGGCGACCATGATCCCGTCGAAGGCGGCGATGATGTCGGCCAGGTTGTCCACGGCCTGCGGCTTCTCGATCTTGGCGATGACCGGCAGCCGCACGCCCTCCTCGTCCATGATGCGGTGCACGTCCTCGACGTCCCGCCCGCTGCGCACGAAGGACAGGGCGATGACGTCCACCCGGGTCCGTAACGCCCACCGCAGGTCCTCGGCGTCCTTCTCACTGAGCGCCGGCACCGAGACCGCCGTGCCGGGCAGGTTGATGCCCTTGTGGTCCGAGACCTCACCGCCGACGACGACGGTGGTGATGACGTCGGTGTCGGTGACCTCGGTGACCGTCAGCAGGATCTTGCCGTCATCGATCAGCAGCTCGTCCCCGACCTGGACGTCCTGGGCCAGCCCGGCGTAGGTGGTGCCCACCGTGTGCCGGTCACCCGGCACCTCCCGGGTGGTGATGGTGAACTGGTCACCGGCGGCCAGCTCCACCGGGCCGTCGGCAAACGTGCCGGTGCGGATCTTGGGACCCTGCAGGTCCGCCAGCACGGCCACCGCGTGCTCCATCTCGTCGCCCGCCTGCCGCACCAGGTGGTACCGCCGGTCGTGGTCCTCGTGGGTCCCGTGCGACATGTTCATCCGGGCGACGTCCATCCCGGCGCCGACCAGCGCCCGGATCTCCTCGTAGCTCTCGGTGGCAGGTCCTAACGTGCAGACGATCTTGGCTCGGCGCATGACCACCAGCCTATGGCGTCCTCAGCCGGGGGTGCTGCTGGCCTGCCGATGGTTCGTCGACTCCGCGGGTGCGCCAGCCACCGGTTGCGGCCCGGGCCGCAGCGGGGCCCGACGCTGCAGCCACCACAGGATCACCCCTGCGGCGCAGACCAGCAGGCTCACCCACGCGTTGATGCGCTGCCCCAGGATGATCTGGGCCGGGTCGGTGCGCATCAGCTCCACCACGAACCGGCCGAGGGTGTAACCGGCGATGTAGCAGGCCAGCGCCTGCCCCCGGTGCAGCCGCACCCGCCGATCCAGCAGCACGATGCCCAGGGCCAGCACCAGGCACCACACCGACTCGTAGAGGAAGGTCGGCTGAAAGGTGCCCAGCACCACCGGTTGCCCATCCGGTCCGGTCACGGCCCGGCCGGCAGCCTGGTCCCACTCATGGATGGTGAGCGCCCACGGGCCCTCGGCCGGGCCCCCGTACAACTCGTTGTTGAACCAGTTGCCCCATCGGCCGATGGCCTGGGCAACCAGCAACCCGGGCGCCAACGCATCCGCCAGGTCCAGGAACGAGTGCCCGTGCCGGCGACAACCGATCCAGGCGCCCACCGCTCCCAGTGCCACGGCGCCCCAGATCCCCAGGCCGCCGTCCCAGATCCGCAGCGCCTGAACCAGGTCGCCGTCCGGCCCGAAGTAGGGCCACGGGCTGCTCAGGACGTGGTACAGCCGGCCACCCACGATGCCCAGCAGGATGGCCCAGGGCGCGACGTCGAAGATCTCCTCCCCGGTCCCGCCACGGGCCCGCAACCGGTGCCGGGTCAGCAGGATCGCGGCCAGGATCCCCAGCAGGATGCACGCCGCGTAGGCACGCAGCGGCACGGGGCCCAGCCACCAGACGGCGCTGTCCGGGCTCGGCAGCGTCGCCGGCAGCAGGCTCACTGCTCGGCGAGGATGGCGGTCAGCGCGGTGGGATCACTCATCAACGCCTGCATCTGCTCGTTGCTGAGCTGCTCGCCGTCGATGAAGACCCGGGGGCTGCCGGAGATGCCGTCCTGGTTGGCCCGGGTCTGCATGTCGGTGACGTAGTCGTTGTGCGTGCCGTCCTGCAGACACTGGGTGAAGGTCTCCAGGTCACTGACCCCCACGTCCTCGGCGAACCCGATGAGCTGCTCGTTGGTCCACCCCTGGCCTTCCTCCGCCGGCTGGCCGGCGAAGACCGCTGCGTGGTATTCCACGAAGGACCCCTGATCGTCGGCACACAGGGCGGCGTTCGCCGCGCGCAGCGAGGAGTCATTGCCCAGGTTGCCGTCCAGGAACGACATCAGGGTGTAGGTGAGCTGGATGTCACCGGCCAGCGCGGCCTCGGTGAACGCCTCCCCGGAGACCGTCTCCAGCAGTCCGCACCACGGGCACTGGAAGTCCTCGTAGATGTGCACCTGCGGGACATCATCGCCGGCCTCGCCGACCCGGATCCCGCCGGCATTGGGTAACGAGCTGGGTGAACTGGCCCCACCGGTGACCGCGGCGCCGTCAGTCCCGGAGTCGACCGGGTCCGGTCGCAGCACGACATACACCACCACCGCGATGATCGCGATGACCATGGCCACCACGGCCCCCACCAGGACCGGCGGCGGCCCGGTCCGTGGTGGCGGCAGCTTGGGGGCGGGCGGACGGGGCATCAGGTGGCACCTTTCGAGTCAACAGAGCGGGTATGCCGAGCAGCCGCGGCGTCCTGCCGCGGCGAGGGCGGGCGGTGGAACAGCAGACTATCGACCGCCAGCAGGGACCGGGGCCGGACGACCAGCCAGGCCCCGGCAGCGAACAGGGCCGCATCGCGCAGGATCTCGGGCAGGTAGGCGGTCTCGGACGGGTCGACCGGGCCACCGCTGCCGAAGCACCCGCAGTCGATGGCCAGACCACGGGCCCAGGCCGAGATGATGCCGGCGATGAAGACCAGCATCAGCACGGCCCCCGCCGCCGCGGCAGCGCGGGTGAGCAGCCCGAGGATCAACAAGGCGCCCAGTCCGATCTCCACCACCGGCAGCATCAGCCCGATCATCTCGGCGACGGAGTAGTCGAAGAGCCGGTAGGCGACCACCGACTGGATGGACCCGGTCGGGTCACCCACCTTGAGCAGGCCGGCGACGAGGAGGACACCCCCGAGCGCGAGCCGGGCCAGCAGGCCGACGGCGTTGGGCCACCGGGCCCTCATGCCGGCTGCCTCATCGTGCGCGGACCCCCTCGGCGAGCTCCCTGGTCAGGTGCCGCAACCGGCCCAGCCCGGTGCCCGTGTCATACCCTTCGCCCAGGGCTCGCACCAGCGCCGAACCCACGATGACGCCATCGGCATAGTCGGCGACCTCGGCCGCCTGCTCCCGGCTGGACACACCGAGCCCGACGCAGACCGGAAGGTCGCTCACCGCGCGGGTGCGGGTCACCAGCTCCCGGGCGCCGGAGTCCACGGCGCTGCGGGTGCCGGTGACGCCCATGGTGGAGGCTGCGTAGACGAAGCCCCGGCAGGCGGCGGTGGTCATCGCCAGCCTGGCATCGGTCGAGCTGGGTGCCACCAGGAAGATCGGCGCCAACTGGTGGGTCTGGGCCGCTTCCCGCCACGC
>CAYVEH010000067.1:0-8341 GCA_964450585.1 uncultured Ornithinimicrobium sp.
AAGACCAGGATGGTCATCACCGCCGAGTTGAAGAAGAACCAGGTGTGCAGCCCGACCGCGTACGGCGCCAGTGTCGAGTGGCGGTAAACCCACCGGGCCCCTTCCCGCAGCTCGCGCCACAGGTGCCGGTCGGTGACTCGTGCCGGGGCCGGCTCGCCGGCCCGGATCGTGGCCAGCACCAGGGCGGAGACGGCATACGTGGTGGCGTTGACCAGGATCGCCACGGGGGCTGAGGCCACGCGCACCAGGACCCCGGCGAGCAGCGGCCCGGTTGCCTCGGCCGCGGTCATCGACTGCTCGATGCGTGCGTTGGCCCGGGACAGCTGAGAGGTCGGCACCAGCCGCGGCAGGAACGACTGGTGGGCAGCGGTCGCCGACAACGAGGCCGTGCCGGCCACGAACACCAGTCCCGCGACGATCGGCACCGTGAGATGACCGAGCAGGCCAAGCACCCCGATGGCGCCGAAGGCCAGGGCGCAGACCGCGTCGCCGACCACCAGCACCGGTTGCCGACGCACCCGGTCGATCAGCACCCCGGCGACGAGGCCGAACAGCAGCATCGGCAACCACTGGGCCGACTTGACCAGCCCGAGCTCCACCTGGTCAGCAGCGAGCGTCTCGATGAGCAGCAGTTGCAGCGCCAGTCCGGAGGTGAACACACCGAGCCACTTGGTGGTGTCGGAGATCCACAGGCGGACAAAGGCGGGATAGCTGAACACTCCCGCACCCCTGGCCATGGGTCCAGTCAAGCAGGGTGGTGCCGCGGGCCGCGCCGCGCGCCTCGGGTCAGACCGGCCTGACCTCCTCGAAGAGGGTCTGCGCGTCGACGTCCAGCCCGCGGGCTCGGAACCAGGAGCACACGTTGCGGCAGTCCCTCATGAGGAACTCCGTGGCGTGTGGGTTGGCCACCAGGTCCACGACCTGGGGCAGGTCGATGATGACCAGCCGCTCGCCGGCGGCGAGGATGTTGTATGCCGAGAGGTCGCCGTGGGCGACGCCCTCGGCGGCCATCACCGAGATCGCGGTGCGGAGCTGGACAAAATACTCCTCGAGCAGCTCGGGATCCGGCCTCACCTGAGACAGGCGCGGGGCCGGCGCCCCGTCATACGAGATGAGCTCCATGAGGATCTCGGTGCCGTCGATCTGGACCGGGTAGGGGACTGGCAGCCCAGCCGACCAGTAGCGGCACAGCGCGTCCCACTCGGCCACCACCCACTGGCTCGCGGCGACGGTACGTTACCCATTCGACTCCGAGCAGATCGAATTCAACCTTGACTAGAAGCAATCCCTATGGTAGATAAGGTCGTACACTCGATAGAGAGGTATGATCTCCATACTTGCAGTGCGACTATTACGGCTGAGATTGCCTCGGTGGACGAGCTTCACAGCACTGCTTTGGTGCACTGTTGCGGTGTGCGCGCTAGCCTCATGCGGGACTTCGGCGATGCAGCCGCACGGCGAAGGTGTGTCGACACCTAACATGGCCGGTAGCTGGGAGGAGAATCTTGCCGCGGTTGCTGAAGCCGCTGGGATCACCGATCCCCCGGTCGTGACGCCCGTGCGAACCGTGTCGCCCGAGGAGTCGAAAGCAGTGGTTGACGACTGCTTGGTGGAGCAAGGGTGGTCGATTGACCCCGATGGCTCATTCTCCATCCACCGCACGCAGCAGGAACAGTTCGAGCTTGATCGTTACGTGTGTATCGCTTCGTATCCGATTGGTGAGATTTACCTCGAGCCATACGACGAGAGGCAATGGGAGGTTCTTTACGATTACTGGGTGAAAGAGTTCATCCCCTGTCTGACATCCAGGGGGTTCGACGTGGCGGACCCTCCGTCCAGAGAAACCTTCCTGGCAACACCCGAGGAATGGCACCCCATCGGCGATCGCGGGATCCATGATCAGTTAAGTGCGGCCGAGGCCGAGGGAACAATTAGTTCATCCAATGAGTTCTTGGCGCAGGTCTGCCCGGTGAGTCCGGGAGAGGACCTTTTGTATCCCGCGCAGACGACTCAGTAGTGCGGCCGGACTGTTGCTCACACCGGCGCGACTTCCTCGAACAGCGCGACTGGGTCGGCGTCCAGCCCGCGGGCTCGGAACCAGGAGCACACGTTGCGGCAGTCCCTCATGAGGAACTCCGTGGCGTGTGGGTTGGCCACCAGGTCCACGACCTGGGGCAGGTCGATGATGACCAGCCGCTCGCCGGCGGCGAGGATGTTGTATGCCGAGAGGTCGCCGTGGGCGACGCCCTCGGCGGCCATCACCGAGATCGCGGTGCGGAGCTGGACAAAATACTCCTCGAGCAGCTCGGGATCCGGCCTCACCTGAGACAGGCGCGGGGCCGGCGCCCCGTCATACGAGATGAGCTCCATGAGGATCTCGGTGCCGTCGATCTGGACCGGGTAGGGGACTGGCAGCCCCGCGGACCAGTATCGGCACAGGGCGTCCCACTCGGCCACCGCCCACTGGCTCGCGGCGACGGTGCGGCCCCACTCGGACTTGCGGGACAGGGCGCGCTGGTCGCGGCTGCGGCGGACCGTGCGGCCCGCGGTGTACGCCGCACTGCGTCGGAAGCTGCGGTGGTCCAGGTCGCGATAGCGCTTGGCCGCCATCACCACCCCGGTGCCGTCGGGGGCGGCGCGTTCGAGCAGGAAGACGTCGGCCTCCTTGCCGGTCTTGAGGATGCCGAGCTCGGTGTCGAGTGCGCCGGCATCGGTCACCACCCAGTCGGGTAGCGGGTCGGGGCCGCGGCAGCCCTTCTCCACGTCCCAGTAGGTGGTGAAGCGGGGCCCGTCGTCGCGGACAGCTTCGTGGCGCGGGCCGTCGGCCGGTCGGTCGTCGGGTCCGTCCAGGGGGACGTAGTCGAAGACGAAGAAGGGATCGATGTCGGCGGCGCGCTGGCCGCCGTGGGGGTCGGCGTTGGTGCTGCGACTGTTCTCGCCGGTGGCGATCGAGTCGGGGCGCGGGGTGTTACTGCCGGATGTGAGGTCCTGGCGCTGTGCGTGCACGTGAACTCCTGAGAGAGGGAAGGTGGGTGGTGGGCACACCTGAGACAGTCGTGAACATGTCTTCTCCTCTCCTCGGCGCCGCTCGGTTGGCGGCGGGTTCCGTGCGCGGCCGTATGCCGTGCATGAGCCAGGCTGGCGCAGCACCCTGGCCCGGTGCAACAGGTTTTCGTCGGCTCAGCGGATGACCTGGCGGCGCTGACCGTCGATGCGGCGGGTTCGGCCGCGTTGGTCGAGGTGCTCCAGGAGGGGCACAGCCACCCGACGGGTTGTCCCGAGGGCCTCACGAGCCGTGCTGAGGGTGAACGGCTGGTCGAGCGCGGCGAGCACCCGCATCGCCCGGGCTGGAGCATCGGGCAGGAGCACGATGTCGTCGGGGAGCCGGAGCAGCCTGCCGACCCTGGCGGCAGCGGCGAGCTCGGTTGATCCCAGTCCCAGCGCGCGGAGTTCGTCCCGCTCCGGGGCTGCGAAGGGAGTCGCGCGCAGGCGCTGCTCGACTGCGGCCACCGCCGACTCCACGGCACCGAGGCCGGCGTGGTCGGGAGCCCGCACGCGTCCGTCTGCCAGCGTCAGCCCGGCGACCCGGGCGAGGTGTCTGACGAGGTCGGGGGCCAGCGGCGGCAGGTCGTGGGGGAGCGCACGCCCCTCTGCGGTCGTCCGGAGGTGGTCGGGAAGGCCCAGTGCCTGGCCTGCCTCGGCAACGGGTAGGCCGGGTGTCAGGGGGTGGTCGGCGTGGTGGATCCGAACCGTGCGGACGAGGGCTTCCTGCCACCGGCCGAGCGCGTCCGGGTGGACCCACCACGACCCCACCCGCTCCGCAAGGTCAGGCTCGGGGAGCCCCAGCCGGGCAAGGACCAGCGGGTGCTCGGCGGAGCGGGAGCGCAGGCGGGTGTCGCTGGGGGAGCCCGGGCCGGCCAGTTCCTCGGCGCGCCGTATCGCCGCGCCGCGTCGGCGCAGCGGTAAGGGGTCGACGTCTAGGACCCGCACCGACCACAGGCAGCGGTCCCCGGGGTCGCGCAGGATGGCCAGGTCGCCGACATGCCATGGCAGGGGTTCGGGCATGGTGAGGCGCACCTGGCGGACCGGCCCACCCGACCGGTCCAGCGGCCGCACCCGGACGGGCGGGGAGGCGGTGCCGACGTGCAGGACGGCCCGGTCGGGCAGGGTCGCCCCTGTCTGCACGCCGCGTCCGCGCGGGTCGTGCAGGGCCCGGTCCGTCTCCTGCCCGGCCCCCGCCTGCACGAGAGATACGTCGATGACCCGTGCCTCGACATACGCCCCCGGGGTCAGCAGGACCGAGGCGCGCCCGGCGGCGTCGGTCTCCGTCCGCCGCAGGTTGACCGCCACCCGGGACACAGGTCCGACCTCCTCGTGGGGCGTGTCCTCGCTGTGCAGGCCGCGCACGACGACCTCGCGGGAGTGCGCGGCGGAGAGCAGGCGCAGCCGGTCGCCGGTCCGGACCGTGCCGGCCGCGAGCGTCCCCGTCACCACGGTGCCGGCACCCGCGATGGTGAAGGAACGGTCGCACCACAGGCGCACCGGGGCGTGCGGGTCAGGGGCGGGGAGTGCGCCGACCAACGAGTCCAGGGCGGTGCGCAGAGCGTTCAGCCCGGCCCCGGTGACGGCCGACACGGCGCACGCGGGCAGCTCCAGCCCGGCGGCGGTGAGGCGGGCCGACGAGTCCTGCCGGACGGACTCCACGCGGTCGGCGTCCGCCAGGTCTGTCCGGGTGAGCACCAGGAGTCCGTGCGTGATCCCCAGCGCACGCAGGGCCGCCAGGTGCTCCGAGCTCTGGGCCTGCCAGCCCTGATCGGCCGCGACGACGAAGAGGACGGTGGGGGCGGGGCCGAGCCCGGCCAGGGTGGTGCCGATGAAGCGCTGGTGGCCGGGGACGTCGACGAGGGCCACGTCCGCGCCGCTGGGCAGCGTGGTCCACGCGAAGCCCAGCTCGATGGTGAGCCCGCGCGCCTTCTCCGCGGCGAGGCGGTCCGGGTCGCGACCTGTCAGGGCACGCACGAGGGTCGACTTGCCGTGGTCGACGTGGCCGGCGGTCGCAATCACCCGCTTGACCCGTGCCTGGCGACCGTCGTCCATCCTCGCGCGAACCTTCCTGCCGGGCCGCCCGGCATACACCGCCTGCCGCCCCTGCCGTGGGAGGAGTGGCGGAGGCGGACGGGAATCGAACCCGCCAGACCGAGATGCTCGGCCTCACCGGTGTTGAAGACCGGGGGGCCCACCAGGAACCCAGACGCCTCCGCCTCGCAGCCTAGTCGCACGACATACGGTGAGGTCATGGATACGATCCGCCTCACCCAGTTCGCGCGCGGCGGGGGCTGCGCGTGCAAGATCCCGGCGGGGGAGCTTGAGCAGCTGGTGGCGGGCCTGCCGTGGACTCCGCCAGCGCCGAGCGTCGAGGTGCTCGTCGGGCTGGACGACGGTGACGACGCGGCGGCGGTGCGGATCGAAGGCGGCACGGCGCTGCTGTCGACGGCTGACTTCTTCACGCCGGTGATCGACGACGCCTACGACTGGGGCCGGATCGCGGCGGCCAACGCGCTCTCGGACATCTACGCGATGGGCGGCACGCCCGTCATGGCGATCAACCTGGTGGCCTGGCCGCGGGAGGCGTTGCCGACCGAGCTGCTCCGCGAGGTGCTGCGCGGCGGGCTGGACGTGGCGGCGCAGGCGGGCTGCCCGGTGATCGGGGGCCACAGCATCGACGGGCCGGAGCCGATGTACGGCATGGCGGTCACCGGGACGGTGCCAGCCGACCGGCTGATGCGCAACGACGCCGCCGAGCCCGGCCTGCCGATCTCACTGACCAAGCCCCTCGGCGTCGGTGTGCTCAACAACCGGCACAAGACCACCGGTGAGGTGAGTGCCGAGGCGGTGGCCAGCATGACGTCGCTGAACAGGGACGCCTCCCTCGCCGCCCTCGACGCCGGGGTCCGGGCGGCGACCGACGTCACCGGTTTCGGGCTGCTGGGTCACCTCTACAAGATGTGCCGCGCCTCCGGCGTCGCCGCCCGGGTCGACGCCGCTGCGGTGCCGTATGTCGTGGGGGCGCGTGAGGCGCTGTCCGCCGGTCACGTACCGGGCGGGTCGCGCCGCAACCTGGAGTGGGTGCGTCCCTTCCTGTCGGCGGCGCCCGGCGTGACAGACGACGAGCTCCTCCTGCTGGCCGACGCTCAGACCTCCGGCGGACTGCTCGTGGTCGGGGAGATCCCCGGTGCGCCGATCGTGGGGGAGCTGGTGACGGCCGGCACGCTTGGGGAGGGCGTGCTGGTCGAGGTCGAATGAGTCGGACGACCGACCCACTCAGGAACCCCAGTGCATGTGAAGCTGAGCGAGCACAGCGCCGGGCACGGCTTCGGACCGAAGCTGAGTCACTGCGCGCCGAGCGACTCGCGGCACGCGGGCGGGCCTGGTACGACAGTGACACGGACCTGGACGTCCCCACGTTGGCGGCGGACTCCCTGGACCTCAAGATTGGGGAGGCGGTCCGCCGCCTGCCGGAGGACGTCCTCACGCGACACACATCCGACCCGGAGTGGCAACGGGCCATCGGCATGCGTCACCGGCTCGCGCACGAGTACGGCGCAGTGGACTACGAACTGGTGTGGCGTGTGGTCGCACGGCACGCAGCGACCCTGCGAGCCCGAGCAGAGTCCTTCCTCGTCGACTGAACCCGCGGGTCACGCCCCTGGCGCGGCCCTCAGTGCCACTGTGCCAGGTGTCGGGCGGCGGACTGGTGGTCGGTCGCTCCGCTCGCAACCGAGATCACCAGGGCATAGGCGTCGTCGTCCGGGGCCTGCAGGTCGACCTCGTTCAACCCGTAGAAGACCACCACCGCCAGCCAGCCCAGGCGCTTGTTGCCGTCGACCAGCGGGTGGTTGATGAGCACTAACTCCAGCAGGGCAGCAGCCTTGAGGTCGAGGCTGGGATAGGCGTCACGTCCCAGGACGGTGGCCTGTGGGCGGTGGGCAGCAGAGTCCAGGAGGCCAACGTCCTTGATCGGTCCGACGCCGAGATCCGCGCTCAGCGCCAGCAGATCCTCGGTGGTCAGGTAGTCCACCCGCTAGCGGCCCAACCGGTCCAGCAGGTCCGCGTAGCGCTGTCGGGCGGCTGCTGACAGCTGCTGGACCCGCGCCTCGTGGCCACGCCGCGCGGCCGCCTCGCGGATGGCGCGGAGGGTCGCCTCCTGCTTGCTCACGCCCTCGGCCTCCGCGAGGGCAGCCAGCGCGCGCTCATCCTCCGGGGACAGTCGCAGGGTCATCGCCATGCGATGAATGGTATCACTGTGATACCAACCGGCCGTGAGTGCCGAGGCCACCGCGGCGACGCCCTCGGTCGATCGTCTGCATCGATCGTCTCACCGCACGGTGACCGTGCTGTCGTGGACCTGGCCGCGCTCCTGGCGCTCGCGGAGTCGACGCTTCTGCGGTCCGACGGTGTAGCTCGGGTCCTTGGCGGACTCGATCCCCGCCTCCACGACGCCGAAGCGCGTCAGTGCCGAGGCGGCGGCCAACGCCAGGCCGGAGCCGACCGCCACGGCCCTGCTGCGCCCGGCGAGCATGGACCCTAGGCCCCCGGCGACCGTCAGGGCCTTGGCCAGCCGGAGTTTGGCGCTGCCGTGGCCGGTGCGCAGCGGCTCGTCGAGCTCCTGCTCGCTGAGGTGCTCCTCGAGTCGGTGCATCGCCACCAGGTCGGTGACCACGCCCAGCAGAGCGAACCGCCGCGCCGGGCCGGCCTGCGCGGTCGGCGTGAGCACGAGCTGGATCCCGGCCGACGCCAGTGCGGCCGACCCGACGAAGACGAACGGCAGGTGGCGGCGGGCCTCGAACCACACCGGGGTCACCGTGTCCGACAGCAGGACCGCGGTGTAGGCAGCCAGCGGCGGCGCGAACAGCGCCTGCCCGGCCGTCGCGGGAGGGTCGACCGTGTCGAGCAGGCGCGCCAGGACCCCGACGACGCCGCGCTCGGGCAGTGGCAGCAGGCGGGCGACCTCGGAGGCGGTCGTCACGCCGGCGAAGGCGGCATACCCGGAGAGGATCCAGGTGCCGACCGACATCGGTGAGGTGAGCTTGACCGTGCGCATCATGTTGAGGAAGCGCTCGGGGCGGCCCAGGTCGGCCACCAGCAACCCGCCGCTGGCCGCCACGGCCGTCATCGCCGTGAGCCGGCTGTTGCGGCGCAGCACCTCCCGCCCGGTGGCCGCGGCACCGGCCGCGAGGATCCCCGATCCGGCCGCCACCCCACCGACGAACAGGTAGGCCGGGATCTCGTGTCGCCACGGGACGGGCTTGATGACGCCGCGGCCGTAGTAGCTGGAGAACTC